>JAEUKZ010000188.1 GCA_016793045.1 Alphaproteobacteria bacterium
GCGGCCGTACCGCAGGGGCCGGGCCTCGGCGTCGCGATCGACTGGGACGTCGTCGCGCGCTATCGCGCGACGTAAGCGGCGCGTCGCGGGGACTGCGGCAATGAAGCGGTTCAGCTTCGCCCACGCGATGATGGTGATGCCCGTTCAGGCGCTGCTCGGGCTCGTCATCTTCCTGCCTGCGATCTACGTGTTCTGGCTGTCGCTCAACGAATCGAGCTTCGGCCAGGCGCCGCGCTGGGTGGGATTCGCCAACTACGTCGAGGTGCTGTCGGATCCCTATTTCTGGCAGGCCTTTCTCAACACCGTCATCGTCATCAACATCGTCGTCTATGTCGAGCTCGCGCTCGGCCTGGGCGTGGCGCTGCTCTTCGTCGGCGGCGTGCCGGCGCGCCGCCTGATGATTGCGATCGTGCTGGCGCCCTACGCGATCAGCGAGGTGAGCGCGGTCGTGATGTGGCGGTTCATGATGGACCCGACCATCGGCATGGTGTCGCAGACGCTCGCGGCCCTCGGCCTGCCGACGATCGAATGGGCGGTGGTGCCGGAGCACGGTCTGGCGCTGATCTGCATCCTGTCGATCTGGCTGCACCTGCCTTTCACCTTCATCCTGCTCTACTCCGCGCGCCTCGCCGTGCCGACGGAGCTCTACGAGGCGGCACGAATCGACGGCGCCACGCCGTGGCAGGAGTTCCGCCGCGTCACCCTGCCGCTGATGATCCCGGCGATCCTCGTTTCGGTGCTGTTCCGATACATCTTCGCCTTTCGCATATTCTCGGAGGTCTGGCTGCTCACCCAGGGCGGGCCGGCGCGCACGACCGAGGTGCTGGCCGTCTACCTCTACCAGGAGGCGTTCCGCTACAACGCCTTCGGCAAGTCGGCCGCGACCGGCTGGCTGATGGTCGTCGCGTCGGTCCTGCTCGCACTCTGGTATCTGCGCCAGATCTACAAGCGGATGTTTGCCGCCGATGCGTAGACCGCTCGCCATACGCGCGCTGCGCGGCCTCGCCCTCGCCCTCATCGTGGTGTGGTCGGCCTTCCCGATCATGCTCGTCGTCGCCTCGTCGTTCAAACCGCCGCGCGACATCTTCGTCTATCCGCCGACCTGGCTGTTCAGTCCGACCGTCGACAACTACGTCGGCCTGTGGCGACGCTGGCCGGACTTCTTCTCCAACCTGGTCAACAGCCTGATCATCACCGTCGGCGCCACCGCGGTCGCGGTGCTGTCGAGCACGCTCGCCGGCTGGGTCTATTCGCGCCACCGCTCGCGTCTGCTGACCTTCTCGGCATTCTTCATGATCTTCATCCGGCTGATTCCGCCGATCGTCGTGACGCTGCCGCTCTTCCCCGCGGTCAACTGGCTGCGGCTCAACGACACGCATCTCGTGCTCATCCTGCTCTATGCGACGTTCTTCGTCTCGCTGGGCACGATGATCATGAAGACCTTCATCGACCAGATTCCGCGCGAGCTCGACGAGGCCGCGACGGTCGATGGCGCCAGCGACTGGCAGATCGTCCTGCGCGTCATCCTGCCCGTGGCCGCGCAGGGCATGATCGCGGCCGGCGTGTTCGTGTTCGTCTACGCCTGGAACGAGTTCCTGTTCGCCTTCATCTTCACGACGACGCGCGCCAAGACCGCGCCGCTGGTGGTGAGCGAAATGACCGGCGCGGTCGACGGCGTCGAATGGGGCGTTCTGTTCGCCGCCACCACGCTGCAGCTGCTGCCGATCGTGATCTTCGTGATGCTCGCGCAGAAATACCTGATCGCCGGCCTGACCGCCGGTGCAACGAAGGGCTGACGCCCGGCCGAAAACCAAACCAGGACCGGAGGACCGCCATGACCACACGTCGTTCGCGCCTCGATCGCCGCTCATTCCTCGCCTTCGCCGGCGCGGCTGCCGCATCCGGCACGCTGCCGTCCGGGCGCGCCCGCGCACAGACGGCGCAACCGTTCAACATCCTCGGCCATCGCGTGCACCAGCTCGTCGCCACCGAGGCGAGCCGGCCGGGCGGCGACGTCACCGCCGACTGGCAGACGCGCAACAACCGCCGCATCGTCTGGACGACGTTCGACGTGACGCCGATCCACGACCGGCTGTTGCGCGAGTTGTCGCTCGGCGAGACGACCTTCAACCTGTCCTACGTGCTGAACACCGCGCTCAACGCCCGGCTGCTGCGCCAGCTCGAGCCGCTCGACCCGATGCAGGCGGCCGATCCGATCGAGGACTTCGCCGACATCTCGCCCGGCCTGGTGCGCGCGACTCAGCTCGAGGGTTCGCAGCGCCTGATCCCGGTGCGCCACGCCACGGTCGCCCTCCACTACAACGAGGAGATCCTCGCCGAGCGCGGCATCACCAAGCCGCCGGAAACTCTCGAGGAGCTGGTCGAGACCGCGCACCGCTGCACCTATACGCGCGCCGACGGCACGGCGGTCAACGGCTTCACCATGCCGGGCAACTCGCACTTCAACCTGATGTCGCTGGCCTTCGGCTACGACGCGCCGCTGATCGACCAGGACATGCGCCTGCTGCCCAACGAGGCCGGCTTCGTGCAGATGTTCACGACCCTGCGCGATCTGTTCCAGCGCGGCACGCTGCCGCGCAACTGGCCCGGCATGCAGCAGGAGGAGACGTTCACGCAGATCCAGAACGGGCGCGCGGCGATGGTCTATTCGCTGTTCGGCCGCTTCCAGGATTTCAACGACCCGCAGAAGTCGCGCGTCGCCGGCAAGATCAAGGTCGTTCCCGCGGTCGCCTCGGCGAGCGTGCGCGACCGCGTGCCCGTGGTCGCGACCTCCGACTTCTGGTCGCTCGCCATCCCGCGCAATGCGCGCGACAAGCAGCTCTCGTGGTCGCTGATCCGAACGCTCTCGTCGCGCGACGGCGCGCTGCGCCAGGCGCTCAACGGCAACGGCCCGATCCGCGCCTCGGTCTATGCCGACCAGCGCTTCATGGCGATGACGCCCTATGCCGCGATCGAGGCGCGCGTGCTGCCCCACGCGCGGCCGCCGGTGCCGAGCTTCGACCGCACGCAGGAGGCCGTGGACATGCTGATCCAGAACGGCCAGGCGGTGGCGATCGGCCGCATGACGCCGGCCGAGGCCGTCGCCGATCTCAAGCGGCGGATCGCACCGCTGCTGCGGGGCTGAGCGATGCTGCCCATCGACCTCTCGGGCAAGGTCGCATTCGTCACGGCGTCGTCGCGCGGCATCGGCCGCGCGATCGCGCTGACGCTCGGGCAGGCCGGCGCCAAGGTCGTCGTGACCTGGGCCGCCGACCGCACCGCCGGCGAGGACACCGCCACGACGATCGAGGCCGCGGGCGGCGCGGCGATGCTCGAGCATTGCGACGTCACCGACAGCGCGGAGGTCGACGCCGTGGTCGCGCGCGCCATCGCCCGCTGGGGCAAGGTCGACATCCTGGTGAGCAACGCCGGGGTCGGCACCGCGGTGCCGATCACCGAGACGACCGACGAAGAGTACGCGCGCGTCTTCGACCTCAATGTCCGCGGCTTCGTCGCGACGGCGCGCGCGACCGTGCCGGGCATGAAGCAGCGCAAGTCGGGCAAGGTGATCGTCATCAGCTCGGTCACGGGGCGGAGCGGCAAGGCGTTCCGCTCGCCCTCGCCGAACTACGCCGGGGCCAAGGCGGCCCTCATCGGCTACACCAAGGGCCTCGCGCGCGAATGCGCGCCCTTCGGCATCCAGGTCAACTGCATCTGCCCAGGCTGGATCGACTGGGGCACCAAGCATGCCGCGGCACCCGCTGCGGTGCGCGCCGATGCCCTCAGCCAGATTCCGCTCGGGCGCACCGGCACGGCCGAGGACGTCGCCGGCGCGGCGGTGTTCCTCGCCTCCAACCTCTCCGACTACATGACCGGGACCGTCCTCGACGTGAACGGCGGGCTGTACATGGCATGAGCACGACAATGCGCCCTTCCCACGAAGCGTTCGCCGCCGACCACTTCGCCGGCCAGACCGTGCTGATCACCGGCGCCGCCGGCGGCATGGGACTCGAAACCGCCAGGGCCTTCGCCGCCCATGGCGCGCGGGTGATGCTGACCGATCTCGACGGCGCCGCCGCCGAGCGCGGTGCCGCCGCGATCCGCGCAGCCGGCGGGTCCGCCGTGTCGCGCGCGCTCGATGTCGGCGATCCTGCCAGCATCGAGGCGACCTTCGCCGCCGTCGACCAAGAGCTCGGCACGCTCGACCACGCCGTCACCTGCGCCGCCATTCTCACCTCCACGCGCATCCCGGCCACGACCTGGGCGCACTGGCACAAGGTGCTCGACATCAACCTTCTCGGGACGTTCTTCGTCGTCCAGGGGGCGCTCGCGCGCATGCTGCCGCGCAAGCAGGGCAGCATCGTCTGCGTCGCGTCGGACGCCGGCTTTCGCGGCGGCGGCGGCCTGATCGCCGACGCCGCCTACGCGGCGAGCAAGGCGGGCGTGCTGTCGCTGGTCAAATCCGTCGCGCGCGAGATCGCGGGATCGGGCGTGCGCATCAACGCGCTGTCGCCCGGACCGTCGGACACCGCGATGCACAAGACGATCACGCCCGAGCTCAAGGCGCGGATCGCCGACGGGCTGCCGATGAAGCGGATGGGCCGGCCCGACGACATGGCGGCCGCCATTCTGTTTCTGTCGTCGTCCGCCGCCGGCTTCGTCTACGGCGCGTCGCTCGACGTCGACGGCGGCTCGATGTTCCGATGACCGACCGCAGCGCACCGGCTCGCCGGGCCTGAACCCGGCGCAAACCAGGACCGAGGAGGACCCGCCATGCCCACGATGCTTTCCCGCCGCACCATCCTCAAGGGCGCCGCGGCGACCACCGCTGCGCTAGCCGCCGGCCCGGCGGCGCATGCGCAAGGCCAGGACCGTCTCAACGTCATCTCGCACCGCGTCCACCAGGCCGTGCTGACGACCGGCGCCGCCGGCGATCTCACCGCGCCGTGGGTCCAGCGCAACGGCGCGATCAACTGGACGACCTTCGACATCGTGCCGCTGCAGGACCGCCTGTTCCGCGAGGCGAGCCTCAACGAGACGTCGATCGACGTCGGCTACCTGCTGAATTCGCGCGCGACGCGGCGCGCGGCGGAGCTGCTCGAGCCGCTCGAGGCGCACATGGCGCGCGAACCGCTGGAGGAGGTCGACGACATCTTCCCCGGCCTGCGCGCGGCGATGGTCGTCGACGGCAAGACGCTCGGCGTTCCGGTGCGGCACGCCTCGAACGCGCTGTTCTACAACGAACAGATCATGGAGGAGCGCGGCATCACCCAGAAGCCGCGCACGATGGAGGAACTGGTCGAGGCGGCGCATCGCTGCACGTTCACCCGCGACGGCACGCCGGTGTCGGGCTTCATCCTGCCCGGCGCCCTCACCTCGATGCCCGTTTCGTTCGCGCGCGCCTTCGACGGCGATTTCATCACGGCGGATTTCCGGGTCATTCCCAACCGCCCGGCGATGATCCAGGCGCTGTCGATCTTCCGCACCTTCTTCGAGCGCGGCGCCCTGCCGCGCGGCTACACCACGACGACGATCGACGATCAGGTCTCGGCGCTCCAGCAGGGCCGCGCGGTGTTCACGATCCTGCCCTTCGCGCGCATCGGCCAGCTCAACGACCCGGCCAACTCGCGCTTCCCCGGCAAGATCAAGCTGATGACCATGCCGATGTCCGCCTCGCTCGCCGGCCGCGTCCCCTACGCCGCGATCGTCGAGTTCTGGGCGATGAGCATCCCCAAGAACGCGCGCAACAAGGCGCGCTCGTGGAGCTTCATCCGCGAGATGTCGTCGAAGGCCGTCACCGCCGGGGCGACGCTCAACGGCAACGGCCCGATCCGCGCCTCGGCCTATCGCGACCCGCGCGTGATCGAGCGGCTGCCGACCGCGGCGATCGAGGCCGAGACGCTGGCGACGGCGCGCGTCCCGTTCCCCGCGCACGACAACATCAGCCGCGCCGACGCGATCTTCATCGAGGAGACGCAGGCCGCGGTCCTCGGCCGCAAGCCCGTCGAACAGGCGGTCGACGACGCCGTGCGGCGCATCCAGCCGCTGATGACGCAGTGACCGCGCGATGGCCAATCGCTTCGATCTTTCGGGACGGCGCGCGCTGATCACCGGCGCGCGCCGCGCCATCGGCCGGGCGATCGCGCTCGGCCTTGCCGAGCAGGGGGCGGCGGTGGCGATCCACCATCTCGCCGAACCCGACGAGGCGAGCGCGGTCGTCGCCGAGGCGCAGAGGCGAGGCGCCAAGGCCGTCGCCATCGCCGAGGACATCGGCGCCGTCGGCGCCGGCAAGCGGCTGGTCGAGAAGGCTCGCGCGGCACTCGGCGGCGTCGATATCCTGGTCATCAACGCGTCGATCGAGTTCATCACGCCCTACGCCGAGATCACGCCCGAGGCGTTCGCGCAGCAGGTCGACGTCAATCTGCGCAGCACGATGGAACTGGTGCAGGCCGCAGTACCGGCGATGCAGGCGCAGCGCTGGGGGCGCGTCGTCGCGATCGGCTCGATCCAGCAGGTCAAGCCGCACCCCGGGATGTTCGTCTACGCCGCGACCAAGGCGGCGCAGCTCAACATGATGCGCAACCTCGCGCGCCAGGCGGCAGGCAGCGGCGTCACCTTCAACAACCTCGCCCCCGGCGCGATCGCGACCCCGCGCAATGCCGGCCAGCTATCGGACCCGGAATACAAGGCGCGGGTCGAGGCGCAGATCCCGACCCGCCGGCTCGGCACGCCCGAGGATCTGGTCGGCGCGGCCATCCTGCTGTGCTCGGACGCCGGCAGCTACATCAACGGCGCCGACCTGTTCGTCGACGGCGGGTTTCACGTCAGTTGAGGAGGACGTCTTGAACGACATCACCGCCGCCATGCGGCTCGCCGATCCGGCCCTGAGCCGGTTCGATCCGATGAAGCGGATCATCTGCTTCGACGATTTCGACCGCGGCCTGTGCGGCTGGACGCAGCTCGTCGGCAACTACGAGCACACGCTCGACGTCATGCTGCCCGGCTATGCCCAGCACACGCAGCCGATGCTGAGCAGCGTCACGCACTGGGACGCCGGGACGCACGGCTCGGTGGACGGCACCTACGCGCTGAAGATCGCGACCAAGGCCAAGCGCGGCTCGCAGAATGTCGGCATCAAGCGGCTGACCTTCCGCAAGGCCGGGCCCATCCGGCTCGAGTTCTATTTCACGTTCAAGCCGGAGGCGAACGAGCTGCGCCTGTCGGAGACCGATATCCGGTCGGTGGGCTTCCTGTACGACCTTCAGACCAGCGACCAGTCGGAGGGCAAGGGCGGCACGCGGGTGATGCCGCATATCCGCTTCCTCAACGCCGAGAACGGCGAGCACATCCAGAAGTGGCAGTACAAGGAGGAGACGACGCCGTTCAAGCCGCTCGGCACCGAGGGCAAGACGGTGACGCACTATCACCTGCAGCCCAAGGACTGGAAGGACATCCCCGGCGGGGCGCAGAAGCTCTGCTACAACGAGATCCCGACCAAGATCAACTGGCACTACGTGCGCTTCGACTTCGACCTCGAGCGCATGCGCATGCTCGAGTTCCAGTGCAACGATCGCGTCCACGACGTCAGCAAGCTCGGCGCGATCGTCATCCCGGCGATGCGGAACCTCTGGTGCATGCTCAACATCTGCTTCTTCGCCGAAGCCGACACCGACAAGCGTGCGTTCCTCTATCTCGACTCGGTCTGCCTATCGGGGGATTTCTGAGCCATGCTGCCGCATTCCGCGACCGCGATCGTCACCCGCAACGAACTCTGGGAGAACGAGGGCGCCACCGAGCCGCATGAGGCGGGCTGGGCGCGCGAGGCGATCTTCTTCGTGCGCGCGCTCGACGCCAAGGGCCCGCTCGGCCGCGGCAAGGCGCGCGTCCAGATTTCCGCCGACGGCATCCGCTGGGTCGACGAGGGAACGACCTGCAAGCTGCCGGCGGCCAAGGACGCGACGACGTTCTGCCGCGTCGCGCATTTCGGCAACTACCTGCGCCTTGTCGCGACGCTGCCGCGCGGCGCGCAGATGAAGGCGCTGGTCGCGCTCTCGCTCAAGGCCTGAGCGCGCGCGCTCAGCGCCGGCCCAGCGGCGCCGCGCGCGGGATCGTCATGCCGATCAGCTGATCGACCTCGATGCCGTCGGCCGAGAGCGGCAGGATCACCCGCTCGATGTCGGTGAAGTCGTTGCTCTGCTCGAAGAGCCGCGCGCGGTGATAGAACGGCCGCCGCTCGGCGACGATTCGTGCATAGCGTGCCAGGACCTCCGGCGCATGCTCCGGCTGCGCGCCCTCGCCGACCGGACGGCCTGTCAGTTCGCGGCCAAACAGCGCCACCAGCGCCGTGCCGAAGACGCGATAAGTCATCGGCCCCGACGGCGGCGTATCGACCATGAAGACGTAGGGAAGCAGCGCCGGGACGTCGATCGGATCGAGGTCGACCCGCCCCGGCATCGCGCGGCCGCCCCGCCGCCCCGCCCAGTAGTCGTAGAGCGCGCGGATCATCGGATGGCAGTCGGCGGGGAGGAAGAGCTCCATCGGGTTCAGTGCAGGAATTCGCTCATGTTCGGTGACTCGGTCGTCGTTGGGGTCCGCGGCGCCAATGCGTCGATGATCGGGTCGTTTCGGGCTCCCAACTCGGATCGTGTCCCTTCGATCAAAGTTGGCGAATGCTCGACGGCGCCCCGATAGTACGCCAGTCCGACCATTCCCTTTGACCAGAGGAATGGCGATTGGCGATCAAAGTTGGGAGCAGGAGCCTGCCACCGGCACATAGGAGAATGTTCAGTGTTGCTTGATTAGAACAAATAGGGTACAAAAATCGCGGAGGGACTCCGTGCGATCCAGTTTCGCAGACGCACACCCTCCGTGATTGCCTGTTCGCCTCTCTGAAAGAGAGTCGGGACAGGCACGTCGACCGTGGCGCTGACGCACTGGCACGCCACACCAGCGCCTCAAAAAGCTTCGCAACGACATTGAAACGGCCGCCGCCTTCGGCGGCCGTTTCCGTTTGTGCGATCAGCTTCGAATGCCGCGGGCACTCACAACTTCAATGGGAACACGACATGAAAGAACTCGACCAGTTTGGATGGGGTGCTGAAAGTCCCGATCTCTCCGCCCCCCTCTCGCTCAAGGACGATGTCTTGCGCGATCACGCGTCGGACGATGACGACGTCGACAAGCTCGTCGATGCATTCGACGCCGTAGGTGCTTACGACAAGGCGAGTCATGGCAAACCGCCGGTCGAGTTGGAGCGGTTCTTTGAAGCAGTCGAATCCTTTCAGAGCGCGCAAGGGCTCAAGACCGATGGGATCATTCGCAAGGATGGCCCAACCTTGGCCAGACTCAACGAATTGCTGCCAGGTGCCCTTCGGCAACAAGAAGCGCGAGGCAAGCGCCCTGTTCCAAGTCGCAAGAACGATGTTGACCTCACGTGGGCCGATGTTTGGCGCGAACGTCAGGGCCAAGGTCTTACTCTGAACCTCGCATCGGACGACTCCCTGCCGCGAGACCCGTTCAGAGTGACAACTCTCCCCAGCGATGCGCGCAGCAATCGAGCATATCGAGCGACCAGTTCCGCACCCTCGACCGACCTGCCCAACACGGGAATCCGGCTCGCCCAATTTCCGGCGACACGCAGCGCGGACCCGAGTTCGCCGATTCGCCCCCTGCCGACTACCGGAGTTCAAATACCTATCCCTCACTCGGACTCAGAGACGTCCGAGCCACATTCTCTGCAGCCAACACATCAGGCTGACTTCGCAGACGCACTGCGCCGACGGATCGCCGCCGGCGCTCGCTGGCTCCAGCGGCAAGGCTACCTCTCACCCGATCTCGCCGCCGCGATCGAGTACGCCGCCGTCGGGCATCACTTCATGCCATTTGGCGTGTCGAGCCGCTGGCGGTTCAGCCAACGAGCGCTCGACTACTTTGACGAACAAACCACCGGACCAATGGGCGAGCCGATGCATCGCTGGAGCACCGAACATGACACGTACAATGAGGCCGTCGCCGAGCTGACAAATCGATGGCTGCACGAACGCCAGATCAGGCCGTCGCGGATGACGCAGCAACAGGCGCGAGATCTCATGCGGGAGATTCGTGAGAGCAACGACCCAAGGATTCGCGACTTCAACAACCGTGCGATCGCACAAGCGCGACAGTTCCGGGCGCGAATGGACGCCCTTCGCAACGCGCCGGCACACATCAGCGCTTCGCCCGGATCGCAAACGCCTCAATCCCCGCCCGCAACGCGATCGGCAATCCCTGAATCGGGCCGACCGGCGATCCCCGGAGCCGGCGGTGGCGGCGGCAGGTCGACGATCATGAACACCCGCTGAAGCGCGAGCCCCCACGACCTCGCGTCCGTTCCTAGCTGGTCGAACAGCCGAAGCGTCAAGCCTAGAGATTGATTACATAGTACCGTTTTACTACTATACGTCGCAGCGACCGATACAATCGCTCCGACCGCAAGCGTGCTCGGCGGCCCGACGAACGCCGCCGAGCACCACGTGCCGCCGTGAGCGACACTTGTTCCATAGGGGCAATCGCCGATGCAGTTTGAAGTGATCGAGCGTCACGAATGGCATGCGCTGAACGCGGCGCTATGGGACGTCCTGCCGCGCCATGGCGCCTACGGACCGCCGGGCCAAGGGGACTTCGTGCTGCTCGAAAGGAGCCCCGGCGCCTGCAGCCACTCGGTGCACTTTTCCCGCATCGACTTCGTCACGCCCGCGCTCGTTGGAGACGTCCAGCACGTGCTTCGTCAGCGCTTCACGCGATGGACGGTGTACTTCAGACCGGTCGCGCAACTCGCCGACTATCGCAAGGTCGAGTACCTCGCCGTCACGGCACGTCGCGTCGAAGCCCATTGGGATGCTGCGCGCCTCCTCCGACGCTTCGGAAAGGCATTCGTGTGGGGGCGCCGTGCCCTCGTGCCGTCGGCGCGCGCGCAGACATCGGGCAAGCGATACGCAAGCTATGTCGTCAAACAGCGTATTCAATGGCGGAGCCTCTGCGCTGCGCTGGGCCGGCTCCTTCGCGATCACGGCAGCGAGGACTGCCGGGGCCGAGGGGACTATTGGATCGTCGAGGACAACTACGGCGGCTGGGATCACAAGCTGTGCATCCATCGCATGGCGTTCCTCACGCCGGCGCTCGCTCAGTCGATGCAGTCGCTCCTCCGTTCCCGCTTTCCGGACTGGTCGATCCTCGTCCAGATCGAGGCGAGATCCGGCGGCAAGTCCGCCCCGCCTCAAGGCCTGCGGATTCGCGCTGATGCGATCGAACGCCACTGGAACGAACCGCTTCTACGCCGGCTGTTCGGCGTCGAGTTCAAGTGGCCGGCAGGCGAAGGTCCGCCCCGGGCCCACCGACGACCGGATCGAACCGCAGCCGTGGGCCGGCGACGAGCCACCGTCCGATCGCGACGCCGGCAATAGACTCCACGCATCCCTGCCCTGCCGCAATCGGCATCGACTTGGCGTCGATGTTGCAACAGCCTAGGCGAAGCGTCCCCGCATCGTCGCGGGGGCAAGCCGACGAGGCGTCTTGGCCAAGCAATCGCTCCGCGCCCGCATCGATGCCCTCGCGGCGCCGCTCCGCAGCCCGCTCGCGCCGCTTCTCGGGGTGGTGTTCTGCCTGCTGATCGGCATGGGCATGGTGTTCTCCATCCTCGCCGTCTACGTGCAGTCGCTCGGTGCGGGCCCCAGCATGGTCGGGGTGATGCTCGGCACCTTCGGCGGAGCGCG
>JAEUKZ010000189.1 GCA_016793045.1 Alphaproteobacteria bacterium
GGCGAGCCGCGGCGACTGGAAGACGAAGGCGATCTCCGACCACGCGTCGCGCGGCGCCTTGCCGTCGATGGTGAGGGTGCCGCCGGCGATCGGCAGCAGCCCGCCGATGAGGCGCAGCGAGGTCGACTTGCCGCAGCCCGAAGGGCCGAGGATGCACAGGAACTCGCCGGGGCGGACGTCGAAGGTCAGGCGGTCGTAGATCCGCTCCCCGCCGAGGGTCAGCACGACGTCCTCGAAGGCGATGATCGGCGCGGCGGCGCCGCGCGTTGCGGCTGGAGAAACGGGTGCGTCTGTCATGATCCGGGCGGGATCATGCAAGCAGCTTGCGGCACCGGTGCCAAGTGCATTCGCGCCCGGCGCGGTCATGCCGGGGCGTGGACGCGCAGGCCGCAGGCCTCGAAGGCGGCGCGCGTCGCGTCCTTCTCCGCCGGCGTCATGTTGAGCAGCGGCCGGCGCACCGGGCCGCCGGCCTGGCCGAGCAGCTCCTGCCAGTATTTCTGCTGGGCGTGCGACTTCCCCGGCGGGCGCGAGGACTTGAGCGCGTGGCGCACCGGATCGAGGCTGTCGCGGATCGCGCGCGCGCGCGCGACCTCGCCCTTCATGGCGAGGTCGGTGTAGTCGCGCATGCGCCGGTCAGCCTTGGTCTGCAGCAGGAAGGGCGGGGTCGAGCAGAGATAGACCTGCCAGCCGAGCTCGACGATGTTGTCGAACCATTCCTCTTCCGACGCGGTGCTGACGATCAGCCTGTCGCCGGCGAGGCGGGTGAGCTTCGCGTACATCTCGCGCGGCACGCTGTACTTGATCGCGACGATGTTGGGCAGCTCGGCGATGCGCGCGCACAGCTCGGGGCTCATCAGGTAGCCGGCGTCGGGATGGCTCCACATCGCGATGCCGATGTCGAGCGTTTCGCTGAGATGGCGGTAGTACTCGTAGACCGTCTCGTCCTGCGGGTTGACGAAGTGCAGCACCGGGCTGTGGACGACGATGAAGTCCGCGCCGATCGTCTGCGCGTGCCGCGCCAGCTCGATCACGGTATCGAGATTCTGGTCGGAGCAGGACAGGATCGTGCCGGCGCGGCCGCCGATCTCGCCCACCGCCAGCTCGAAGCAGCGCTTGCGTTCGGCGACGCTCATCGAGAAGAACTCGCCCTGCTTGCCGGCGACGAACAGGCCGTCGATGCCGAGATCGTCGACCCAGTGGCGCAGATTGCGCCGCGCGCCGTCCTCGTCGAGGCGCAGGTCCGGCGTGAACGGCGTCAGCGTCGCCGCCCAGATGCCGCGCAGATGGCGGCGCGCATAGTCCTTGGCGTCCTGCTTGCGGTATTTCATGGCTTTCCCGTTCCTGCCTGATCGCGCTGCGGCGTCGCGTTCATCGCGCGCCAGAGTGACTCCGAAGTGAGCGGCACGTCGAGATGGCGCACGCCGAAGGGCGCGAGCGCGTCGACCGCGGCGTTGACGATCGCCGCCGGAATGCCGATGCAGCCGGCCTCGCCGACGCCCTTGGCGCCGAGCGGATTGGTCGCGGCGCGGGTCGGGCTCTTGACGATGGTGACCGGCGGCAGGTCGGCGGCGCGCGGGATCGCGTAGTCCATCAGCGAGCCGGTGAGAAGCTGCCCCGCGTCGTCGTAGACCAGCCGCTCGAGCAGCGCCTGGCCGAGGCCCTGGGCGAGGCCGCCGACGAGCTGGCCCTCGGCGAGCAGCGGATTGACGATGGTGCCGGCGTCGTCCGCCCAGACCAGGCGCTCGATCGTCGGCACGCCCGTGTCGCGGTCGATGGCGACGGCGGCGATGCAGCAGCCCGACGCCCAGGTCTCGCCGTCGACGGTGAAGGTCGCCGCGGCTTCGAGGGTACCGCCCGCCGCGTCGGCGAGCGCCGCCCAGGCGATCCGGCGGTCGGGGCGGCTGCGCAGCGCGAAGCCGCCAGCAGCCGGCGCGACCTCGTCGGGCCGGCATTGCAGCAGCGTCGCGGCGAGCGGCACCGCCTGCGCGATCAGCATCTCCGCCGCGCGCGCCACCGCGCTGCCGCCGATCGCGGTGCTGCGGCTGGCGAGCGCGCCGACCCCGTCGGCGGTCGCGTCGCTGTCGCCGCAGACGATGCGGATATCGGCGGCGTCGACGCCGAGCGCGTCGGCGGCGATCTGCGCGAAGGCGGTCTCGCGGCCCTGGCCTTGCGCGGCGGCGCCGGTGCCGACGGTGGCGATGCCGTCGCGCCCGATGCGGATGCGCGCCGCCTCCCAGCCGTTGCCGCACGGCTCGACATAGAGCGCGGTGCCGATGCCGACGATGTCGCCGCGCGCGCGCCGGCGCATCTGAAGCTGGCGCAGGCCGGCGTAGTCGGCGGCGGCGCAGGCACGGTCGAGCAGCGCCGCGAAGTCGCCGGAATCGAGGACCTGGCCGGTCGCCGTGCGCCAGGGCATCGCTTCCGCCGGGATCAGGTTGCGGCGGCGCAGCGCCATCGGGTCGATCGCGAGCCGGCGCGCGCCGTCGTCGACGAGGCGTTCCATCAGCATCGCCGCCTCGGGGCGCCCGGCGCCGCGATAGATGCCGACCGCCGCGGTGTTGGCGACGAGGCCGGCGATCGCGATGTCCACCGTGCCGGTGCGATAAGGGCCGGGCAGGATGCGGCCGGCGTTCCACGCCGGCACCGCGGCGCTGTAGGTGAGCCAGCGGCCCAGCGGCATGGCGATGCGCGCGCGCAAGCCCAGCATCGTGCCGTCGGCGGCGAGCGCGAGCTCGCCTTCGAGGATGCCGCCGCGGCCGTGGCTGGCGGCCAGCATGTCCTCGCCGCGCGTGGCGATCCACTTGATGGCGCGGCGCAGCGTCTTCGCCAGCCAGGCAACCGCGATCTCCTCGGGATAGACCGAGGCCTTGGCGCCGAAGGCGCCGCCGACGTCGCGCGCGCGCACGCGGACCCGGGCGCGGTCGAGCCCGAGCAGCCGGGCGAATTCGGCCCGCGCGCGATGCGGGGTCTGCGTCGAAAGCTGGACCGTGAGCGTGCCTTGCACGTCGTCCCAGCTCGCGAGGATCGCGCGCGGCTCGAGCGACAGCGCGGCGACGCGCGGCTGGGCCAGTGTTACCGTCGCGACCGCCGCCGCGCGCGCGAAGGCGCCATCGACGTCGCCGGCGCGCCACTCCTGCGCGAAGGCGGTGTTGGCGTCGAGATCGGGCAGGGCGGCGGGCGCGCCGGCGGCCGTCGCGGGATCGGCGACGGCATCGCGCGGCGCGAACGTCGCGGCGATCAGCTCCGCGGCGTCGCGCGCCTGGTCCGGCGTCGCGGCGACGACGGCGGCGAAGGCCTCGCCGACGGCGCAGACCTCGTCCACCGCGAGAACCGGACAGGACGGAACGCGCAGCCCGGGCACGATCGGATTGACCGCGGGGCCGCCGACCGCCGCGAGATCGGCGCCGCCGACGACAAGTGCGACTCCCGGCGCGCCGCGCGCGGCGGCGAGGTCGAGCGCGACGATTCGGGCGCGCGCGTGCGGGCTGCGCGCGAACGCGACGTGAAGGCAGCCGGCGGGCCGGTGGTCGTCGACGAAGCCGCCGGCCCCGGCGACGAGGCGCGCGTCCTCGATGCGGCGGAGCGGCCGACCGACCCACGGCTCGGGAGCGGCATCGCGCGGCGCGGCGCGGGTCGCGGCTTCGAGGTCGGCCGGCGCCATGTGCGCCTCAGAAATTCACCCAGCCGGGCGGCGGTTCCTTGCCGGGATGGATGGCGCCGCAGCTCTTGCAGGTGCGCGCGGCGGGGTCGCCCTGGAAGGCGGCGAACAGCGGCGGCAGGTCCTTGACGATGTCGGTGACCGGCACCTCGACGCGATGAACGAGCGCGCCGCAGCCGAAGCAGAACCACTCGAAGCCGTCCTTGTCGCCGGGCCTGCGCGCGCCCTCGAGCACCAGCCCGACCGAACCCGCGGGGCGCTGGGGCGAGTGCCGCACGTGCGGCGGCAGCATGAAGACCTCGCCCGCGCGGATCGGCATGTCGTAGATGCGTCCGCCCTCGGCGATCTTCAGCATCATGTCGCCGGTGATCTGATAGAAGAACTCCTCCGCCGGATCGTCGTGGAAATCGACGCGCTGGTTGGGTCCGCCGACGACCATCGCGACCATGTCGGTCTTGTGCGGAAAGAGATGCTGGTTGCCCACGGGCGGCTTGAGCTGCTCGCGATGCTCGTCGATCCAGCGCTGGAAATTGAAGGCGGAAAGGGTCGGATGGACGGGCATGGAGGCCTCCTCTGCCCAGACAGCGTAGCAGGCTCGCGCTATGCGCCAAAATCCGATATCAGTCGCGGGATATAACAGAATCGGATAGTACCGCATGGCCGCGATCCGTGACGCGCTCACCAGCCGGGTCACCCTGAAGCAGCTGCGGCTCGTCGTGGCGCTCCAGCAGCACGCGAGCCTGCTCGCCGCGGGGCGCGCGCTCAACCTGTCGCAGCCGGCGGCGACGCGGCTGCTCAAGGAGATCGAGCGCAGCCTCGGCGTGGCGCTGTTCCGGCGCAGCAACCGCGGCGTCGCCGCGACCGAGTGGGGCCACGCGCTCGCGCGCCACGGCAAGCTCGCGCTCACCCAGCTCGCCCATGCGGGCGAGGAGCTCGACGACCTGTCCGAGGGCACCGGCGGCCGCGTCGCGGTCGGCACGCTGCTCGCGGCCTCGGCGCGCCTGCTGCCGGCGGCGATCGCGCGGCTGCACGTCCGCCGACCGCGCGTCGCGGTGACGGTGACCGAGGGCACCAACGACCGGCTCGTGCCCGCGCTGATGACCGGCGACATCGACTTCATCGTCGGCCGCCTGCCTGACGCGCGTTCCGGCGACGCGCTGGTCTACGAGCCGCTGCTGGTCGAGGACAGTTGCGTCGTCGTGCGTGCTGGCCATCCGCTGGCGCGCCGGCGGCGGCCGACGCTCGCCGATCTCGCGGGCGTGTCGTGGGTGCTGCCGCTGCCCGAGACGACGCTGCGCCGCCAGATCGACCAGGCCTTCCGCGACCAGGGCCTGCCGGCGCCGCGGCCGGCGGTGCAGTCGCTGTCGGTGCTGACCAACCGGCAGCTGCTGCTCGAGAGCGACATGGTCGGGGTGTGGCCGCGCCAGGTCGTGGTCGACGACGTGCGCGCCGGCGTGCTCGCGATCCTGCCGGTGAAGCTGCCGCCGACCGCCGGCCCGATCGGCATCGCGCGCCGGCGCGACGCGATCCTCTCGCCCGCCGCTCAGGCTCTGTGCGACGAACTGCGTGCGGTGGCGGGGCCGACGAAGCAATTGCGCGGCGCGTCATCGGCGGCGAGGATACGGCGATGAACGAACTCGACGCCTATCTCGACTCCCTGCTCTCGCTGCCGCGGCCGGCGGGCGAGCGCGTCTCCCCCGACGGCCGGTGGATCGCGTGGTCGTGGTTCGGGCTGAGCGAGGGGGCGGACGTCTACGTCGCGCCGACCGACGGCTCGGCGGCGCCGGTGCGCCTGACCGCCACGGGACAGGAGACGATGGCGGTGTCGTGGGCCGTCGACAGCAGGACGTTGGTTGTCGGCGAGGATCGCGACGGCGACGAGCGCGTGCAGCTTTTCGCGCTCGACCGGCTGCGGCCGGATGCCCTGTCGCCGCTCACCGAGGCGAATCCCGGCTACTTCCTCTATGGCGGCCGGCTGTCGCCCGACCTTTCGACGCTGTACTACGCGGCCAATGTCGACGAGGCGGGCCGCGAGATCGCCGCACACTGGCTGTGGCGGCGCGACCTGCGCACGCGCCGCGCGCACGTCGTGACGCGCCCGGCGAAGCCCAACGCCTACGCGCCGCAGCTCAATCACGACGGCACGCAACTGCTCTATACCCGCAAGGAGCGCCATCCCGGCGGCCGGCAGGTCTGGGTCGTCGGCAGCGACGGCAGCGGCGACCGCGAGCTGCTCAACGCCGGCGACGACCGCAAGGTGCAGGCCGGCTGGTTCCCGCACGACGACCGCATCCTCGTCGTCGAGGACACGGCGACGCACAAGCGCCTCGGCGTCCATGCCGATGGCGTGCTGCGCTGGCTGATCGACGATCCAGCCTTCGCGATCGAGACCGCGTTCGTGCCCTACCATTCCGACCGCATCGTCGCGATCGAGACCGCGTCGGCGCGCAGCCGCGCCTGGCTCGTCGATCCGCGCAGCGGCGCGCGCGCGCCCTGGCCGACGGGCGGCGTCGGCACCGAGATCCCGCTGGCGCCGACCCATTCGGGCTGGGTCGCCGCGGTGACCGGATCGACCCAGCCGCGCGACTTCGTGCGCGTCGGCCCCGACGGCACGCGGTCGAGCCTGACCGACCTGTGGTCGCGCACCGATCTGCGCCCGGCCGATTTCGCGCCGGCCGAGGACCTGCGCTGGCGCGCGCCGGACGGGCTCGAGATCCAGGGCTGGTTCTATCGCGCGAAGGCGCCGCGCGGCACCGTCGTGCTCGTCCATGGCGGGCCGACCGCGCATTCGGAGGACCGGCTCGACGTCGAGATCCAGTTCCTGGTGCGCGCCGGCTTCAACGTCCTCGATCCGAACTATCGCGGCTCGACCGGCTTCGGCCTCGCCTTCCGGGAGTCGATCAAACGCGACTATTGGGGCGGCGCCGAGCAGGACGACATCGTCGCCGGCGTGCGCCACCTGATCGCCAAGGGACTCGCGGTGCCCGGCAGGATCGGCATCACCGGCACCTCTTATGGCGGGTACTCCTCGTGGTGCGCGATCACGCGCCAGAAGCGCGACGTGATCGCCGCGGCGGCGCCGGTCTGCGGCATGACCGATCTCGTCGTCGACTACGAGACCACGCGGCCCGACCTCAGGCCCTACAGCGAGGAGATGCTCGGCGGCTCGCCGGCCACCGCGCCGGAGCGCTACCGCGAGCGCTCGCCGCTCCATTTCGTCGACCGCATCGAGGGCGCGCTGCTGATCGTCCAGGGCATGCGCGACCCCAACGTGACCCCCGACAACGTGCGCGCGGTGCGCGCGGCGCTCGATGCGGCGGGCGTGAAGCACGACCTGCTGGCGTTCGACGACGAAGGCCATGGCATCATGAAGCCGGCCAACCGCAAGGTCCTCTACAACCGGCTCGTGCGGTTCTTCGCCGACGCCTTTGCGGACTGACGGCGCGCGTCAGTGCCGGCTCGCGGGCGCGAGCCGGTCGAGCCGCAGCCGGTGGCGCTCGTCGGTCAGGCGGCGCGTCGCCAGGACCGCGGCGGCGACCGCGCCGAGACCGGCGCCGCCGGCGAGCAGGAACAGGATCAGAATCTGGTATTTCGCCGCCTCGACGGGGTCCATGCCGGCGAGCACCTGGCCGGTCATCATTCCCGGCAGGGTGATCAGCCCGGCCGCCGACATCTGGTTGACGATCGGGATCAGGCCGCTGCGGATCGCGCGGCGCTGCAGCGGGCGCAGCGCGGTGGCCCGGTCGCAGCCGAGCGCGAGGCGGGCCTCGATCGCGTTGCGTTCGCGTGCGACCGCTGCGGTCATGCCGCTCAAGGTCTGGCTGACGCCGTTCATCACGCTGCCGAGAACGATGCCGAGCATCGGGATCGCGGTGTGCGGCGCGTACCACGGCTGCGGCTGGAGCTGGGTGAACAGCGCGAACAGCGTCACCAGCGTCGTCGCCAGGACCGTTGTCCCCGCGCCGAGCCCGTAGCCCCACCAGCCGGCGAGGCGCCGCTCCTGGCGCGAGCCGACCTCGTAGCTCGCCGCGGCGAACATCGCCGCGGCGATCAGCAGGGTGAGCGGCAGCGACGACGATTCGAACACGGTCTTGAGCACCAGCCCGACCAACAGCAGCTGCACCGCGGCGCGGACCGCCGCGACGGCAATGTCGCGCGCGATCGCGAGGCTGAGCCAGAGCGACAGCGCGGCATTGGCCAGGATCAGCATTGCGGCCAGCGCGAGGTCGGAGACGGAGAGGGCGGGAACGCTCACGTCGCCTGCTCCGCCAGCGCGCCGCCGCGCAGCACGAGGCGGCGGATCGCCATGCGCCCCGCCTGGGCCGGGTCGTGAGTGACCAGAATGATGCCGACGCCGTCCGTCAGGCGCGCGCGCAGGACCGCCTCGACCAGCAGGGTCGTGGCGTGGTCGAGCGCGGAGGTCGGCTCGTCGAGCAGCAGCACGCGCGGCGCCAGCGCGAGCGCGCGGCACAGCGCGAGGCGCTGGCGCTCGCCGGTCGACAGCCGCGCGATCGGCCAGGCGAGCGCCTCGGCGCCGATTCCCATCGCGGCCATCAGCGGCGGTGCGCGCGTGCTGTCCTCGAAATGCTCGCCGACCGACTCCGCCCACCAGCCCGATTCGGCGGCGACATAGGCGACGAGCCTGCGCCAGGACGGCGCGGGCATCGCATGGCAGCGCCGGCCGTCGAGGATCGCCTGGCCTTCGTGCGGGTCGAGATCGGCGATCATCCGCAGCAGCACGCTCTTGCCCGACCCCGAGCCGCCTTCGATCGACACGCATTCGCCGTCGCCGAGGCTCAGGCTGTACGGACCGAAAGCGAGCCGGCGAAGCGAATCGAGCTCGAGCATGACCGCGGTCGGTGGTGGCGGGGGGCGGCAGACCGGGACGGCAAGTCTATGGCGCGCGGCGAAGCGGCGTCCAGTTTCGCCGCGGGGCGGCGGTCGCGGGACGGCGCGGCATGGATTTAGGGTTTTGGCCGTGGGTCCGCTTCGTCTACGATCCCCGCGAATTTCCGGGGAAACTTTGTGGCGAGCGACGAGTCCAACCCGCCGCGGCATGGCGATGCTCTCGACAGCACCTATCGCCTGCTCGAGACGACGATCGCGCATGTCGACCAGGGCATCGCCCTGTTCGATGCCGATCTGCGGCTGATCCTGCGCAACCGTCAGTACGGTATCCTGCTCGGCATCGACCCCGACAGCCTGCGTCCGGGCGTGACGTCGATGCTCGACATCGTGCGCGTTCTCGCGGCGCGCGGCGAGTTCGGCAACCGCGACGCCCAGGACGTGCTCGACGACGTGATGGCGCGCACGCTGACCGGCACGGCCGCGCGCATCGACCGGATGAACTTCCAGGGCCGCTGGATCCAGGTCAACCGCAAGCGGCTGCCGGACGGCTCGATCGTCATCACGCTGACCGATGTGACCGCGGCGCGCGCCGCCGAAGATGCGCTCGCGCGCACGCATGCCCTCCTCGCGACGACCTTCGCGAACATGGACCAGGGCTTCTCGGTCTACGGGCCGGATCGCGTTCTGCTCGCCTGCAACGCGCGCCACCTCGTCCTCCTCGGCCTCACCGACCACGAATTCGTCATCGGCAGGACGCGCATCGAGGAGATGATCCGGCCGCTCGCCGTGCGCGGCGAGTACGGCCCCGGCGATCCCGATGCGATCACCGCGCAGCGCGCCGACTGGCTGTTCGCCGGCAAGCCGGCGCGCGGCGAACGGCGGATGAACAACGGCGTGTGGGTCCAGCTCAACTCCAACCCGCTGCCCGACGGCGGCGTGGTCGTCACCCTCACCGACGTCACCGCGATCAAGGAGGCCGAGCGCAAGCTCGAAGCCTCGCGCGACGAGGCGATGCGCGCGCGCATGCAGCTCAGCGACGCGGTCGAGGCGATCGCCGACGGCTTCGTGCTGTGGGACGCGCAGGACCGGCTGGTCGCCTTCAACTCGCGCTATCGCGACGAGCATTCCTACGTGCCCGACATGCTCAAGCCCGGCGTGCGCTTCGAGGACGTCATCCGCGAAAGCGCGCGCCGCGGCATGTCGCCGCCGGGCATCGCGCCGGAGGAGTGGGTGCAGCGCCGCCTGCGCGAGCATCGCGACCCGCCGGGGCCGTACGTCATCCGCCGCCGCGACGGGCGCTGGCTGCAGATGACCGAGTACCGCACGCTCGAAGGCGGCGTCGTCGGCATCCGCGCCGACGTCACCCGCCTGCTGACGAGCGAGGAGGCCGCCAAGGCCTCGCAGCGCCGCCTGATGGAGGCGATCGAGGCGATCTCCGAAGGCTTCGTGCTGTGGGATGCGGACGACCGGCTGGTCGCCTTCAACTCGCGCTACCGCGACGAATACTCCTTCGCGCCCGAGATGCTGCAGCCCGGCATCTCGTTCGAAGCGATCATCCGCGAGAGCGTGCGCCGCGGCATGGTGCCGGTCGGCTACGATCCCGAGCAGTGGGTGCGCGACCGCATCGACCAGCACCGCAATCCGCGCGGTCCCTACATCGTCGAGCGGCGCGACGGCCGCTCGGTGATGATCACGGAATACAAGACCCAGGAAGGCGGCATCGTCGGCATCCGGACCGACGTGACGCGGCTGCGCGAAAGCGAGGCGGCAGCAAAGGCCTCCCAGCTTCGCCTCGTCGCGGCGATCGAATCGGTGCCGCAGGGCTTCGTGATCTACGGGCCGGACGACCGCGTCGTGCTCTACAACTCGCGCTATCTCGAGCGCTTCACCCTGGTGCCCGAGATCGTGCGGCCGGGGCTGAGCTTCGAGGAGCTGACGCGGGAGGCGCTCAAGCGCGGCCTCGTCGCGCCGGCGCCGGAGGATCCGGAGCGCTGGATCGCCGAGCACGTCGCGGCGCACCGCGCTGCGGCGCGCAAGTTCGTCTCCCACCGCAACAACCGGTGGATCGCGGTCGAGGAATCGCGCACCGAGAACGGCGACATCGTCGTCATCCACACCGACATCACCGACCTCAAGCAGCGCGAGCGCGAGCTCACGCGCTCGCGCCGCCTGCTGCGCGGCGTGATCGACGCGGTGCCGGCGATCATCAACGTCAAGGACCGCCAGTCGCGCTACGTGCTGATGAACCGCTTCCAGGGCGAGGTCTACGGCGTCGATCCGGCGGATGCGATCGGGCGCGTCAGCGCCGATTTCGTCGGCGCGCGCTACGGCGGCGAATCGAACGCGATGGACGAACAGGTCATCCGCAGCGGCGCCGCGCTGCCGTGGAGCGAGCGCGAGTTCGTCGACGTCAACGGCACGCCGCATACCTGGCTCACCGCGAAGCTGCCGCTCAAGGACGACCGCGACCGGGTCGAGAACGTCGTCACCGTCGCGCTCGACATCACGCAGCTCAAGGCGACCGACCGCGCGCGCGCGAACCTGTCGCGCTACCTGGCCCCGAGCATGGTCGATGCGCTGGCGCGCACCGACGAACCGTTCGGCCCGCCGCGCCTGCAGCCGGTCGCGGTGCTGTTCGCGGACATGGTCGGGTTCACGCGGCTGGCGGCGAGCGAGGCGCCGGAGGCGGTGTTCCAGCTCCTGCGCGCCTTCAACGGCCAGCTCGCGCGCACCGTGTTCGACAACGGCGGCACGCTCGACAAGTTCACCGGCGACGGCATCATGGCGACGTTCGGCACGCCCGCCCCGACCGGCCGCGACGCCGCCAACGCGCTGACCTGCGCGCGCGCGATCGCGGCGGGCCTCGCCGAATGGAACCGCGCGCGCGTCGCCATCGGCGCGCCGCCGATCCGCGTCGGCATCGGCGTCCACTGGGGCGACGCGCTGATGGGAACGATCGGCGACGAGCATCGGCTCGAGTTCGCGGTGGTCGGCGATACCGTCAACGTCGCCAGCCGGCTCGAGACGCTGTCGCGCGAGCTGGACGCCGACGTGGCGGCAAGCGACGCGCTGATCGCCAAGGCGCGCGAGCAGGGCGGCTCGGCCGACGGCTTCGTCGAGCGCGGACCGCAGGTGCTGCGCGGCCGCAACGAACCCGTCGCGGTGTGGACGCTGGCGCTCGCCCGCCGGCGCGACGGCGCGGAATAAGCGCGCGCGGCGCTGCGTTCTCGGTGCAGACCGGGCGCGACGTCCCGGTCCCCGACTCGCAGGGGTTCGGGCCGCGCTCCCCCCCTCGCGCGCGGCCCGGGCACAGCGGCGCCCGGGCGAAACCCCGGGCGCCGCCCACTTTCCGCCGCGGCGGGTCAGAGGCGCCGCGTCTCTCCGATGCGCATCAGCCAGACGCGGTCCGGCGCGATCGCAGCCGCGCGCGCAGCGCGGGGAATTTCGGTCAGCGCCGCGAAGACGCCGTCGGTGCCGAGCGCGTAGGTCCCCCAGTGCATCGCGACCATGCGGCGCGCGCCGAGCGCGACGAAGGCGCGGATGGCGTCGTCCGGGCCGATATGGAGCAGGGCATTGGGGTTGCGCGGCAGGTGCGCCGCGACCGGCAGGATCGCGAGGTCGATCGGACCGTACTGCGCCGCGATCGACGCGAAATGCGGGCCGAATCCGGTGTCGCCCGCGAAGTAGACCTTCCGGCCGTTGCCCTCGATCAGCCACGATCCCCACAGCGTTCGGTTGCGGTCGAACATCGAGCGGCCGGATTCGTGCTGCGCGGGCAGGAAGCGCAGCGTCACCGCGCCGCGCGTCGCGGATTCGCCCCAGTCGAGCGCGGCGAAGCGCTCGCAGCCGAGATCATGCTCGGGCCGGACCCTGAGCGGGACGAGGCAGAGCGGCCGGTCGCGCGCCGCGATGCGGCGGATGGCGTCGGGCTCGTAGTGGTCGTAGTGGTTGTGCGAGACCACGATCGCATCGATGCGCGGCAGCGAGTCGATCGGCAGCCCTGGCGGCACGACGCGCAGCGGCCCGAAGGGCGGAAGCGGCGTCATCGATTCCGCGAAGACCGGATCGGTCAGCACCGTCACGCCCGCCACCCGGATCAGCATCGTTGCGTGGCCGATCCACATGATTGCGTCGGCGCCGCCGAGCGCATCCCAGCCCGCGCGAGCCTCGGCCAGCGGCAGCGCGAAGCCGGGCGGCGGCGTGCGCCGCCGCGTCGTCACCGCCAGGCGCGCCCAGTCCGCGGCGATCTCGCTCGCATCGGGCTCGTCGATCGGCGGCCAGTTGCGAAAGCCCTGTGCGCCGTGATGGGGCGGCCGGTCGGGCGCGACGGCACCGCGATACGACGCGCACCCCCCCAGCAGCACGATCGCAAGAACTATGACCGCGACGACTCGTCCGCAACCCACGCGCAACGCCCCATTTTTCTTGAAAATGGCGCTTCGCGGCGACGCGCGCAATGCGGCATTTGTGCCGCCGATGTTAACGAACATGGGCCGTCTCAGCCGTCGATCATCGCGACCAGCGCGTCGAGCCGGTCGGCCTCCGCGGCAGGCTTGTCCCAGCGGATCCGCGCGATGCGCGGGAAGCGCAGCGCGACTCCCGACTTGTGGCGGGGCGAGCGGTGGACGCTGTCGAACTCGAGTTCGCAGACCAGCGACGGCTCGACCTCCCGCACCGGCCCGAAGCGGTTGACGGTATGGCCGCGCACGAACTTGTCGAGGCGGGCGAGGTCGGCGTCGCTGAACCCGAAATAGGCCTTGCCGACCGGAACCAGCGCCGCGCCGTCGGGACCGACGCGCCAGCAGCCGAAGGTGAAGTCCGAGTAGAACGACGAGCGCCGCCCGTGACCGCGCTGGGCGTACATCATCACCGCGTCGACCGAGCGCGCGGCGCGCTTCCACTTGTACCAATGGCCCTTCGGCCGCCCGGCGAGGTAGGGGCTGTCGGCGCGCTTCAGCATCAGGCCTTCGGCGGCGCGTGGCCGCGCCTCGGCCGAATGGCGCGCCAGCGCCTCCCAGTCGGCGAAGGCGACGAGCGGCGACAGGTCGATCGCGGCATTGCCCAGCCGCGCCGCGTGCCAGCGCTCGAGCCGGCCGCGGCGTTCGGCGAAGGGCAGCGGACGCAGATCCTCCGCGCCCTCGAACAGGATGTCGTAGACGCGCAGCATGGCCGGCAGCGCCGCGACGAGGGAAGCCGGCGGGCGCTTGCGGTTGAGGCGCTGCTGCAGGTCGTTGAAGCTGCCGATCGCATCGCCGGTCCGGACCAGCAGCTCGCCGTCGATGACGCAGCCCTCCGGCGCGGCCGCCAGCAGATCGGGAAACGCCGGGCCGACATCCTCGCCGGTGCGCGAGAACAGCCGCCGCTCCCCGTCGAACGAGACGAGCTGGATGCGGATGCCGTCCCATTTCCATTCGGCCCGGAAGTCCTTCGGATCGAGCGTGTCCAGTTCGCCGTCGTCGAGCGGGTGGGCGAGCATCATCGGCAGGAAGGCGGTGCGGCGGTCGATGCGCGGCGCGTCGCCGGCGCCGCAAAGCCACGCGAACAGGCTCGCGTACGGTGGCGCCAGCCCGTGCCAGACTTCGTCGATCTTCGCCACGTCCTCGCCGCCGAGCGCGGCGACGGCGGTCTTGGCGAGGCGCGCCGAGGCGCCGACGCGCAGGCCGCCGGAGATGAGCTTGATCAGCGCCCAGCGCCCGGTGGCGTCGAGCGTGTCGAGCCAAGCGCCGAGCAGCGCCGGCACCTCGCTGCGGCCGGCGAGGCGCAGGCGCTCGACGACTTCCGACAGGCGCGGGGGCGGCGCACGCGGGGACGCGGGCTCGGGCCAGATCAGCGCCGCCGTCTCGGCGAGGTCGCCGACGAAGTCGTAGGACCAGGCGAACAGCGCCGGATCGACACGGCTTTCGACCAGGGCACGGATCGCCGCCGGCTTGGCGTGCGCGAAGTCGAGCCCGTCGGTGAGCGCGGCCAGCGCGTAGCCGCGGTCCGGATCGGCGGTGGCGCGGAAATACTCGGTCATCAGCCGCAGCTTGGTCTGGCGTGCGGGCGAGAAGATCAGCCGCTCGAGCAGGGAGGCGAAGGCGATCACGAGCCTTCGTCCTCGTAGCCGACAAGGGCGAGGGCACGCGCCCGCAGGCCGTGAGTCGCGGCGTGGTGCACCAGCGCCTCCTCGCGGCCGTGCGTGACCCAGATCTCCGCGGCCCCGACGTCGGCGAAGGTCCGCGTCAGCTCGTGCCAGTCCGCATGATCGGAGATCACCAGCGGCAGTTCGACGCCGCGCTGCTTGGCGCGCTGCTTGACGCGCATCCAGCCGGAGGCGAGCGCGCTCAGCGGGTCGGGCAGGCGGCGCGACCAGCGGTCGGCGAGCGCGGAGGGCGGCGCGAGCACGATCGCGCCCATCAGGTCGCCGCGCGGCGCGTCGGCGACCGGACGCACGTCGCCGAGCGCGATGCCCTCGCCGACATAAAGATCGGTCAGCGCCTGGAGCGCGCCGTGCAAGTAGACCGGCCGGTCATATCCGGCCTGGCGCAGCAGCGCGATGAGGCGCTGGCACTTCCCGAGGGCATAGACGCCCACGACGTGGCAGCGCTCCGCGAACAGCGCGGCCGAGTCGAGCAGGCGGCGCACCTCGCCGAGCGGATCGGGATGGCGGAACACCGGCAGGCCGAAGGTCGCCTCGGTGACGAAGATGTCACAGCCGACCGGCTCGAACGGCGCGCAGGTCGGATCGGCGACGCGCTTGTAGTCGCCCGAGACGACGACGCGCTGGCCCGCGTGCTCGAGCACGACCTGGGCGGAACCCAGGATGTGCCCGGCCGGGACGAGACGCAGGTCGACGCCGCCGATGCGGATGGCTTCGCCGTAGGCGAGGGCCTGGGTGGTGCCGGCAAACCCCCCGCCGAGGCGCGCGCGCATGATCGCGAGGGTCGCGGGCGTCGCCAGCGCGTGGGCATGGCCGGGGCGCGCATGGTCGGAATGGCCGTGCGTGATCACCGCCCGGTCGACGGCCCCCGGCGGGTCGATGAACAGGCCGGCGGGCTCGACATACAACCCGCGCGGCGAGGGATAGATCCAGCGTGCGGCATCCATGGACGGTAGACAGCGGCCCCGAAACTTCGCTCTATTCATATGGCGTCGGTCGGGCGCCGGGGCCACCCGACGCCCGTCAATAATATGCGCGCGCAGGAGGAGTCATGATCAAGCTCGACGAAAGGCTGGCGGCCGATACGGTCCCGCTCGACCTGTGGCCGCTGTCGCAGGTGCTCCTGCGCAACGATTCCAACTATCCCTGGCTGATCCTCGTGCCGATGCGCCAGGACATGACGGAGATCCACCAGCTTCAGGCGCCGGACCGCGCGCAGCTCATCGAGGAGATCTCGCGCGCGTCGTGGGCGCTCGAACGGATGGTGAAGCCGCACAAGATGAACATCGCCAACATGGGCAACCGCGTGGCGCAGCTCCATATCCACGTCATCGCGCGGTTCACCACCGATCCCGCCTGGCCGCATCCGGTCTGGGGGCGCATCGAGCCGGTGCCGTACACGCCGGAGGCGATCGAGGATTTCAAGAAGCGCTTCGCGGCGGCGGGCCGGCCCT
>JAEUKZ010000190.1 GCA_016793045.1 Alphaproteobacteria bacterium
CTGGTCAAGGCCGTCGCCTGGGCGCTCGCCCGTGACTCCGCCGGCCCAGTCGACATCGCGCTTGTCGATGCCGGCGGCGCGGTACGCCAACTCGTGCGTGGTGCCGATCGGTCCGGTGCCGCCGCGATCGCGGCGATGCGCGCGGAACCCCCCGCTGCTCAGGTCGGTGCGACGATGGTTGCCGCGCGAATCGGCCCGTCCGGCGGGCTCCGGCTCGCCATTCGGCCCGGCGCCGCGGCACGCGGCTTTGCGAACAAGGCGGTGCTCGCCCAGCGCATCAAGGATGCGATCGAGTGGCCGACCGCCCTGCTTCTGTAGTAGCACCATGGTAACCCCGCCCGGCAGCGCCGGGCGGCAACAACGGCAGGAACGTCGATCAACATAGGGAAGGAACGTCATGATCACGAGGAGAGAAGGTCTTACCCTCGCCGCGGCAGCCGCCGCGGCCATCGTTGCGCCGGCGATCATCTCGCCGGCCCGCGCACAGCAGCGCACCGTCATCCGGCTTTCGATCGGCGCACCGGACGGCCCCGGCGGTGAGATTGCCGGCCTGAAGGCCATCAAGCAGTACTGCGAGTTCCGCAGCGGCGGCGCGCTCGAGGTGCGGCTGTTCTTCAACACCCTGGGCGGCAGCCTGCAGCTCACCGAAGCGGTCAAGAACGGCACGCTCGAGATGGCGCTGACGGACGACTCGGTGCTGGGCAGCTTCCACCGGCCGATGCAGGTGTTCCAGATCCCGTACCTCTTCGCGTCGTCCGCGGTGGCATGGGAGTTCATGGGCAGCCCGTTCATGCGCGAGATGACCGACGACATGCAGCGGGCCACCGGGATACGCACCCTCGCTTTCTCCGAGAACGGATTCCGCAACATCACCAACAACGTGCGCGAAGTGCGCGGGCCCGGCGACATGCGCGGCCTGAAGATGCGCACGATGCAGAGCCAGGTGTACGTCAACTTCATGCGCGCACTCGGTGCCTCGGCGACTCCGATCGCCTGGCCCGAACTGATCCCGGCGCTGCGCCAGAACGTCGTCGACGGCCAGGAGAACGCGGCATCGACGGTCATGGACGGCCGCCTGTTCGAGGTCCAGCGCTACATGACCGTGAACGAGCACATCTACGGCATGCACCTGATCATCACGAACGATCGCTGGTTCTCCGCCCTGCCGGTCGACCATCGCCAGATCATCATGGATGCCGCACGGCTGCACGCGCAGGTCGCCAACGGCAAGAAGGCGCTCGACAACGTCGCGGCGGTCGACCAGATCCGCCAGGCCGGGGTGCGCGTCTACATCCCGACCGTCGCCGAGCGCAACGCCTGGCGCGAGGCGACCCAGGGCGCGGTGCGCGAGTTCATCGCCACGCAGGTCAGCCCCGAGATCGTCAACCGCGTGGTTGCCGAAGCCGAGGCGGCGCGCCGCCGCGTTTACCAAGAGTAGTCCGATCGTGGGCGGACGGGCTTCGGCCCGTCCGCCGGTCCACTCCGCGCTCCGGATCCTCCCATGCATCTCCTCGCTGCCGTGGCATCGCGCATAGCGCTGTTCTGCGACTGGCTGATCGGGTGGCTGCTGCTCGCCACCGTCGTCATCAACCTCGCGCAGGTCTTCACGCGCTACGTGATGAACGATCCGCTGTTTTGGACCGAGGAGGTTATCCGCTACGTCACGGTCTGGTTCACCTTCATGGGCGCCGCCGCGGTCAGCAAGGCCGACGAGCACATGGACATGAACCTGTTCAATGAGATCCAGAACCCGACCTTTCAGGCCATCCACAAGGCGTTCCTGCAGGCTATGGCGCTGGTCTTCGCGCTGATCGTGACCTGGCAGGGCATGCGCTACACGATGCTCAACGGCACCCAGACGGCCCCGACCACCGGGCTGCCGATGCTCTATGTGTACGGCGTCATCCCGATCGGCGGCGCGCTGCTCTCGATCGTCTGCATCTACAAGATCGTCGAGGCCTTCGTGCCGAGCCTGCGGGAGCGCGACGCGCCGTGACCATCGTCCTCGTCGCCCTCACCTTCTTCCTGCTTACCGGCCTGCCGATCGCCTTCGCGTTCGGGCTGGCCGCGGTTGTCTCGCTGCTGTGGGAAGGTTACGACCTTCTCAACGTCGTCTCGAAGATGTTCGCGGGCCTCGACAGCTTCGTGCTGATGGCGGCGCCGTTCTATATCGTCGCCGGCGAGATCATGAATCGCGGCGGCATCACCGACCGGCTGATCCATCTCTCGCGCATCATCGTCGGCCGCATCCGCGGCGGAACCGCCTATGCCGCGATCGTGGCGGCCGTCATGTTCTCCGGCATTTCCGGCACCGCGGTGGCGGACATCGCCGCACTCGGCCAGATTTTCATCAACGGCATGCCGAAGGAAGGCTACAGCAAGTCCTTCGCCGCGGCGCTGGTGGTCGCGGCGTCGGTGATCGGTCCGATCATCCCGCCCTCGGTCATCATGGTCCTCTACGCCGCGGTGGCCGACGTCTCGGTGCTTTCGCTGTTTCTTGCGGGCATCGTGCCGGGCCTGCTGCTCGGCGTCTCGGTCGGCGCGGTGGTGTTCTGGCGCGGTCTGCGCGGCGAACTGCCGATCTCCGACCTGCGCATTGAGCGCCACGAGGTGCCGCGCATCGCGCGCGACGGCCTGCTCGTCCTCAGCCTGCCGGGCTTCATCGTGCTCGGCACGCTGTCGGGCGCCTTCACGCCGACCGAAGCGGGCGGCTGTGCGGTGCTCTATGCGATCTTCCTCGGCGCGGTCGTCTTCCGCACCCTCGACCGCCGCGGACTGATGGAATCGATGCGCAGCTCGGCGCGGCTCACCGCCGGGCTGTTCCTGATGATCGCGGCGGTGGAGATCGCCAACTACATGCTGATCCTCGCCGGCATCGGCGAATGGACCGCCGGCCTCGTCCAGGTCTTCGCCGGCCAGCCCAAGCTGTTCATGCTCGCCTGCGTGGTGGCGTTCCTGATCATCGGCCTCGCGCTCGACGCCGGGCCGGCGCTGCTGCTGCTGGCGCCGATCTTGATGCCGGTCGCGCGCAGCATGGGCATCGACGACATGCAGTTCTCGATGATCATGATCGTCACCGCGACGATGGGGCTGGTCTCACCGCCGGTCGGGATCTGCCTGTTCGTCGCCTGCAAGATCGGCAACATCACGATGCGCCAGCTCAACCGCGAGCTCTGGCCGTTTCTTGCAGCCGAGACCGTTCTGATCCTGCTGATGATCCTGGTGCCCGAGATTTCGAACGGCCTGCCGCGACTGATCCGCGGCGGCTAAGGAGACGCGCTACTGTGTCGGGCCGGTGATCGGCGCCCGCAGCCCGACGACGGCGCGGATCCGCTCCCCGATCTCCACCCAGCGCGCGCGCGGCCCCTCGTAGAAGGGCACGAGCGGCACGTCGCCGGCCTTGGTTTCGAGGATGAGCCGCCAGCGCCCGGTCGTCAGATGCGCGATACGGTCGAGCCGCAGACCGGTGAGCGCCTCGAAGGCGACCGCCTGCGACGACCGACGCCACAGCGTCCAGCGCGCCAGCGTGATCCGACGCGCTGCCGGGTCGATCTCGATCCGGTCGCTGCGGCACGACACGATCGCGCCCGCCAGCAGGAACGCGAAGCCGACCCACAGCCCGACGTCGCCGCGCCGCCAACCCGCCAACGCACAGGCGACTGCGCCCGCGGCGGCCACGGCCGGGATGAGAGTCATGGCACTGGACAACACTAGCCGGCCCTGCGCCTCGCGGATCCGCATCGCCGGAATCCCCACGGTAGGAAGGCCGCCAGCGTACACCGACGAGGATTGATGAACGGTTGACGTGCTGGAGCGCTTTCGTCACGCGAAATGCGCGCGCCCCCGCGCGCGCGAGCCCTTCAACGCCGGGTCGGGCGCGCCTATCATGAGGCCGCAACGAACCAATCTCAGGAGGGGGAGCCGCGATGATCAGGTCAGGCGAATCGACGATCTGGACCGAACTCGACTTCGACAAGGCCGGCAAGCAGGTGGGCCGGCTGCACCTGCCCTACTCGGTCACGCGCTCCGCCTACGGCAACATCGACATCCCGCTCGCGGTCATCCGCAACGGCGACGGGCCGACCGTGCTGCTGATGTCCGGCAACCACGGCGACGAGTACGAGGGCCAGGTGACGATGGTGCGCCTGATCCGCGACCTCGAAGCCGCCGACATCAAGGGCCGTGTCATCATCATGCCGGCGGCGAACACGCCCGCAGCGATCGCCGGCGCGCGCGTTTCGCCGCTCGACGACGGCAATCTCAACCGCGCGTTCCCCGGAAACGCCAACGGCTCTCCGACCTGGCAGATCGCCCACTACATCGACTCGGTCCTGGTGCCGATCTGCGATGCGTGGCTCGACCTCCACTCGGGTGGCAGCTCGCTCGACTACCTGCCCTTCGCCGCGTTCTACCAGACCGGCGAAGACAAGGCGCTCGACGCCAGGGCCGAAGGCATCATGCGCGCCTTCGGCGCCCCGCGCAGCGTGCGCGTGACGGCGGCGCCCGACGGCCGCCTTGCCGCCGCGTCAGGGCATCGCCGCAAGATCCCCTATCTGGGCGGCGAGTACGGCGGCACCGGTTCGGTCAACCCCGACGGCGTGTCGATCACCTATGGCGGCACCTTGCGCGTGCTCGCCCATCTCGGCGTGCTCACCAGCAAGCGGTTCGACATCAAGCCGGCGGGCGAGACGCGGCTGATGCAGCTCGGCGGCCACGACTACTACGTGCACGCGCCGGAGACCGGGCTGTTCGAGCCGGCGACGCGGCTCGGCGACACCGTCAAGAAGGGCCAGCTCTGCGGCACCGTGCACTTCGTGGACAACCCGGAGCGCCCCGGCGTGCCGGTCACCTTCAAGCGCGACGGCGTGGTGGTGTGCAAACGCCATTTCGGCCGCGTCGAGCCGGGCGACTGCGTGGCGCACCTGGCGACGGACATATAGGCATCGCGCCTCGGCGTCGCCCTCACCCTGCCCTCTCCCGCAAGCGGGAGAAGGTCGGGGGGAGGGTCGCTCCGGCGCTCCGGCGCGCCGCCGCTATGCCCGCAGCTTCGGCGTCTCGTAGAGCGCTTTCCCGCCGACCTTGATCGAGACGTCGACCAGATAGGGACGCAGCGCGTCGACGTCGATCTCCATGCCGAGGCCCGGCGCATCGGGTGCCGAGACCTGGCCGTTCTTGTCGCGGGCGATCGTGTTGCGCGTGATCGCCATCGCGACCGCCTTGAGTTCGACCGGGTACTCGCAGATCTCGTGCTCACGCAGGCCCGCATAGGGCTGCAGCGAGGCCGAGAGCTGGAGATGCGACGTGAAGGTGTGGTTGACGAAGGTGACCCCCTTCGCCTTCGCATAGTCCGCCGCCTGCTTGGCCGGCGTGATGCCGCCGATGCGGCCGGCGTCGATCTGGATGAAGCCGACGCCGGCGAAGTCCATCATCTGCTTCGCCATCTGGAACGTGTAGCAGCCCTCGCCACCCGCCAGCGCGACTTTGGGCGTGCGCTTCGACAGCGCCTTGTATTCGCCGAGCGCGTCGCGGTCGAGCGGCTCCTCGTACCAGGTCGCGCGCGCCGCCTTGAGCGCGGGCAGCCGCTTCGCCGCGCGCTCGACGTCGGCGTCGAACACGCAGCCCGCATCGACCAGCAGAATGCCGTCCTTGCCGATGCCCTCGCGCGCCGCCATCAGGTGGTCGGCGTCCTGCTTGGGGGTGCCGAGGCCGAAATTGCTCCAGCCGAACTTGGTGGCGCGGTAGCCGGCATCCGCCACCTGCTTCGCCTTCTGATAGGTCTCCTGCGCGGTCTCGCCGAAAAGCTGCGAGGCATAGGGCGTCTTCGGCCAGGACTTGCGATAGCCGAGCATCTTCCACACCGGCTCGCCGCGCATCCTGCCGAGCAGGTCCCACAACGCCTCGTCGAGGCCCGACAGCGTGTGGTCGGTCTGCAGGATGTCGAGCGAACGGCGCTTCACCCGCGCGGCGATGCGTGCGATGTCTTCTGGGGAATTGATGCTCTCGCCGAGCACCGAGGTCATGATCGGGTGGCAGAAACCGTGCGACATCGGCGCCACCCAGCTCGCGATCGAAGGCAGCGGCGAGGCCTCGGCCTCACCCCAGCCGACCGTCCCGCCGGCGGCGACGCGGAACAGCAGCGCATCCTGGCTGCCGTCGCTGATGTCTTCGACCACCGGCATCGAGACGTAGAACAGGTCGACGGATTCGATCTTCGGCATGGTTCCTCTGCTTGGCTCGGTTCGGCAACGCAATCGAGTATCGCACTCTCCGCTCAGAACCGCGTCGCCCATTCGCGCTTGAACAGCGGCAGGAAGGCGTCGGGCTCGAACGGATGGGCGCGCGCGGCATCGGGCAGGAATTCGCCGACGCCGAGGCCCGGCCGGTCGGAAATGTCGTAGTGGCCGTCCACGGGGCGCGGCGCGTGCTCGACGAGGTCGAAGCGGTATTCGACGTCGTATTCGCAGAACGATTCCTGCATGACGAAATTTGTGGTGCAGGCGTCGAGCTGCACGGCGGCCGCGGTCGCGACCGGCCCGAACGGATTGTGGAACGACACCGGGACGTAGGCCGCGTCGGCGATCGCCGCGATCTTCTTGCCCTCCATGATGCCGCCGACGTGGATGAGGTCGGGTTGCAGCACATCGACCTCGTTGGTCGCGAGCAGCGACTGCAGCAAGAAGCGGCTGGTGCAGCGCTCGCCGGTGGCGAGGCGCGTCTTCATCGCGCGGCCGACTGCGGCGAGCGCGCCGTGGTTGTCGGCGTCGCACGGCTCCTCGAACCAGTAGAGCTCGACCGGCTCCAGCCGCCGCGCGATGTCGACCGCGGCGCCGGGGCTGAAGCGGCCATGCGCGTCGATCAGCATGTCGACGTCCGGGCCGACGCCGCGCCGCACCGCCTCGACCAGCGCCACCGCCTCGCGGATCTCGCGCGGGGCAGGATCGCGGCCGGCATCGCCGAACGGATCGAACTTGAGCGCGCGATAGCCCTTCTGCGCGACAGCGCGGGCCGCCGCTTCCATCTCCGCCGGCGTCCTGGCGGCACCGTACCAGGCGTTTGCGTAGGCCGGCAGGCGCTCGTGGACGCGGCCGCCGAGCAGGTCATAGACCGGACGATCGAGCGCCTTGCCGACGATGTCCCACATCGCCATCTCGATCGCGGCGATCGCGCTGTTGATGATCGGGCCGCGCATGAACTCGTTTCGCAGCATGTCGTGGAAAAGCCGCTCGATCGAAAACGCGGATTGGCCGATCACGTAGCGCGCGGCGAGCTGGTCGATTGCTGCCGCGACCGCCTGCGGCTGATACTCCAGCGAGCCTTCCCCGACCCCCGAAATGCCGTCGTCGGTGTGGACATGCGCGAACACGCAATTGCGCCAGCGCATGCCGACGACATAGGCCGTGACCTTGGTGATCCGGCAGGCTTTGCGTGTGGCGTGTGTCGTGGGCATTCGAATGTCCTCAAGCGCCAAGTGACCGCTTCGCCGCGGCGACGATCGCGTCCGTGGTCAGACCATACTTCTTCTGGAGATGCGGCACCGAGCCGCATTCGACGAACTGGTCGGGAATACCGATGCGTTCGAGCCGTCGGGCGACGCCGGCATCGAACAGGGCCTCGGCAACGAGGCTCGCGAGGCCGCCGCGCATCACGTGGTTCTCGGCGGTCACGACGGCGCGGGTGCGCGCGGCAAGCGACGCGACGGCATCGCGGTCGAACGGCTTGATCGTCGGCATGTGGAGCACCGCGGCCGAGACGCCGGCCGCAGCAAGCGCGCCCGCCGCCTCGATGGCGCGCGGGGTCATGATCCCGGTCGCGACGATCGCGACATCGGCGCCGTCGCGCAGAAGCGCCGCCTTGCCCACCGCGAAGCGGTAGCGCTGCGCATCGAGCACCACCGGCACCTGCGCACGCTGCAGGCGCATGTAGACAGGACCGTCGACATCGGCGATCGCGGCCGTGGCCTGCATGATCTCGGTGGCGTCGCAGGGGTCGATGACGGTGAGACCGGGGATCATCGCCGCAAGTGCCAGATCCTCGATCGCCTGATGCGTGCCGCCATAGCCGGTGGTGAGCCCGGGCAGGCCGGCGACGATCTTCACCGCCGCACGCGAATGCGCGCAGGCGATGGCGATGAAGTCGTAGGCGCGGCGCGTCGCGAACACGCCATAGGTCGTGCAATAGGCGATCTTGCCGGTCTTGGCGAGGCCGGCGCCGACGGCAATGAGGTTCTGTTCCGCCATCCCGACATTGAAGTAGCGGTCCGGGAAGGCGTCGCGGAATGGATGGATGTCGGTGTACTTGCCGAGATCGGCGGTGACGCCGACAACCTCCGGCCGCGTGCGGCCAAGCGCCGCCAGCGCGCGCCCGAATGGCGCCTCGATCGCGGTGCCGGCCACCGCTTCCTGCTCGCCCATCGCAAGCGTGCGTCCGCGCTCAGCCATGGGCCGTCTCCAGTTCCGCCGCCAGCTTGTCCCATTCGTCGGGATCGACGCGGACGAAATGCGCGCGCTCGCGCGTCTCCAGCGTCTTCACGCCTTTGCCGGGAATCGTGCGCAGCACGATCGCCTTGGGCTTCCCGTTTCTCGGCCGCGCGCCGCGCAGCGCCGCGACGACCTGATCCATCGCGTTGCCGTCGATCTCCACCGTGTCCCAGCCGAAGGCGCGGAACTTGTCGGCGACCGGTTCCATCTTCAGCACGATCGTGCCATCGGCCTGGATGCCGTTGCAGTCGATCAGCGCGACAAGTCCGTCGAGGCCGAAGTGCGATGCCGACATCGCCGCCTCCCAGGTCGAGCCCTCCTGCAGTTCACCGTCCGACAGTTCGCAGAACACGCGCGCCGGACTGCCGTCGAGCCTGAGGCCGAGCGCCATGCCGACCGCCTGGCCCAGCCCGTGGCCCAGCGATCCGCCGATCATCTCGACGCCCGGCGTCGTGTCGAGCGTGCTCATTTCCAGCCGGCTGTCGTCGGCTCCGTAAGAGGCGAGCTCGTCGACCGGGATGATGCCGGCTTCGGCGAAGGTCGCCCACAGCGCGATCGAATAGTGGCCGGTCGACAGCACGAAGCGGTCGCGCCCGGCCCAGCGCGGATCGGCGGGATCGTAGCGAAGCTCGTAGAAGTAGAGCGCGGCGAGCGCGTCAGCGATACCGAGACCCTGGCCAATATAGCCCTGGCCGAGCCGGCGGGCCATGGCGAGCATGTGGCGGCGCATGCGATGCGCCTTTTCGGCGAGAAACGCCAGGGGTGGGGCGTCGAGCGGCTGGTTGACCGGCGGCATTTTCAGTCCTTGTCGAGGCCGCCGGAGACGTTGAGGCGCTCGGCGGTGATGTAGTCGGGTGCGTCGACGGCGAGCCAAACGACCGCGCCGGCGACGGTTTCGCAATCGGTCCGGCGGCCGAGCGGAATGCGCCTGGTGCGTTCGTCGAGGAACCTTTCGCCGTCGCTGCGGCCTTCGAGCTTTGCAAACAGCGCCTCGGTCGTGCGCTGCATCGGCGTATCCATCATCCCGGGCGCGACGCTGTTGACCAGCACGCCATGCGGGGCGAGCGCCGCGGCGCCGGATCGCGTCAAAGAGTCGA
>JAEUKZ010000238.1 GCA_016793045.1 Alphaproteobacteria bacterium
GACATCGATCGTCACCCGGCAGTCGCGGCCGGACATCAACTCCGGCCGCACCAGATAGGCAACCGCGCAGGCGTCGTGGACCGGCCCGCCGGCAAAGCCGAACTTCGCCCGCGGCGGGTAGCCGGCCATCAGGTCGGCGGCGAGCCGCGCCGGCGCGGTCCCAACCGCTCGGATCGCCGCGATGCGCGGCGCGGTCGCGATCGCCTGATGGGTCAGGTCGATCGGCACCATGACGATCGGCGCCCCCGCGGCGAAGACGATCGCCGCGGCGTGCGGATCGGCGAGGATGTTGAACTCCGCCGCCGGGGTCGTGTTGCCGAGCCCGATGGCGCCGCCCATGAGCACGATGCGGGCGATGCCATCGGCGATCCCTGGCTCGATCGCCAGCGCGAGCGCCAGGTTGGTCAGCGGCCCGAGCGCGCAGATCGTGACCGAGCGCCGCGGCGCCGCGCGCAGGACCGCGCGCAGGTGATCGGCGGCGCTGCCCGGAGCCGGCGCGCGCGACGGCGGCGGCAGCGTGGCGCCCTTGAGGCCGGTGTCGCCGTGGATATGCGAGGCGTCGGGCGCCGGCCGCAGCAGCGGCTTCACCGCCCCGTCATGGACCGGGACCGGATGACCGGCAAGCTCGGCCACCGCGCGGGCGTTGCGCGAGGTGTGGTCGAGGCCGACATTGCCGGCGACGACGGTGATCGCCGCGACCGCGATCTCCGGCGAGGCGAGCGCGAGCAGCAGCGCGATCGCGTCGTCGTTGCCGGGATCGCAGTCGATGATGGTGGTGGCGGCCATGGGGGCTCGTCGACCTGTTTCGCTCCGCGCCGAGACCCTCCCCCGCTCCCGCCCTTCGGCGCGGGGCCGGGGACTACGCTCACTCCGCCGCGCAGACGAATGTCGGGACGATCTTCTTCGTGGTTCCGTCCGTCAGTCCGAGATCGGTCAGGTGCGGGCCGGGGTTGCAGGCGAGGCAGGAACCGGTGCAGGCGCGGAAGACGCGGTAGGGCGGTTTCCATTCGGCGACCTCGTCCGCCGCGCGCTGGACGGCGGCGAGCGACGCGGCGACCTGCTCGGGCGGGTCCTCGGACAGCAGGCCGGCGACCGGCAGGGCGGCGAGCGCGGTGACCTTGCGCGCCTTGGCGATGGCGATGCCGCCGCCGGCTTCGATCACGGCGTTGGCGGCCGCGGCCATGTCATCAGGATCGCGGCCGAAGACGACGAGGTTGTGCGAATCGTGCGACAGCGTGGTGGCGAGCGCGCCGCGCCACACGCCCCAATCGTCGAGGATGACGCCCTGCGGCACCGCCGGGCGGCGGCCATGGCGGTGGATGGCGACCATGACGCTGTGGCCGTCCGGAACCACCGCGTGGCCGTCCTTCACGTCGACCGTGAGCTCGATCCACTTGGCGAAGCGCGCGCCGGAGATCGCGCGGATCACGGCGCGGCCGTGCGTCATGCCCTCGACGCGGACGCGGAAATCCGCCGGCTGCATCGGCGCGAGCTTCACCGTGTCCGTGGGCGGCGCCACGTTGGCGCGCGTGACCGGATCGACCAGCGCGCCGTCGCGCGAAGCTAGCCGGCCCTGCACGTAGACGTCGTCGACCGCGACCTCGCGCAGGTCGGACAGCACGATCAGGTCGGCGCGTCGTCCGGCGGCGACCAGGCCGAGATCGCCGCGGCGCAGGCGCTGCGCGCTGTTGAGCGTCGCGCAGCGATAGGCCTGCATCGGGTCGAGGCCATAGCGGATCAGCCGGCGCAGCGTGTCGCCGACGCCGCCCTTGGCGACGAGATAGTCGGGAAAGATATCGTCGGTGCAGACCGTGAGGGTCTGCGGGATCACCGGCAGCTTGTTGAGCGCCTCGACGACGCCGGGCAGCACGTAGTCGTGCGAGCCGCGCAGCTCGACCGTCATGCCGGCACGCAGCTTTTCGAGCGCATCCTCGGCCGCGGTGATCTCGTGGTCGGAATCGATGCCGGCGGCGAGATAGGCCTGGAGCCGCGCACCGGCGAGGCCGCGTGCATGGCCTTCGACCAGCTTGCCGCTGCGCAGGCCGGCGCCGACGACGTCGATCATGCGCTGGCTCTCTTCGAGCACGCCCTGCATGTCCATGACCTCGGCGAGGCCGCCGATCTCCGGCCAGGACAGCATCTCCTCCATCTCCGGCCCGAGGAAGTCGGCGCCGGAAAGCTCGAGGCCCGGCGCCGACGGCACGCAGGACGGCGCCATGAAGATGAAGCGCAGCGGCAGGTCGCGCGCCGCCTCGATGGCGTAGCGCACGCCGGCGATGCCGAGCACGTTGGCGAGCTCGTGCGGGTCGCAGAAGATCGTCGTCGTGCCCTGCGGCACCACCGTCGCCGCATAGTGCTCGGGGATCATCATCGAGCTTTCGAAATGCACGTGCATGTCGATGAGGCCCGGGGCGACGAAGCGGCCCGCGAGGTCACGGATCTCCGCCGCGTCGCTGCGCGTGCCGGGCGGATGGACGCTCGCGATCATCGCGCCGACGATGCCGATATCGGCCGGGCGCAATTCGAGCGTCGCGACGTCGACGACGGTCCCGCCGGTCAGCAGCAGGTCGAACGGCGCCTTGCCCTGGGCGGCGGCGATGGCGCGCGAACGCAGCGCGCGGTCGAGGGGACGATCCATGGGTGTAGCTCCGGAGGCGCGTGGCGGCGCATTCCGGAAAGCATAGGACGGCGCGGTCCGGGCCGTCCATCGCGCGGTCGGGCGCGGCGGCGCGGCGCTCAGGCGCTGCCCGAGCGCTCCAGCACCGCACGCGCGGAGTCGAGGAACTGAAGACTCATCGCATCGTCGCGCTGCCACAGGATGCGACCGTGGAAGAGGCCGAAATGGTCGATGCGCAAGGTCACCACGGTCCATGGCCGGACCTTGTCGGCGCAGCGCAGGACGGCGCCGACGGTGGTCAGCTGTTCGACCGCGCAGGCGAAACTGCGCGTGCCGGACGAAACGCGT
>JAEUKZ010000257.1 GCA_016793045.1 Alphaproteobacteria bacterium
GAGCTTCGCCGCCGCGCCGTCGGACGCGAAGGCATACTGACGATAGCCGAGGAAGGTGAAATTCTCGCTCGCCAGCCATCCGAGCAGCGCGTCGGCACTGTCGAGTTCCGCCTTCGCCACGCCGGTCACGCCGCGCGCGAGCTCCGTGCGCACGGCCGCGAGCTTGTCGAGCATCGCACGCCAGTCGGCGACCGCAATGCGCACGTCCGCGAGCACGCCGGCCAGCCGCTCGCCCAAGGCCTCGCGCTTGGCCGGGTCGCCGACGTTGTCGACCTCGATATGGATGAACGATTCGGCGATGCCCTCGCCGCACTTCACCGCGGTGCCCGCGGCGTCGCGCGTCACCTTGACGATCGGATGGGCGAGGCGATGCACCGTCAGGTCGTGCTGGTTGACCTCGCCGATCACCGAATCGACCAGGAACGGCATGTCGTCGTTGACGATCTCGACGACCGTGTGCGGCGATTCCCAACCGTGTTCGGCCAGCCGCGGCGTATAGACCCGGACCTTGGCGGCGCCGGGCATGCGCTGGCGGGCGAACTGCCAGATCGCCACGCCGGCCCCATAAAGTTGTTCGAGCGGCTGGGCGATGTCCTCGGCAGGCACGTTCGCGTAGTAGGCAGCGAGGAACGTCGCCGCCGCCCCGCTCCGCTCAGGGCCCAGGCGTGATTTCGCCAGCCCGTTGATCTGCTTTATGAATTCGGCACGGCTCTCGCGGTCGGCAGCCATCGGGCGTGTCCTCTTTCCAAGCATTCCGTCCAGCGAGGCTAACCCGGTATGGTTAACGGATTATGCCTGCGGCGAAAAGCGGCAACCGCCCGGCGCGCGTGCAGCACCGGCGAACGCCTGAAATTTGCGCGCGGCCTCGCGGCGCCGGCGCGATTGCCGGATCGCCCCGATCCACCCTAGTGTGGCCGCCAATTCGCCCGGGGAACGCGCTTCATGGATGCCATCGACCGCAAGATTCTCGCCATCGTCCAGCGCGAGAGCCACCTGCCGCACGCCGAACTCGGCAAGCGCGTCGGCCTGTCGGTTTCGGCGGTGAACGACCGCGTGCGCAAGCTCCACCGCCTCGGCATCGTGCGCGCCTGGACCGCGGACATCGACCCGGCGGCGCTCGGCCTCAACCTGCTCGCCTTCATCGAGATTCTCATCGACCGGCCCGAACATGCAGCCACGTTCCTCAAGGGTGCCAGCGCCATCCCAGAGGTCCTGGAGATCCATCACGTGACGGGCGACTGGAACTACCTGCTCAAGGTGCGCGTCACCACGACCGCGGCGCTCGAGGACCTGATCACCAACCGGCTGAAGAAGATCCGCGGCGTTGCGCGCTCGAACACCACGATCGTCCTGACTTCCCCCAAGGAGACCGCCGCGCTGCCGATCGATTGACCGGCGCCGGTCCGGGCCGGTCGGCGGCGCGCGCCGGACGCGCTTGACGCGCGGAAAATGGTCGCGACATACCGTCGCGCGGTCACTTGTTCAATTTATTGCTGCAAGGCATCTTGCGCCGCAACATGCGATCGGCTACACGCTGCATCCGCATGAGCATCGAACCCCTGACCCTCTCGTGGACGATCGCAATGGGCGCTGCCACAGGCGTGATCGTCGGGCTGCTCCAATGCGCGCTGTGGTCCCCGTGGGCGGGGTAGACCGCCGCTGAACGGCCCCCCGGGCGGCACCCCCAGCGCGCCGCTCGACCCGCTCTCAACAATGTGATTGCCGCGGCGCGAACCGGCAAATGCAACCGGGACGTGCAGCGGGCGATGCGCGCCTTCCGATTCCCCTCCGGAGGCGGTCGCGCGCGGAATAGCGCGCCATTGCGGCCGTTGTTGACAGGTCGATCCTGCCCTCTATACGTGGGGAAAACGCGAAGATGACCGTCCACACCGCTGCCGCGCCTTCGTCTGGGCGGCGCGATCCGCTCGCCAGGGAGATCATGCCGGAGCCGTCCCCCGTTCCCATCGCGCCTGCGCCGCAATGGCTGCACGGCCTTGCCGCGCTGACGCGCCGGTTCCAGCCCAAGGGCATCGACAGGGTGGTGCGGGCGCTCTATCCGCCCGGCAGTCCGCGGTCGATCCGCACCGTCGTCGACTACGACGATGGACTGCTCATGCACGTCGACACGCGCTCGTTCCTGGAGTGGTACATCTTCTTCTACGGCCACTTCCGTCCGGAAGTGTCGAAGCTGCTCAATCGGATGCTGAAGCCCGGCCACGTCGCCTTCGACATCGGCTCGAACATCGGCATGCACTCGATCATCATGGCAAACCGCGTCGGCCCGGGCGGCAAGGTCGTGGTCTTCGAGCCCGATCCGCATCCCTATGGACGCATGCGGCGCAATCTCGCGCTCAACGGCTTCGACTGGGTCGAGACCCACCAGGTCGCGCTGTCCGCTGAAACCGGGCGGATGAAACTGTTCCTGCACGACGACACGATCGGCAATTTCGCCAATGCGAGCCTCAACCCCGACAATGTCGGGCGCGAGACGCCGAGCGTCGAGATCGACGTGTGGACGATCGACGATTACGTCGCGCGCCATCCGATCGCCCGGCTCGACGCGATCAAGCTGCTCGCCCAGGGCGTCGAGTTCGACGTGCTGCAGGGCGCACGGGCGACCATCGCGAAATTCCGGCCCAAGATCTTCTTTCTCTACGAGCCCGCCTACTGGCAGAGGAAAAATCTCTCGATCGCCGATGCGCAGCGCTTCTTCGCCGGCTTCGGCTACGACGTCCACATCGTCGAGTTCGGTCCGCGTCGCGCGGTGACGGGTGAAGTCGGCCTTGGCCAGGTGCTGCTCGCGGTGCCGTGAACCCGGTCGCGTCGTGCGCGCAGCCGCGCAGACGCGGTGAGATTTTCATCTTGCCCGCCGCGTCGCTCCCTACCAGGATGCGCCATACGAAAGGCTGGTCTGTCGGCCAGCCATCAGACCGGGGGCCACTTGGCATGAAGGCGAAGGGGCAACGGCGGAGCGGCCGCCGCCACGCGATCGGCGGATTTCATCCGATCGATGTGCATGTCGGAACGCGCGTGCGCGAACGCCGTGTCGACCTCGGCATCAGCCAGCAGCGTCTCGCCAAGGAAATCGGGGTCACCTTCCAGCAGGTGCAGAAGTACGAACGCGGCGCCAACCGCATCGGCGGCTCGCGGCTTTTCCGGATCGCCCGGGTGCTCACCGTCCCGGTCGCGCATTTCTTCGATGGGCTCGACGCGCGCGCGGTTGCGGCCGCGCCGAAGCCGCATCCTCGGCGCGGGCCAGGCACGATCCTCGACCCGACGCTCGACCGCGAGACCCAGGCGCTGGTCCGCGCCTACTACACGATCACCGACCGCAAGGTCCGCAAGCGCGTCTTCGAGATGGCGAAGGCGCTCGCGAATTTCACCGAAGCGCGCTAGACCGACGCCACGCCGGCCCGGGCAAACTCGGGCACAACGACAGACCCACTGATGCGAGGGCCATGATCATGTTCGATGCCGCGAACCTGCTGGGCAAGATGTTCGACGACGGAAAGTCGGGCTACGGAAAGGGTGGATTCGACAAGGGCAGCTTCGCCAAGGGTGGCGGCGGCAAGCCGGGCTACGACGACGGCAGCTACGACAAGAAGGCCGCCTATGCCAAGGAGTCCGCCGGCTACGACAAGGGCGGCTTCGCCAAGAAGCCGGACGCCGGCGACGACGACGTGATCGCCGCGAAGAAGGCCGCCTATGCCAAGAGCCAGGGCCAGGGCGGCTGGGGCGGCACCGCTCCGACCGCGGCAGCGGCAGGCGGCGTCGGCGGGCTGTTGGGCGGCCTTGCGAGCCTGTTCGGCGGCGGCCGCAGCGCGACGCCCTCGGCGCCGAGTACGGGCCTGGCCGGACGCTGGGGCACCACCGCGGCGCAGGTCGGCGGGCTCGCCCTGATCGGCGGCCTCGCCTATGCCGCGTGGAACCGCTATCGCAGCGGGCAGAGCCAGCCCGCGGCCGCATCGTCGCAGCCGACACCGGTCGCAGCGCCGCCGGCCAATAGCGGCTTCACGCCGCCGCCGCAGGATGCGGCGGCGCAGAACGCGCTCGGCACCCTGTTGATCCGCGCCATGATCTCCGCCGCCAAGGCCGACGGGCAGATCGACGCGCAGGAAACCCAGCGCATCTTCGGCGAGATGAGCGCGCAGACCTTGAGCCAGGCCGAGAAGGCGTTCCTGATGGAAGAGATCGGCAAGCCGGTCGACGTCGATGCGCTCGCCGGCCAGGCGCGCACCCCGCAGGAGGCAACGCAGGTCTATGCCGCCTCGGTCATGGTGATCGACGCGCAGACGCCGCAGGAGACGCAGTATCTGCAGACGCTGGCGCAGAAGCTGCGGCTCGAAGCGCCCCTGGTGGCCGAGATCCACCAGCAGATCCAGGCGGCGGCGGCGCGCCCCGCGCGCTGAACCGCCGGCGCCGACGACGGCCGGGGCCCAAGGGGGCGCCCGGCCGTTTTCGTTTGCGCGCTACGCTTCGTCCGCCGGCGAAGCGTTCGCGCCTGACGCCGCCGCCACGCGGCACCATAGTCGCCGCGCCCCTCCGCACGACGAAGGCACCGTGATGTCTCCGATCGACCCGATCGCCGCGGCAACCCACGCCGATCCCTACGGGTTCTACGCGGCCTTGGCCGCCACGACGGCGCTGCATCGCGACGAGTCGCACGGGATGTGGGTGGCCGCGAGCGCCGCCGCGGTCGAGGCGGTGCTGACGAGCCCGTCATGCCGTGTCAGGCCCGCGAACGTTCCGGTCCCGCCGGCGCTCGCGGGCACGGCGGCGGGCCGCATATTCGGCGCCCTCGTCCGCATGAACGACGGCGCCGCCCATTGTCCGCTCAAGCGGGCGATCGCCGATGCCTGCGGCCGCATCGATCGCGCCCGGGCGGCGAGCGTCGGCAGCCGGGAGGCGGCGGCGCTCGTGCCGCGGACGCCGCTCGAGGCGTTCGCGTTCGTGCTGCCTGCGCACGTCGTAGCGGCACTACTCGGCGTGCCGGCGGACATGCGGCCGGACATCGCGCGATGGACCGCCGACTTCGCCGCCGCGATCGGCGCGACCGCGAGCCCGGACGAAACCGCGCGCGGCATCGACGCCGCCCGTCACCTGCTCGACGCGGCGCACGCCCTGCTGCGTGCGCCCGCCGACCTGCCGCCCGACGCGCTGCTCGCCGCGCTTGCCCGTGAAGCTCGGCACGCCGGCCGCGTCGAGCCGGACATCATCGCGGCAAATGCCATCGGCTTGCTGTCGCAGACATACGATGCGACGGCGGGCCTGATCGGCAACACACTGCTGGCATTCGCGGCGCACCCGGCGGCCGGCGCCGAAGCCCGCACGGACGACCGCGCGCTGACCGCCTTCATCGACGAGGTCCAGCGCTGGGACCCGCCGATCCAGAACACCCGGCGCTTCGCTGCCGCCGACGCCACGATCGCCGGCACGGCCGTCCGCGAAGGCGATGCGATCCTGGTCCTGCTGGCCGCGGCGAATCGCGATCCGGCGGCCAATCCCGACCCGGCGCGATTCGACCCGGCGCGCGCAGACCGGCGCAGCTTCACGTTCGGCCACGGCGCCCATGCCTGCCCGGGCCGGACGCTCGCCCTCGTCATCGCCGCGTCCGCCGTACGCGCGCTGCTGGCGCGCGGCCTGGATCCCGCGACGCTCGTCCGGCCGGCACGCTACCGGCGTTCGGCCAACGCCCGGATTCCACTGCTCGCCACCAGGGACGCATGCCCATGATCGCCGTCATCTTCGAAGTGTGGCCCCAGGACGGCCGCACGCAGGACTATCTCGACATCGCCGCCGCGCTGCGCCCGCAGCTCGACGGGATCGACGGCTTCATTTCGATCGAGCGCTTCGCGAGCCTGTCGGAGCCGGGCAAGATCCTGTCGCTCTCGTTCTGGCGCGACGAATCGGCGGTCGCGGCGTGGCGCAACCTCGCGGAGCACCGCGCCGCGCAGGCGCGTGGGCGCGCCGGCGTGTTCAAGGACTATCGGCTGCGCGTCGCGGGCGTGATCCGCGACTATGGAATGACGGCGCGCGACGCGGTGCCGGCCGACAGCCGGCGCGTTCACGACCGGCCGGCCGCAGGATGATGGCGGCCCTCAGCGCGTCAGCGCTGATGCAGCCACCAGGCTTCCTCGTTGATCGAGAAGATCGGCTGGTAGTGCCGGATCACGTCGGTCGAGACGACCTGCTGGATCTGGTTGTCGAGCACGTAGGCGCGGCCGTTGAGATAGACGATCAGAATCGCGTGCGGCACGCGCAGATTGAGGTCGTTGAGAACGAGGATCCGCATGTCCGACTGCGGGAAGCCGAGTTCGCGAAGCGATATGTACTTGGCGATCGCGTAGTCCTCGCAGTCGCCGTCGCGGCGCAGGAACTCGAGCGGCGTCGCCCAGTAGTCGACCATGCCGTAATTCGCGATGTCCTCGATGTAGGTCAGCCGGTTCATGAACGCGTTGACCTGCTGCAGCTGGCGCATCGGGTCCTGGCCGCGCAGCTGCGTGATCAGCGCGCGCCATTCCTGGACGAAGCAGCGGCCCCGCCGCTGTTGGCAGGCGGCGCCGTATTGCGTCGGCTCCGGGCGCTGGCGCCCGAGCATGCCGGTCCATTTCGTGAAAGGGGAGATGTTGCCGTTGCGCACTTCGCGCGTGCCGAACAGCGCCGGATAGCCCTGCGCCGCCGCAAGGGCTGGTGCAAGGACTGCGACGCACATCAGCAGCGTCGCAACGAGCAGCGCCGGTCTGCGAACGGTCTCCATGCGGCGTACTATGTGCCGCCATGGTTAAGAAAAATCAAACGGCCGCATCACCGCCGTGTGATCGCCGTGGCGCCCGCTCAGCGATCGAAGACGTAGCGCCCCGGTGCGGGACCGAGCGACGAACCGAGGACCGGCAGCGGACCGGGCGGGCCGGAGCGTGCGGCGAGCCAGTCGCCCCACGCCGTCCACCACGAGCCTTCCCGCGGGTCGGCGCGGTCGACCCAGGTCTGCGGATCGAGGAACGGCGCACCCTGGGCGCGCGTGGCAACGCGGTAGCGGCGCTTGCGCCCGCCCGGCGCGCTGACGATGCCGGCGTTGTGGCCGCCCTCGGTGAGCAGGAACGTGATTTCCGCATCGGTCTGCAGGTGGATCTTGTAGACCGAGTGCCACGGGGCGACGTGGTCGCGTTCGGTGCCGACGGCGAAGATCGGCACGCGGATGTCGCTCACCGCCACGGTCTGGCCTTCGACCGCGTAGCGGCCCTCCACGAGATCGTCGTTGAGGAACAGCCGGCGCAGGTACTCGCTGTGCATGCGATAGGGCATGCGCGTCGCGTCTGCGTTCCATGCCATCAGGTCGGTCATCTTGGTGCGCCCGCCCATCAGGTAGTCGTGGACGAGGCGCGACCAGATCAGGTCGTTCGAGCGCAGAAGCTGAAACGCGCCCGCCATCTGGCGGGTGTCGAGGTAGCCCTGGTGCCACATGATGTCCTCGAGGAACGTCACCTGGCTTTCGTCGATGAACAGCGTCAGCTCGCCGGCGTCGGTGAAATCGGTCTGCGCGGCGAGCAGCGTCATCGAGCGCACGCGGTTCTCGGCGCGATGCGCCATCGCCGCAAGCGCGATCGTCAGCAGCGTGCCGCCGAGGCAATAGCCGACGGTGTGGATGCCGGCGGCGGGAACGATGCCGTGGACGGCCGAAACCGCCGCCTCGACCCCGAGACGCAGATACTCGTCCATGCCGAGCTCGCGGTCGCCGGCATCCGGGTTCTTCCACGACACCATGAACACGGTGTGGCCGCGTTCGACCAGCCAGCGCACCAGCGAGTTCTCGGGCGACAGGTCGAGGATGTAGTACTTCATGATCCAGGCCGGCACGATCAGCACCGGCTCGGGATGCACGGCCGGCGTCTGCGCGTCGTACTGGATGAGTTCGATCAGCCGGTTGCGGAAGACGACGCGGCCCGGCGTCACGGCGACGTCGCGGCCGACCTCGAACGCTTCGGCACCGACCGGCGGCTGGTCGAGGACGATGCGCGCCCAGTCCTCCACCAGGTTGGTCGCGCCCTGGATGAGATTGCGGCCGGCGCTCGCCTGGGTCGCGGCCAGCAGGTCCGGATTGGTCCAGACGAAGTTGCTCGGCGACAGCATGTCGAGCAGCTGGCGCGCGGTGAAGGACACGACCTCCTCATGGTGGCGCGACACCCCGGCGACGTCGGTCGTCGCCACGTGCCACCATTGCTGCGTCAGCAGGAAACTCTGGTGGATGAGATTGAACGGGAATTGCTGCCAGGACGGCGAATCGAAGCGATGGTCCTGCGGCAGCGGCTCGATGCAGCGCGCGCCCTGCGGCAGCCGTCCGGCCATGACCGCCCCGGCGTGGACCGCGAGCCGCAGCGACTTGCGCACCGCCTTCTCGAGCAGCAGCTGCTGCTTGCCCGGGGCCATCCGCAGATGCGCCATCCAGTCGTGATAGGCGGCGATCAGCGACGCGGGCGAAAGCCCGAGCGTGGCGCGCCCCATCCAGGCGTGGACGAGACGATCGACCGGCGAGCGGCGCTCGTCGAGGGCAGCCTCCGCCAGGCCGGCCTGATCGGGCAGCAGCGGAATCTCGACCTGTCGAGGAAGGCTGGTGCCCTCGGCCATGGCAAAACGGCTCCGCAGTGTTCGACAGCGAAGCTAGATCACTAGCCCTTACCGAAAAGTGACGGGTTGACGCACATCAACCGCCGCCGGCAGGCGGCAACCGGTACGGCGGCCGGGAAGGCCGTGCGCTCTACTTGATCGCTGGGATGAAGATGGAGCGGGAGAAGGGATTCGAACCCTCGACCCTCACGTTGGCAACGTGATGCTCTACCACTGAGCTACTCCCGCACCGGGTCGCTGCGCAGGGCCGGGCGAACCCGCCCCTTCGCAGGCGCGCGATAATAGGGGCTTTTCCCACATTTGCAAGCGGCCAAAACGG
>JAEUKZ010000317.1 GCA_016793045.1 Alphaproteobacteria bacterium
CGACTCGTCGGTGCCCGAATTCGCCGCCTTCTGGTTGATGAAGGTGTCGATGGCCACGGCGGTCTTGCCGGTCTGGCGGTCGCCGATGATCAGCTCACGCTGGCCGCGGCCGATCGGCACCAGGCTGTCGATGGCCTTGAGCCCGGTCTGCATCGGCTCGTGGACCGACTTGCGCGCGATGATGCCCGGCGCCTTGACGTCGACCCGCACGCGCTTCTCGCCCTGGACCGCGCCCTTGCCGTCGATCGGATTGCCGAGCGCGTCGACGACGCGGCCGAGCAGTCCGCGGCCGACCGGCACGTCGACGATGGCGCCGGTCCGGCGCACGGTGTCGCCTTCCTTGATGTCGCGGTCGTCGCCGAAGATCACGACGCCGACATTGTCGACCTCGAGGTTCAGCGCCATGCCCTTGATGCCGCCGTTGAACTCGACCATCTCGCCGGCGCGGACGTTGTCGAGACCGGAGACGCGCGCGATGCCGTCACCCACGGAGATCACCTGACCGACCTCGGCGACCTCGGTCGCCATGTCGAAATTGGCGATGGTTTGCTTGAGGATGGCCGAAATTTCGGCGGCGCGGATATCCATCACGCGGACCCTTTCATGGCGAGGCGGAGACGTTGAAGCTTGGTGGCGAGCGAGGCGTCGACCAGGCGCGAGCCCAGCTTGACCTGCAGCCCGCCCAGAAGGCGCGGATCGACCTTCAGATTGAGCCGGACATTGCGGCCGGCCGAACCGGTCAGCGTGCGCTCGATGGTCTGGCGCTGGCTGTCGTTCAGCGGCTTGGCGGAGATGACGTCGGCCACCAGCTCGCCGCGGCGGCGCGCCAGCAGGTTGGCGAAGGCGTCGATGATCTGGACCAGCGCCGACAGCCGGCCGAAGCGGCCGATCGTGCCCACGAAGCGGTGCGTGATCGGGCTGGTTTCATAGCGCTGCGCCACCGCGACCGCGCCCGCTGTCTTTTTATCCCGTGGAATCAACGGGTTGGACAGAAGGTGGCGGAACTCCGCCGACTCGGCGGCAGCTGCCTTGAGGGCGATGAGGTCTTCCGCTACCGCGTCGAGCGCGTTGGCGGGCTGAGCAAGGTCGTACAGCGCGACCGCATAGCGATCTGCGAGTTCCGACGGAATGGAGGCTTCGGACGCCACGTCGCAACCAGACCTTTGTGATGGTGGGCCGGCATCCCCGGTCGGAGCGGCCCCAAGATTCGGTTTTCACACGCAAAACCCCGTCCCCGCCGCCGCCAACGGAGGCGGCAGGGCCGAAGGCGCGCGGGTGTTAGCACAGCGCCTATTGCGATGCAACGGCAGCCCGCGCCGGCGCGACATTATGTGCGGAATCCCGCGCCGCAGGACGGGCCGGCAGATGCGGATATCGGCGGTACGATGGGGATAAATCCATGATATCATTCATGCGGGCGCTGTGACGATGCGGCCGCTGCGGCGGGCGCGGAGGGATTCATGGCGAGCAACGTCGACAGTCGGGCGCAGAACTTCATCGATTGCGTCGTCGACGACGTGCGCGACCTGCTCGAGCACGCCTCCGAACACGCCAATCTGTCGCAGGCCGACCCCGACGTGTTCCGCGACGCCGCGACGGTCCTGCATCCGGCGAGCGACCGCACGACGCCGGAATTCTATGCGCTGGCGATGTCGGTGCTCGATCGGCTCAACACGGTGGTCCATCCTGCGACCGCGCGCGGCGTGCGCTTCGCGCGCCGCGTCGTGCTCGAGAAGCGCTGCAACGAGCGCCGCGCGCTGCGCCGGGCGCGGATCTGGGCGGTCGTCGTGCTCATCGGCGCCTTCTCGGTCTATGCCTATGTCGCCTACGGGGCGCTGGTCGTGCGCAGCATCGAGGCGCTGCGGCCGCTGATCGCGCAGAATTCGGAACAAGTCCGCACCATGATCAATGCGAACCCCAACGTGCTGGCTTCGCGTGCCGAGCCGTTGGAGGTCGATCAGGGCCCCAAGGACGATTCGGCCGGCGAGCCGCGGCCCGCCGCACCGGGCGCGTCGTCGACGCCGCCGTCCACGACCGCGCCGGCGCCCGCCCCGAGCCTCGCTCCGGGTGCGCCCGCGCCGAGCGCGCCGCCTCCGCCAGTTGCGTCGCCGGTCACGCCGCCAATGCCGCCCGTGTCCCCGCCGGCGGCGTTCGCCAACCCCAACCGCGAGGACCGGCCGCACTGTCCCGACAAGGATTCGATCAACTCGCCGCCGCTGCGCGAGTACTGCCGGCTGCGCGGCGAGGGGCGCGACCTCAATTCGCAGTTCGACGCCGCGCATGACCGGCTGCAGGACTGGCGCGACCTCGTGCTCAGTCCGACCGTGTTCTTCGGCAACCGCTCGCGCCTCGACTCGGTCTGCTTCGACGAGGCGAGCCGCCTCGATCAGTACAGCCTGCTGCCCGAATCCGCGCGCACCGCGGCAAGCGACATCATCACCGGGCGCGGCGGCACGTTGCTGCTGCGCAATCCCGCCTGCTTCGAGGGCCAGCGGCTTTTCGCCACGATCGACGACCTGACCGAGCGCGCCTACCGTTTCCGTCAGCGCCGCGAGCAGCAGGCGCGGGCCGTGCTCGATACGCTGTCGGTGATCGTGCTGCCCTGCCTGTTCGGCCTGCTCGGTGCGACGCTGGCGCATGTCCGTGAGCTTCACCGCTCGATGAGCGAAAGCCGGATGGACCAGACGATGTTCGCGCGCAGCGGCCTGCAGATCCTGCTCGGCCTCGTGCTCGGCGCGCTCACCGGCGTGCTGTTCTCGCCGAACTTCGTGGTCGACAATTTCGGCCTGTCGCTGGTGGCGCTTGCCTTCCTCGCCGGCTACAGCGTCGAGACCGCGTTCCGCTTCATCAACGAGATCATGGATCGCATGGTGCGCACCACCGGCGAGCAGCGCACCCCGGGGACGCCGGCGTTGCGCACGCCGGCCGGCCGGCCGCCGATGCCGGCACCGCCGGCCGATGGGGGCGTTCCGGCCGCCGCCGCGGCGCGGCCTTAGTCCGGCGCGCCGTCGAGGACGCGCGCGCGCCAGCCCGGGAACGCCGCGTCCGGCGGCTCGTGATGGACGGGCATCGCGTTGGGCAGTTTCCAATCGCGATCCAGCCGGCCGTGATGCTGGACCGCCCAGTAGACGCCGCCATGGGCGACGATCAGCACCGGCCCGGGCAGCGCCAGCGCGGCGTTGATCGCGGCAAGCGAGCGGTCGAGGAAGCGGTCATAGGGCTCGACGCCCTCGGGCGTCACGCCGGCGAGCCAGTCGCGATACCACGGCCCGGCGGTGCCGCCTTCGCGCGGCCCGAAGCCGCATTCGCGCAGATCGTCGAGCACGACGATCTCGCGGCCATGCGCTTCGTTGACGATGCGCGCCGTGTCGTAGGCGCGGCGCAGCGGCGAACTGACGATGGTGGCGATCGCCACGCCGCGCAGGCGTTCGCGCGCTGCCTGCGCCTGGGCGATCCCGGTGGCGTTGAGCGGCACGTCGGTGGTGCCCTGCATGCGGCGCGCGACGTTCCAGTCGGTCTCGCCGTGGCGCAGATAAAGGAACGGGATCTCGACCAGCATCAGTGCCCGCCCGGCAGCAGCGCGTGGATCAGGATTCCGGCCGCGACCGAAACGTTGAGCGACTCGACGGCACCGGTGCCGCGAATCGCGACCAGCGCTTCGCATTCGCGCGCGACCGCGGGAGAGAGGCCGTGCTCCTCGTTGCCGAGCACGAGGGCGGCCGGGCGCTTGTCGGGCGCGAGCGCGCCGAGCGGTGTGCCGCGCGGCGAGGCGGCGACCGTCCGGTAGGACGCCTTGAGCGCGCGCAGGAACGGCGCCAGCGCCGGCGGCCGCCACAGCGTGACGTGCTCCAGCCCGCCTTCGGCGACGCGGATCGCGGCTTCGGATGGCAGCGCCTGTTCGGGCCGTTCCGACAGCACGACCTCGCGTACGCCGAGAAACGCCGCGGTGCGCATGATGGCGCCGAAATTATGCGGGTTCGACACGCCGTCGAGAATCAGCAGCGGTGCGCGCGCGGCCGCCCAGCGCTTCACGTCGTCGGGCGCCGGTGCGCGGATGGGACGTGGCGCCACCGCGGCGACCAGTCCGCCGTGATGCATCGTGCCGGCGATACGCTGCAATTCCTCCTCGCCGACCTGGCGGAACGGACGGCGCGATTTCGCGAGCTGCGCGCAGATCGGTCGGGCCGCGCCCGCCATGTCGCCGCTGAAGAACAGCCGCCGTATCGCATCCGGCCGCGCCGCGAACAACGCCAGCACCGCGCGCTGGCCGCAGACGCGGATCAGCGCGTCGTCGGGACGCTCGGGCGGTCTGGGGCGGCGCGGGTCGGATCGATCGGCGCGGAAGGAACGGGGCATGGGCTGACATTTTCTCTTGGGCGCCACGCATAGCGCGCCCGGAGGTCCTGGGCAAATCGCCGCCGCGACGGCGCGCGGGCGCCCGGTCCGGATCGTCCGCCGCTTTGCGGTTGCGGTATTCCGACGCTGTTGCGATTTACGCGTGCCGGGTGCGTCATTCCGGCAGGTCCGGCCGCCGAAACGGCGCGTATGAATTGGGGCACATCGACGAGCGGGAGGGAACGGTCAGCAATGGCCAATATACTTGTGATGGACGACGATCGCTCGATCCGGGATCTGATCCGGGAAGCGCTCGAGAGGGCAGGCCATCGCGTCATCGAAGCGGCGAACGGGGCCGCCGGTCTGCGCGCCTTCGAGGCGGAGCCGTTCGATCTCGTCATCACCGACGTGCTGATGCCCGAGCGCGAGGGCATCGAGACGATCCGCGCGATCCGCCTGCGCCACGCACCGGTGCGCATCCTCGTCATTTCCGGGGGCGGGCCGCACCGGCAGCTCGACTATCTGCACGTCGCCGAGATCTTCGGCGCCGACCGCTCGCTTGCCAAACCATTCCGTCCGAGCGAGCTGCTGCGCGCGGTCGACGCCTTGCTGGCGGCGCCGCCGACGCGTTGACGCGCCCGCTCCTTACATGAAGCTGTAGGGATCGATGTCCACCTGCACGCGTACGGACGCCGGCACGTCGACCTTGGCGAGCCAGTCGGCGATCCAGTCCTGGATGCGGGTGTCGCGCGCGGCCTTGACGAGGAAGCGGCGGCGGTGGCGGCCGCGTAGGATGGCGATCGGTGCCGGCGCGGGGCCGAGCACCGTCAGGCCGTTCGCTTTCGGCGCGGCGGCGGAGAGGGCGCGGCAGATCGCGTCGACCTGATCGGGATCGCCGCCCGAGATCACGAGCGCCGCGAGCCGCCCGAAGGGCGGCAGCGACATCCGGCGGCGGTCGGCCGCTTCAGCCTGCATGAAGCGATCGCGTTCGCCGGAGACGAGCGCCCTCATCACCGGATGCTCGGGCCAATGCGTCTGCAGCAGCACGCGCCCCGGGTGTTCGGCGCGGCCGGCGCGGCCGGCGACCTGGTGGAGGAGCTGCCAGGTGCGCTCGCCCGCGCGCAGGTCGCCGCCTTCGAGGCCGAGATCGCCGTCGACCACGCCGACCAGGGTGAGATGCGGGAAGTGGTGCCCCTTGGCGACGATCTGGGTGCCGACGACGACGTCGATCTCGCGCGCCTCGACGGCGCGGATCAGTTCCTGCGCCGCCGCCGGGCCGCCGACGGTGTCCGAGGTGATCAGCACCACGCGCGCATCGGGCAGCAGGGTCTGAACCTCCTCGGCGATGCGCTCGACGCCGGGGCCGCAGGCGGCGAGGCTGTCGGCGGCGCCGCATTGCGGGCAGGTGCGCGGCACCGGAATCGCGTAGCCGCAGTGATGGCACTGCAGCTTGCGCGCGAGCCGGTGCTCGACCAGCCACGACGTGCAGTCCGGGCACTGGAAGCGGTGGCCGCAGGACCGGCACAGGGTCAGCGGCGCGTAGCCGCGCCTGTTGAGGAACAGCAGCGCCTGTTCGCCCGCCGCCCGATTCTCGATCAGCGCCTGGCGCAGCGGCCCGGCGAGCCATTGGTTGCGCGCCGGCGGCGTGCGGCGCAGGTCGATCGTCTCGACCAGCGGCATCGTCGCGCCGCCGTGGCGGTCGGGCAGATGCAGCAGCTGATAGCGCCCGGCCTCGACATTGACCTGCGTCTCCAGCGATGGCGTGGCCGAAACCAGCACCGCGGGGATCGAACCGAGCCGCGCACGAACCACGGCCATGTCGCGCGCGTGGTAGACGACGCCGTCTTCCTGCTTGTAGGCGGGCTCGTGCTCCTCGTCGATCACGATCAGGCCGAGCTTCGGAAAGGGCAGGAACAGCGCCGAGCGCGCGCCGACGACGATCGGCGCGCGACCTTCGGCAACCGCGCGCCAGGTGCGCCGCCGCTGCGCGTGGCCGAGTTCCGAGTGCCAGAGCGCCGGCGGCGCGCCGAAGCGCCGGAGGAACCGCGCGAACCACTGCGCGCTCATCGCGATCTCGGGCAGCAGAACGACGACCTGCCGGCCGGCGCGCAACGCCGTGGCGACGGCCTCGAAATAGACCTCGGTCTTGCCGGATCCGGTCACGCCGTCGAGCAGCGTCACCGAATAGCCGGCGCCGATGCGCGCGCACAGCGCCTGCGCGGCCGCGGTCTGCGCCGGCGACAGCGCCGGTCCGTCGCGCCCGCCGTCGGGTCCGGGCGGGGGGCGCTCCTCGACCAGATCGATCCAGCCGCGCTCGATCATGCCGCGCACCACCGTGCTGCCGCAGCGCGCCGCGCGCGCAAGCTCGGGGATCGCCAGCGCGCCGGCCGTAAGCTGCTCGAGCACGCGCCGCCGCGCCGGGGTCAGGCCTTTCGGCGCCGGCTCCGCCGCGGGATCGGGCGCCGAAGCACTGCGCCGGCAGACGAAGCGCGCGGCCTCGGGCGACAGCGCGTCGCTCACGCTCATCGCCATGCGCAGCACCGCGCCGGGCGCCGCAAGCGTGTAGGCCGCGACCCAGTCGATGAAGCGGCGGCTCACCTCGGGCAGCGGCGGCGCGTCGAGCCTGTCGATGATGTCCTTGAGTTTGGCTTCGGGCAGTTCGGCGGCGGCCTCGCCGTCCCACACCACGCCGAATTCGCTGCGCCGGCCGAGCGGCACGTGGACGAAATCGCCCGGCGCGACGCGCCCCGCGAGCGCCTCGGGCACCCGATAGTCGTAGGCGCCGGCGAGCGGCAGCGGCAGCATCACGCGCGCGCGCGCGCCCTCGGTCTTAGCGGTCGACGATGCGGTTGCTTCGGTCGCGGCTTCGCTGGTATGGGGTGCGGCCATGAAGTAGATTCTAATCGCCGCGCGGGCCCGAGTCGCGCAACGAAGGAATGGCCCGGACCATGAAATTCTTCATCGACACCGCCGACATCGCCGAGATCCGCGAGCTGGCCGCGACCGGGCTGGTCGACGGCGTCACCACCAATCCCTCGCTGATCGCCAAGTCCGGCCGCAAGTTCGTCGACGTGGTGCGCGAGATCTGCGCGGTGGTCCCCGGCCCGGTGAGCGCCGAGGTCACCGCGACCGACCATGCGACGATGCTCGCCGAGGGCCGCAAGCTCGCGAAGATCGCCCCCAATGTCGCGGTCAAGGTGCCGCTGACGCCCGACGGGCTCAAGACCTGCCGCGCGCTCGCCGGCGACGGCACGATGGTCAACGTCACGCTGTGCTTTTCGCCGGCGCAGGCGATCCTCGCCGCCAAGAGCGGCGCCAAGTTCATCTCGCCCTTCGTCGGCCGGCTCGACGACGTCGGCACGGACGGGCTCGGGCTGATCCGCGACATCGTGCAGATCTACAACCAGTACCCGGATTTCATGACCGAGGTGCTGGTGGCATCGGTGCGCCACCCGATCCACGTCATCGAATCGGCGAAGATGGGCGCGCATGTCGCGACGCTGCCGCCGTCGGTGCTGCGCCAGATGTACAGCCATCCGCTGACCGACAAGGGCCTCGCCGCGTTCCTCGCCGACTGGCAGAAGACCGGCCAGTCGATCCTCGGGACCTGACGGCGATGCGCGACCGCGAGAGCACCAAGCCGGTCGCCAGCACCTCGGCCGCCGTCGCCGACTATCTGCGCCGCCATCCCGACTTCCTGCAGGATCATCCCGACCTGCTCGACATCCTGACGCCGCCGGCGCAGCGCCGCGGCGACGGCGTCGTCGACATGCAGCGCTACATGGTGCAGCGGCTGCAGGGCGAGCTCGGCCAGCTCAAGACGCAGCAGGCGGAGATCATCGCCGCCTCGCGCGCCAATCTCGCGACGCAGAACCGGATCCACGCCGCCGTCGTCTCGATGCTCGGCGCGACCACGCTCGAGCATCTGATCGAGATCATCACCACCGACTTCGCGATCCACCTCGAGGTCGACGTCGTGGCGCTTGCCTTCGAGGCGCTCGATCGCGTCGCGCCGAATTCAAGCGCGCGCTTCCTCAAGCTCCTGCCGAAGGGGCGGATCGACCGCATGATGGCGGGCGCGCGCGACATCCTGCTCATGGCCGACACGCCGGGCGAGGACGAACTGTTCGGCGGCATGGCGTCGCTGGTGCGCTCGCAGGCGCTGGTGCGCCTCAATCTGCGGCGCGAGGCGCCATTCGGGCTGATCGCATTCGGCGCGCGCGCGCCCGACCGCTTCCATACCGGCCAGGGCACGGAGATGCTGTCGTTCCTCGGCCGCACCGTCGAACTCACGCTCCGGGGATGGCTCGACCGCTGAGCGAACCGGTCGCCGGCCTCGCCGCGGCGCCGGATGTCGCGGCGGCCTTCGGCGAATGGCGGCAATGGCTATCGTCGGAGCGGCGCGCCTCGCGCCACACGCTCGACGGCTATGTCCGCGATCTCGCGACGTTCCTCGCCTTCGTCACCGGCCATGCCGGCGCGCCGCCGGCGCTCGCCGATCTCGGCCGCCTCGCCGCGGGCGATTTCCGCGCCTGGCTTGCCGAGCGCATCCGGCGCGGGCTCGGCCCCACGTCGAATGCGCGCGCGCTGTCGGTGGTCCGCGGCTTCTATCGCTGGCTCGACCGCCGCGGGCTCTGCAACAACGCGGCGATCACGACCCTGCGCGGGCCCAAGCTGCCGCGCGCGATTCCCAAGGCATTGAGCGCGTTCGACGCCGGCGCCGCGCTGGAGGAGATCGGCAGCCTCGCAGATGAGCCGTGGATCGCGGCACGCGACACCGCCGTCATGGCGCTGCTCTATGGCTGCGGGCTGCGCATCGGCGAGGCGATCGGCCTCGACCGCGGGGTGCTGCCGTTCGGCGAGACGCTGGTCGTGCTGGGCAAGGGCCGCAAGCAGCGCGTCGTGCCGGTGCTGCCGGCGGTGCGCGAGGCGATCGCCGAGTATGTCCGCCTGTGTCCGTTCGGCGGCGGTGCCAAGGCGCCGCTCTTCGTCGGCGCGCGCGGCAAGCGGCTGCAGCCCGCCATCGTCCAGCGCCAGCTCGGCAAGCTGCGTGCGGCGCTGGGCCTGCCCGACCATGCGACGCCGCACGCGCTGCGCCACTCCTTCGCGACGCATCTGCTCGCCGGCGGCGGCGATCTGCGCGCGATCCAGGAGCTGCTCGGCCATGCCTCGCTGTCGACGACCCAGCGCTACACCGCGGTCGACGCCGAACGCCTGATGACGGTCTACGACAAGGCCCATCCGCGCGCGCGCGGCTAGGCTTCACCCGTCGCGCGCGCGCAGGCCCGCCCAGCGCAGCGCGAGCGGCCCGAGCGCCACGCCGGCCGCGAGCGACGCGAACGCGCAGGCCCAGGCGACGCCGGAGCGGTTGCCGCCGGCGAGGTCGAGCACCAGGCCGAAGACCAGCGGCGATGCCGCGGCGGCGAGGAAGCCGAGGCCCGATTGCAGCGCCATCGTCGTGCCGCGCAGCTGCGGCTCGGCATGCGCCACCACGCCGGCGGTGAGCGCCGCCGAATCCCAGCTGTTGAGAAAGCAGTAGACGAAGGCGATCGCGGCGACGACCGGCAGCGGCAGGCCGCCAACCAGGCCGAACAGGCACGACGACGCCGCGGCCACGAGCATCGCGCGGGTCAGGAACCGCGCACGCCCGTGGCGCATAGCGAGCTCGTTGCCGGCGATGCCGGCTACCAGCCCGGCGAGGCTGACCACCGCCGCGACCGTGGCCGGCCGCCACAGCGCCGAATCGCTCGGCGCCAGCACCGCGCAATAGGCGAGGAACGCGACCAGCCAGTTGCGAACCCCGAAAAGCTCCCACATGTGGCAGGCATAGCCGACGACGTAGCCCATCGCCGGGCGGTTGCGCAGGACCGGCCGGAAGTCGAGCAGCTGATGGCCATGCGCCGCGCGCGGCCGCTCGCCGGAAAGCAGCGCCGCCGCCAGGCCAGCGGCGGCGAGCGGACCGAAGCCGGCAACGAGAAAGGCGGCCTGCCAGCCGGCGGCGTGCGCGATCTCGCCGGCCGCGACGAGCGACAGGCTGGCGCCGACCGAGAAGGTCGAGGTGTAGAAGGCGACCGCGCGCGACTGGAACGGCCCCTGGACGTGGTCGGAGAGCGCCTTGAGGCCGGGCACGTAGGTGCCGGCAAGGCCGATCCCGGCGAGGGCGCGAAAGGCGAGCGCGCTCCAGAACCCCGACGCGAGCAGCGCGAAGCCGAAGGCGGCAACCGCGGAGAGCAGGCACGAGGCGACATAGACGTTGCGCGCCGGCATGCGGTCGGTGAAGGCGGCGAGCACGATCACCGCCGCCATGTAGCCGGCGGAGAAGATGCCGTTGATCCAGCCGGCCTCGGTGTTGCTGAGGTTCCATTCGGCGAGGAACTGCGGCAGCAGCGCGGGGAAGGTCGCGAAGCCGGCCATGCTCGCCACTTCCGCGACACAGAGCAGGGCGACGAAGCGTGAACTCGACATGCGTGGGTGCTACCGGCGGGCGATGCGCGATCGGCGGATTTTGACCGCTCGCGCGTCGCGGGGCTACGCTCTTGCATCGCGAATCGGCCGCGCAAGGCCGGCACGTCAGAAGGATCAAGCCAGATGTACACGCTCTACTACGCGCCCGGCTCCGCCGCCATCGCCCCGCATGCCGCGCTCGAGGAGATCGGCGCGCCGCACGAACTGGTGCGCGTCGACACCAAGGCGGGCGAGCATCGCCGCCCGGACTATCTGAAGCTCAACCCGCACGGCCGCGTCCCGACCTTGGTCGACGGCGACTTCGTGATGTACGAAAGCGCGGCGATCCTCATGCATCTCGCCGACAAGCACCCGGAGG
>JAEUKZ010000323.1 GCA_016793045.1 Alphaproteobacteria bacterium
ACGCCCGAGGCGCTGCGCACGGTCGTCGGCGCCGCGCGTGCCCATGACCGCACGCTGCCGATCCACATTCATGTCGCCGAGCAGACGCGCGAGGTCGAGGGCTGCCTCGCCTGGAGCGGCCGGCGCCCGGTCGAGTGGCTGCTCGAGGAGGCCGGCGTCGATCCCTACTGGTGCCTCGTCCACGCGACGCACATGACCGACGGCGAGGTGCGCGATCTCGCCGCCAGCGGCGCCGTCGCCGGCCTGTGCCCGACCACCGAAGCCAATCTCGGCGACGGGCTGTTCGCGCTGCCGGCGTTCCTCGCCGCGCAGGGGCGCATCGCCATCGGCAGCGACTCGAACGTCTCGGCGAGCCCGGTCGAGGAACTGCGCTGGCTCGAATACGGCCAGCGCCTGGTGGCGCGCGCGCGCAACGTCGCCGAGCACGCCGAAGGCGCCTCGACCGGTGCGGCACTCTACCGCCGCGCGCTCGCCGGCGGTGCGCAGGCGGTGGGGCAGGCGGTCGGCGCCATCGCGCCCGGCCACCGCGCGGACCTCGTCGTGCTCGATGCCGCGCATCCCGCGCTTGCCGGCCGCAGCGGCGACCGCATGATCGATTCCTGGATCTTCGGCGGCAACGACAATCCGGTGCGCGACGTGTTCGTCGCCGGCGAGATGGTCGTGCGCGACGGCCGTCACCAGCACGAAGAACAGGCGGCGGCGGACTACGTCGCGCTGATGCGGCGGCTGGCATGAGCATCGGCGCCGAACCCGCGCCGATGATCGTCCGGGCGGCGACGCCCGACGATCTTCCGCGACTGCTGGCCGAGGAAGCGCGGGCGCGCGCGGGCGGCTTCATCCTCGGCGACGACGAGCCGACGCACCGCGCGATGCTGGCCGATCCCGACATCGAATATCGCGTCTATCTTGCGCCGCAGGGCGGCTGGCTCGGCAACGTCATCCTGCGCATCGCGCCCGCGCCGCTGCGCGTGATCGAGCTCAGGCGCATCGTCGTCGCCCAGCCCGGCCGCGGGACCGGCACGGCGATCATGGTCGACGTGATGCGCCACGCCTTCGCGACGCTGGGGGCGCACCGGCTCTGGCTCGATTCGCTCGGCGACAACCTCCGCGCCCATGCGGTGTATCGCCGGCTCGGTTTCACCCAGGAAGGCCGCCTGCGCGATGAGGTCCTGGTTCGCGGCGCCTATCGCGACGTGCTGGTTTTCGGCATGCTCGAAGACGAATGGCGCCGCCTGGCCGATGCGAAGGAGCCCCGCCGATGACCGACCGCCGCCGCGACAACAGCCGCCGCATCGCCGCCCCGCACGGAAGCACGCTGAGCTGCGGCTCGTGGCAGACCGAAGCCGCGCTGCGCATGCTGATGAACAACCTCGATCCGCAGGTGGCCGAGAAGCCGGAGGAACTGGTCGTCTATGGCGGCATCGGCCGCGCCGCGCGCGACTGGCAGTGTTTCGACACGATCGTCGCGGTGCTCAAGCGCCTCGGGCCGGCGCAGACGCTGCTGGTGCAGTCGGGCAAGCCGGTGGGCGTGTTCGAAACCCATGCCGACGCGCCGCGCGTGCTCATCGCCAACTCGAACCTCGTCGGGCACTGGAACACCTGGGCGCATTTCCACGAGCTCGATCGCAAGGGCCTGATGATGTACGGCCAGATGACGGCCGGGTCGTGGATCTACATCGGCAGCCAGGGCATCGTGCAGGGCACCTACGAGACGTTCGTCGAGGCCGGCCGGCAGCACTACGGCGGCGACCTCGGCGGGCGCTGGATCCTCACCGGCGGGCTCGGCGGCATGGGCGGCGCGCAGCCGCTCGCCGCGACGATGGCCGGCGCCTCGATGCTGGCGGTCGAATGCCAGCCCAGCCGCATCGAGAAGCGCCTCGAAACGAAGTATCTCGACCGCTGGACCAAGGATCTCGACGAGGCGCTGGCGATCATAGCCGCCGCGAATGCCAGCAAGCAGCCCGTCTCGGTCGGCCTGCTCGGCAACACGGCCGACGTCTTTCCCGAACTCGAAAGGCGCGCGCGCGCCGGCGACACGCGCGCACGGCCGGACATGGTGACCGACCAGACGTCCGCGCATGATCCGATCAACGGCTACCTGCCGAAGGGCTGGTCGCTCGACGAATGGGCGCGAAGGCGCGAGAGCGATCCCGCCGGCGTCGAGCACGCGGCCAAGGAATCGATGGCGGTGCAGGTGCGCGCGATGCTCGGATTCTGGCGCATGGGCATCCCGACGCTCGACTACGGCAACAACATCCGCCAGTTCGCCAAGGAGGAAGGCGTCGCGGATGCCTTCGATTTCCCCGGCTTCGTGCCCGCCTATATCCGGCCGCTGTTCTGCCGCGGCGTCGGTCCGTTCCGCTGGGCGGCGCTGTCGGGCGATCCGGAGGACATCTGGCGCACCGACGCGCGGGTGAAGGAGCTGGTCGCCGACCGCCACCTCCACACCTGGCTCGACATGGCGCGCGACAGGATCAAGTTCCAGGGCCTGCCGGCGCGCATCTGCTGGCTCGGGCTCGCCGACCGCGCGCGCGTCGGCGTCGCCTTCAACGAGATGGTGGCGAAGGGCGAGCTCAAGGCGCCCGTGGTGATCGGCCGCGACCATCTCGATTCCGGCTCGGTCGCCAGCCCGAACCGCGAAACCGAGGCGATGATGGACGGCAGCGACGCGGTCGCCGACTGGCCGCTGCTCAACGCGCTGCTCAACACCGCATCGGGCGCGACCTGGGTGTCGCTGCACAACGGCGGCGGCGTCGGCATCGGCTTCTCGCAGCACGCCGGCATGGTGATCGTCGCCGACGGCACGCCGGAAGCCGGGCGGCGGCTGCAGCGCGTGCTGACCAACGACCCGGGAACCGGCGTCATGCGGCACGCCGATGCCGGCTACGACATCGCGGTGGCTTGCGCGAAGGAGCAGGGGCTCGACCTGCCGATGCTCCGATAGGCGCCATCGCTCCCGCCGCGGTTCTTTCGCTCGCCCTGATGGGCGATGCGCTGCTCTACGTCGTGTTGCCGATCCACGCGGCGCAATTCGGCGTGTCGCTCGCCTGGGTCGGTGTGCTGCTGGCGGCGAACCGCCTCGTGCGCATCGTCGGCTACGGGACCATCGCCACGCTCGCGCGGCGTCTGGGGCCGCGCCGGCTGGCGCTCGCCGCCACGACCAGCGCCATCCTTTCCACCGCCGCCTACGGCCTCACGCATGGGCCGGCGCCGCTGCTGGCGGCGCGGCTGGTCTGGGGGCTGTCCTTCGCGGCGCTCAATCTCACGATGCTCGCCTACGCGGTCGCGGACGCCACGCGCGCCGGTCGCCGTGTCGGGATGAGCCGCGCCGTTTCCGGGTTCGGACCGATGCTCGCCCTGACCGTCGGCGCGTGGCTGAGCGCGCCGCTGGGGCCGCAGGGCATCTTCGTTGCGCTCGCCGCGGCGACGGCCGCCGCGCTGCCGCTCGCGTGGTCGCTGCCGGACCTGCCGTCGGCGGAGCCGCAGCGCCGGCGCAGCGGAATTCCCCTGCCGAGCGCGCTCGACATCTGGGCCTTCGGCCTCGGCTTCGCCATCGACGGCGTCTTCGTGCTGACGCTGTCGATGCTGCTCGGCGGGCTGGTCTCGGCCGGCTCCGCCGTCGTCGCCGGCGGCCTGCTGCTGGCGCTGCGTCGTCTCGTCGAGGTGGTGCTGGCGCCGCTCGGCGGTGTGATGGGCGATCGCTTCGGCGCGGGCAGGATGATGCTGGTCTGCGGCCTCGCGCTGTGCGCCGGCCTGGCGCTGATCGCCGCGGGCGTGATCTATTCCGGCGCGGTGCTTGTCGTGCTGGCGCACGGGGTGCTGACCACGATCGGCCCGGTGCTCGCGGCCGAGCGTGCGCCGGCGGCCCATCTCGAACGCCTCGCAGCCTTCGCCACCTGGCGCGACATCGGTGCCGCCGCCGGGCCGCTCGCCGCGGGCGCATTGGCCGAGACGATGGCGCTGCCTGCGCTCTATGCTGGGTTGACGCTGTTCATGTTCGCATCGCTGCTGCTCGACCTTCCCGGTCTGCTGCGGCGCACGAATCCGCCCGCAAAGGATCGACCATGAAGATTTCCGACCTGCCCTTCGGCACCACGACCTGGAGCGAGGTGCCGCAGACCCGCCACAAGGGCGAGACCGGCGAGGCGTTGTGGCGCACGCGCCAGTGCGGCGAGGTGCGCGTGCGCATGGTCGACTACAGCCCGAACTATCAGGCCGACCACTGGTGCTCGAAGGGGCATTTCCTGCTGGTGATGGAAGGCGAGCTGACGACCGAGCTGAGGGACGGCCGCGTCTTCGTGCTCAAGCCCGGCACCAGCTACCAGGTCGCCGACGGCGCCGAGCCGCACCGCTCGCGCACCGGCCCGGCGGGCGCGAGGCTGTTCATCGTCGACTGAGCCGTTGCGCGCGCCTCAGGCGCCGACGTTGCGCGTCGAACCGCCGGCCGCGAGGCTGCGCCGGATCGCGTCCGCCAGGCCGTCGGCGCGATAGGGCTTGGCGATGAAGTCGATGCCTTCCTTGTCGACGTCGACGGCGGACTGGTTGAAGCCGCTCGCGAGCAGGATCGAAATCGACGGGAAGTGCTGCCGGACCTTGCGCGCGAGATCGAGGCCGCTCATGCCGCCGGGCATGACGATGTCGGAGAAGACGAGGTCGAAGCGCTGGCCACCCAGCAGGATGGCGAGCGCGGTACGCGCATCGCGCACGTGGTGCGCGGTGTAGCCGAGGAGCGCCAGCATCTGCGTGGTCGTCGCCGCGACCGCGTCGTCGTCCTCGACCAGCAGCACCGTCGCGCTCGGCCCGACGGTGCGCGCGCCCGCGGTCGCCTTGGGCGCGTCGGCCGCGGCCTCGACACGCGGCAGGTAGATCGTGACCGTCGTTCCCAGCCCGGGTTCGCTGGCGATTGTGGCGCGGCCCCCGGCCTGCACCGCGAAACCGTAGACCTGGCTGAGGCCGAGGCCCGTACCCTTGCCGGGCTCCTTGGTCGTGAAGAAGGGCTCGAAGACGCGCGTGAGGACGTCGGGCGGAATGCCCTCGCCGGTGTCGCGGATCGTGATCTGCACGAACTCGCCGTCGAGATCGACGCTGCGCACGCGGTCCGGGCGCAGCGTCATGTTGCGCGCCTCGATGCGCACGAGGCCGCCGGTCGGCATCGCGTCGCGCGCATTGACGCAGAGATTGATGAGCGCGAGTTCGAGTTCGTTCTCGTCGCACTCGACGAGCCAGAGATCGTCGGCGAAGCCGAGCGACACGCGGATGTCGCCGCGCAGCGATCGGGTCAGCATCTCGGCAAGGTCGGCCGCGCGCTCGCGCAGGTCGATCCGCGCCGGATGGAGGGATTGACGTCGCGAAAACGTCAGGAGCTGGCGGGTCAGGCGTGCCCCGCTGTCCGACGCATGGTCGATCATGTCGATGTAGCGCAGATCCCCCGCCGCGCTCAGCCGCGCGCGCAGCAGTTCGGCATTGCCCTGGATGACCGTGAGCAGGTTGTTGAAGTCGTGCGCCACGCCGCCGGCGAGACGGCCGACCGCTTCGAGCTTCTGCGTTTCGCGCAGCGCCGCCTCGGCGCGCTCGCGGTCGCGGATCTCCGCTTCGAGCGCCCGCGTGCGTTCGCGGACCCGCTCCTCGAGCGTTTCGTTGAGCTGCTGGAGCTGCGCCTGGCTTTCGCGCAGCGCGCGATTGGTCTCCTGCACCTCCTGCGCGCGCCGGTAGATCTCCGCCTCGTTCCGCTCGGCTCGCCGGCGCAGCTCCGCGGTTTCGAGTTCCTGGTCGCTGCCGCGCTGGCGCAGCATGATGAAGTCGGTCACGTCCTCGACGCTATGGATGATCCAGCGCAGTTCTCCGCCATCGTCGAGGATCGGCAGGTTGACCGGGCTCCAATGGCGTTCCGCGAATCCGCTGCCCTCCGAGTCGGGCCGCCGGACGTCGTACTTCTGAACCGCCATCGAATCCGGCCTGCGGGTCGCCAGCACGCGCTCGAGCGACTCGCGCAGATTGCGCACGCCGGTCGCCGTCGGGTCGTCGGGGTTGTCGGGGAAGACGTCGAAGATGTGGCGGCCGAGGATATCCTCGCGACGCGTCATCGTCGCCTGCAGATAGGCGTCGGTCGCGGCTATGATCGTGAGGTCGGGCTGCAGGACCAGATAGAGGCCGGGTGCCGACTGGAACAGGGATCGAAAGTCGAGCGCCCCCGCGTCAGGCTGTGCCGGAGACATCGCGTGCTCCATCGTCGCTGCACCGACACCGCGGCGCCAGCGCAGTCTAGCGGATCACGAGCGCGAGGGAAGAGAAACGTAATACCTTCTACTTTGTCGTGCACAGCCTCTGCCGCGCGGTCAGGCGAGGACGAAGGTGAAGCGGCCGGCCTTCCCGGCGCTGTCGTCGGCGAGCGCCATCTCCAGTGCCGGGCGATAGATCCGGTCGCGCGCATTGCGCGCCATGTGCGGGAAGTAGAGCTGCGTCGTCAGCACGCGGCCGCCGGGCGCCTGGACCTTGACGTGGATATGCGGCGTGCGGCCGGGGTATTCGCCCGGGATGACGGTTTCGAGCCGGTAGCGGCCCTCGGCATCGGCGAACTGATGGCCGCGCATCCGGTAGCCCGCATTGTCGTAGGCGCCGTTCGCGTCGGCTTGCCAGAAGTCGAGCAATGCGCCGGCGACCGGGCGGCAGCTCTGCGTCAGCACGCTGCCGGTGAGGATGAGCCGCGTTCCCCCCATGCCGCTCTCGATCAGCGACGTGCGCGCCGGCGAGCTTCGCCTGAAATAGGGCCCCTCGGTCTGCGCCTGGGTGACCGTGCTGTCGCCGCAGGCGGGCGTCGCCGCCAGCACGTCGCCGCCGTCGCGCGCACTCAAGGTCAGGGCGGCGATCGCCGGCGTTGCGAGGACGACGCCGAGCAGAAAGTCGCGCCGGATCAGTCGGGGAAACGCATCGCTCATCATCGCCTCCGCGGTCGTAGCGGGGCCCGAGCCGGGCCCGTTTCGGCACTCAATCTAGCGCCCGATCTTCGCGCGTCCATGTCGGCGCAGGTTTCGCGGTGTAACGATTTGTTGCGTGGTCGATGGACACCTCTGCTAGCCTTTCGCACCGTCATACCGCCAGCATGAGGACTCCCGCCGTGACCGAGCTTTGCGATCTCACCGCCGTCGAGCTGCGCCGCATGATCGGCGCCAAGACGATCTCCCCGGTGGAACTGCTGGAAAGCTGCCTGCGCCGCATCGACGCGGTGAATCCGGTCCTCAACGCGGTCACCGCGACCTGCATCGATCGCGCGCGGGACGAGGCGAGGGCGGCGGAGCAGGCGGTCCTGCGCGGCGGTCGGCTCGGCGCGCTTCACGGTCTGCCCGTCGGCATCAAGGACCTCAACGAGACTGGCGGCCTGCGCACCACCTTCGGCTCGACGCTCTATGCCGACTACGTTCCGGCGAAGGACGAGCGCATGGTCGCCGCGGTGCGCGCGGCGGGCGCCATCGTCGTCGGCAAGACCAACGTTCCCGAGTTCGGCGCCGGAGCCAACACCAACAATCCGGTCTACGGCGCCACGGGCAATCCCTTCGACCCGCCGCGC
>JAEUKZ010000362.1 GCA_016793045.1 Alphaproteobacteria bacterium
CAATGAGCAACGATGCGATCAGCGTCACCGAAGAAGACGCCCTGCAGTTCCACGCGCAAGGGCGCCCGGGCAAGATCGAGATCACCCCGACCAAGCCGTTGACGACGCAGCGCGATCTGTCGCTGGCCTATTCGCCTGGCGTCGCCTGGCCGTGCCTGCACATCGCCAAGAACCCCGAGCTCGCCTACGACTACACGGCCAAGGGCAATCTCGTCGCGGTGATCTCCAACGGCACCGCGGTGCTCGGGCTCGGCGATCTCGGCGCGCTCGCCTCCAAGCCGGTGATGGAAGGCAAGTCGGTGCTGTTCAAGCGCTTCGCCGACGTCGATTCGATCGACCTCGAGGTCGGCACCAAGAACGTCGACGAGTTCGTCAACTGCGTGCGCTTCCTCGGGCCGTCGTTCGGCGGCATCAACCTCGAGGACATCAAGGCGCCGGAATGCTTCATCATCGAGCAGCGCCTGCGCGAGCTGCTCGACATCCCGGTCTTCCACGACGACCAGCACGGCACCGCGATCGTCGCCGCGGCCGGACTCATCAACGCGCTGCACATCACCGGCCGCGACATCAAGACCACGCGCATGGTCATCAACGGCGCCGGTGCGGCGTCGATCGCCTGCGTCGAGCTGCTGAAGGCGATGGGACTGCCGCACCAGAACGCGATTCTCTGCGACACCAAGGGCGTGATCTGGCAGGGCCGCACCGAGTCGATGAACCAGTGGAAGTCGGCCCATGCGGTGCCCACCAAGGCGCGCACGCTGCGCCAGGCGATGGAAGGGGCGGACATCTTCTTCGGCCTGTCGGCCAAGGACGCAGTGGACAAGGACATGGTCCGCTCGATGGCGGCAAAGCCGATCATCTTCGCGATGGCCAACCCGGACCCCGAGATCGCGCCCGAGGCGGTCAAGGACGTGCGCGCCGACGCGATCATGGCGACCGGCCGTTCGGACTATCCGAACCAGGTCAACAACGTGCTCGGCTTCCCCTACATCTTCCGCGGCGCGCTCGACGTGCGCGCGGCGACGATCAACGAGGCGATGAAGATCGCCGCGGCCGAGGCGCTCGCCAAGCTGGCGCGCGAAGACGTGCCCGACGAACTCGACGCCGCCTATTCCGGCCGCCGGCTGCGCTACGGCCCGGAATACATCATCCCGGTGCCGTTCGACCCGCGGCTGATCTCGGTCGTGCCGGCCGCCGTCGCCAAGGCGGCCATGGATTCGGGCGTCGCGCGCAAACCGATCCGCGACATGAAGGCCTACCAGCGCGGCCTGTCGATGCGCCGCGACCCGACCGCGGCGATGCTCGACCTGATTCTCGAATCGGTGCGCGACAACCCGCGCCGCGTCGTCTTCGCCGAGGGCGAGGAGGAGAAGGTCATCCGCGCCGCGATCGCCTTCCGCTCCTCGGGCTTCGGCACGCCGGTCCTGATCGGCCGGTCGGAGCGCATCGAGGCGACGATGAAGGCGATCGGCATGCAGGCCGACAACCTCGAGATCCACAACGCGCGGCTTTCGAAGGACAACAAGCGCTACTCCGATTTCCTCTACGGCCGCCTGCAGCGCTCGGGCTTCCTGTGGCGCGACTGCCAGCGCATGGTCAACCAGGACCGCAACGTGTTCGCCGCGCTGATGGTCGCCTGCGGCGACGCCGACGCGATGGTGACCGGCGTCACGCGCAGCTACAACGTCGCGCTCGAGGACGTGCGCCGCGTGCTCGGCGTCGAAGCCAACCGCCGGCTGATCGGCGTCGCGGTCATGATCGCCAAGGGCCAGACCGTCTTCGTCGCCGACACGACCATCCACGACCTGCCCGACGGCCGGACGATGGCCGACATCGCGATCGAGGCGGCGAATTTCGCGCGCGTGCTCGGCCACACGCCGCGGGTGGCGCTGGTCAGCCACGCCTCGTTCGGCGGCGGGCTTTCGGACAAGTCGAAGCGCATCGTCGACGGCGTGCGCGAACTCGAGCGCCGCCAGGTCGATTTCGAGTTCGACGGCGAGATCGCCGCGCATGTCGCGCTCGACCACGAACTGATGAAGACGGTCTATCCGTTCTGCCGCCTCTCGGGGCCGGCGAACGTGCTGATCATGCCTGGCCTGCACACGTCGAACGTCGCCCATCAGATCATGGAGAAGCTCGGCGGCGGGACGGTGATCGGCCCGCTGCTCGCCGGCCTCGCCAAGCCGGCGCAGATCGTCCATCTCGGGGCGAGCGTGGGCGAGATCGTCAACGTCGCGGCGCTGACGGCCTACGAATCGCAGCGCAAGCGCTAGGCGCCGACCGGCGCGGAGGGGCCGCGCCGGCGAACAGGGGAATGCGGATGTCCAGGGACAGCGCGTCGGCCGGTCGCGGCGTCGACCGCCGGCACTTCGTCGCCGCTGCCGGCGCGGCCGGCTTCGCCGGCGCATTGCCGGCCGGCGCGCCCGCGCTCGCCCAGCACGGCGGCCACGGCGCGGCACCCGCGCGCGCCGCCGCATCGCCGCCGCCCGCCGGGTACGTGTTCTTCATGCCGCCGGAGGCGCGCTTCGTCGAGGCCGCGGTCGACGTGTTCATCCCCCACGACGATGTCGGCCCGGGCGGGGTCGAGGCCGGCGTTCCGGCGTTCATCGACCGCCAGCTCGCCGGCGCCTTCGGGCGCGGTGCCGGCCTCTACCTGCAGGGGCCGTTCGCCGACGGCGCGCCGACCCAGGGCTATCAGCTGCCGCTCACGCCGGCGGAGTTCTACCGGGCGGCGATCCGCGAGATCGACGAGCTTTGCCGGCGCGAGCATGACGGCAAGCGCTTCGACGAGCTGCCGGCCGCGACCCGCGATGCGGTGCTGCTGGCGCTGCGCGAAGGCCGCGCCGCGCTCGCGACGCTGCCCGGCGCGACCTTCGTCGCACTGCTCCTGCAGAACGCGATCGAAGGCTACTTCGCCGATCCGATCTATGGCGGCAATCGCGACATGGGGGCGTGGCGGATGATCGGGTTTCCCGGCGTCGGCGGCATGTATGCGACGGCGATCGAGGAGCACCGCAACGCGCCGATGGCGGTCGAATTCCGCTCGATCGCAGACATGCAGCGCTAGGGACCGGCGCGATGGCAACCCGCCTGCGGCCGGTCGACATCGTCATCGTCGGCATGGGCTGGACCGGCGCGATCCTCGCCAAGGAGCTGGCGGAGACCGGCCTGAAGATCGTCGCGCTCGAGCGCGGCGGGCCGCGCCAGACCGATCCGGACTTCCAGGAGCCGCACAAGGACGACGAGCTGCGCTACGCGATCCGCACCGAGCTGATGCAGGACGTCCAGCGCGAGACGCTGACCTTCCGCAACGGTGCCGGCGAGACGGCGCTGCCGATGCGCCGGCTCGGCTCGTTCCTGCCCGGCGAGGGCGTGGGCGGGGCCGGCGTCCACTGGAACGGCGTCACCTGGCGCTGGCTGCCCTGGGACCACCAGGCGCGCACGCGCACGGTGGAGCGCTATGGCCGGCGGATCATTCCGCCCGAGATGAACCTGCAGGACTGGCCGGTCAGCTACGCCGAGCTCGAGCCCTACTACGACAAGTTCGAATACATGTGCGGCGTGTCCGGCAAGGCGGGCAACATCGCGGGCCACCTGCAGCCGGGCGGCAACCCGTTCGAGGGCGCGCGGCGGCGCGACTATCCCAACCCGCCGCTGCCGCAGAGCCACGCCGGCGCCCTGTTCGATGCGGCGTCGCGAGCGCTGGGATATCACCCGTTCCCGGCTCCGGCCGCGAACGCGTCGCGGGCCTATGTCAACCCGGACGGCGTGCAGCTCGGCGCCTGCCATCTCTGCGGCTTCTGCGAGCGCTTCGGCTGCGAGGCGGATGCGAAGGCGAGCCCGCATTTCCTGCTGCTGCCGCTGGCGCGCCGCAACCGCGATTTCGAGCTGCGCACCCATGCGCGGGTGCTCAAAGTCGATCTCGACGCGGCGCGAAGGCGCGCGACCGGCGTCACCTATCTCGACGTGCGCGGGCGCGCGTTCGAGCAGCCGGCGGAGCTGGTGATCCTCGCGGCCTACGCGCTCAACAACGTCCACCTCATGCTGCTGTCGGGGATCGGCCGGCCCTACGACCCGCGCACCCGCACCGGCGTCGTCGGCCGCAACTACGCCTACCAGATCGGCGGCGGCGCCACGGTGTTCTTCGACGAGAACACCTGGATCCACCCCTACATGGGAGCGGGCGGGCTCGGCGTCGCGATCGACGATCTCTCGGCCGACAATTTCGACCACGGGCGGTTCGGCTTCATCGGCGGCGCCTCGGTTTCGTGCATGAGTTCGAGCGGCCGGCCGATCCAGGCCCGTCCGGTGCCGAACGGGACTCCGTCCTGGGGCTCGGCCTGGAAGGCGGCGGTGAAGCGCCACTACAACCACACGCTCGGCATCGGCCTGCAGGGCAGCGTCAACGCCTACGACCGCAACTACCTCGATCTCGACCCGACCTACCGCGACGCGTTCGGCCGTCCGCTGCTGCGCATGACCTTCGACTTCCACGACAACGAGAAGCGGATGGCCAACCACATCGCCGACGAATGCGTCCGCATCGGCGAGGCGATGCGCGGCCTCGGCAATGTCCTGCAGGTGCAGCGCGGCGCGCCGCCCGCGCGCTACAGCATCGTGCCCTACCAGAGCACGCACAACACCGGCGGCGCCGTGATGGGCACGAACCCGCAGACCTCCGCGGTCAACCGCTACCTGCAGAGCTGGGACGTGCCGAACGTCTTCGTCACCGGCGCCTGCGCGTTCCCGCAGAACGCCGGCCGCAACCCGACCGGCCCGGTGGGCGCGCTCGCCTATTGGGCGGCGGAGGCGATCAAGACCCGCTATCTGCGCCGTCCCGGCCCGCTCGTGCGCGCCTGACCGGCGCGCCTTTTTTTCGTCGGCGGGTCCGGTTCGGCTTGACGGCGCGGCCGGCGCCCGCGTCTTCTTGGCGCATGCTGTCGCGTCGCTGGATCCACGTCGCCGCCGCGCTCGTCCTGCCTGGAGCCGCGATCCTCATCGGATTTGCGCTGGCGGGGGAGATCGCGTGGTCGCGCGCGCTCGGCGCGGTCGCCGTCCTCGTCGTCCTCGCGGCGCTCGTCTCGCACCGGCGGCTCGCTTCGCTCGACGGCTTCGAGACGCATCTCTTCGGCACCGCGGCCGCCCCGTTGCCGGCCGCGGGATTGTCGGCGGACGACTACATTGCCGCGCTCGAGCGGCTCGAGATCGCCGCGGCGGAGCGGGCGGCGCACGAGAAGACTCGCACGCAGGCGGCGGAAGCCGTGATCGACGCGATTCCCGACCCGCTGCTGGTGATCGAGAACGCGCGCCAGGTCGTGCTCGCCAATACCGCGGCGCGGGCGCTGTTCGGACCGGCGGCGGGGCGCGAACTCGCCGCGGTGCTGCGCGACCCGGCGCTGATCGCCGCGATCGAGACCGCCGCCCCCGGCGACCCGGCACAGGAGGTCGAGTTCGCGCTCGCCGGCGCGGTCGAGCGCATCTTCGCCGGCCATGTCGTCGCGCTGCCCGAGACGCCGGGCGCGGCGCCGCGCGTCCTCGTCGCCTTCGCGGACCGCACCGCGGTCAAGCGCGCCGACCGGGTGCGCGCCGACTTCGTCGCCAATGTCAGCCACGAGCTGCGCACGCCGCTTGCCTCGCTGCAGGGCTTCATCGAGACGCTGCGCGGGCCCGCGCGCGACGATGCCGCGGCGCGCGACCGCTTCCTCGGCATCATGAACGACCAGGCGATGCGCATGGGCCGCCTGGTCGCCGACCTCCTGTCCTTGTCGCGCATCGAGCAGGACGAGCACACGCCGCCGGCCGAGCGGGTCGCGGTGGCGAAGATCCTGCGCAGCGTCGCCGACGCCCTGCTGCCGACCGCGCGGGCGAAGGCGATGACCATCGTGCTGGAAAGCGCGCCGGATCTGCCGCCGGTGGTCGGTGACGTCGACCAGCTGACCCAGGTCTTCCAGAACCTGATCGACAACGCGATCAAGTACGGCCGCCCCGAAACGCCGGTGACGGTGACGGCCAAGGTGATCGCGCGGCCGCCCGGACATCTGCGCCTGCCGGCGCAGGTCGTCGCGGTGTCGATCGCCGACCGCGGCGAAGGCATCGCGCGCGAGCATCTGCCGCGGCTGACGGAGCGCTTCTACCGCATCGATACCGGGCGCTCGCGCGCACTCGGCGGCACCGGTCTCGGCCTCGCCATCGTCAAGCACATCGTCAACCGCCATCGCGGCGCTCTCCTGGTCGACAGCGAACTTGGCCGCGGCTCGACCTTCACGGTCTGCCTTGCGCCGGTCGGGAGCGATCCGGCCGGCGCGGGCCAGCCCGGGCGCTGACGCGGCGCCGCGCGCAGCCCCTGCGGGGCTTGCGTCCGCGGCAGCCCAGGGATGCCTTGCGTGCGGCCATCCGCAAGGGCTCCGGGCGGTCCGCCTAAATCATTGAATTCACTTTTGATTGCCGCGGGCCGTGAGGCCGGGGCGAACCGCCTCCGCGCCGTCGGGGCGGTCCATGTCATCAAACTGCAACACGCCCGTCATATACGAGTCTCCCGAGACGACTAGGGTCCGCGCGGTTTCGTCATATCGGAGGCAAAGACATGATTCGAATTCCCCAACTCGCCGCCGTTGCCGCGGCCGCCGTCGCGGTCGTCGTCGCCGCCGGCGCGGCACTGACGCCCAGCGCCGAAGCGCAGCAGGCGCGCAACCAGATCCGGGCCGCCGGTTCGTCGACGGTCTATCCCTTCACCACGGCGGTCGCCGAGCAGTTCGCGCGCGGCGGCCAGTTCCGCGCCCCGATCGTCGAATCGATCGGCACCGGCGCCGGCATCCGCGCATTCTGCCAGGGCGTCGGCGTGGCGCACCCGGACGTGGCCAACGCCTCGCGCCGGATGAGCGCGAGCGAGTTCAACACCTGCCGTCAGAACGGCGTCACCGAGATCGTCGAACTGCAGATCGGCTTCGACGGCATCGTGATCGCGGTCAAGAAGGGCACGCCGCCGATCAATCTGACGCGCCAGCAGATCTGGCGCGGCCTTGCACGCGAAGTGCCGGTGAACGGCCAGCTCGTGCGCAACCCGCATACGCACTGGAACCAGATCGACCCCTCGCTTCCCAACATCGCCATCGAGGTCATGGGTCCGCCCCCGACTTCGGGCACGCGCGACTCCTTCGTCGAGCTCGTCATGCAGGAAGGCTGCAAGGACGTCGCCGAGGTCCGCGCGGTGACCGATGCGCGCCGCCGCAACGAGGTGTGTTCGGCGATGCGCGAGGACGGCCGCTTCATCGAGGCGGGCGAGAACGACAACCTGATCGTCCAGCGTCTCGTGGCCGGCCAGTCCGGCGTGATGGGCATCTTCGGCTACAGCTTCCTCGACCAGAACCGCGACCGCCTCGAGGCGATCCGGATCGACGGCGTCGAGGACAGCTTCGAGAACATCGCCAGCGGCCGCTATCCGGTGTCGCGTGCGATGTTCGTCTACGTCAAGAAGGCGCATATCGGCGTCGTCCCGGGCCTGCGTGAATTCCTCGTCGAGTATGCGAGCGAGCGCGCGATCGGCGACCGCGGCTACCTCACGTCGCGCGGCCTGGTGCCGATGGTCCGGGAGGACCGCACCCGCTGGCGCCAGCAGATCGAGGCGCTGCAGCTCCTCAGCCTCGGCTCGTAGGCGCGCGACCCGGGCAACCGAAGCGACCCGCCGCAAGACGACGGCGGGTCGCTTTTCCTCCGCGAAGGTCAGGACATGTCCTCATCCCTCCTGTTTGCCGCGCTCCTGATTCTCACCGCGACCAGCTTCTACATGGGCCGCAGCGCCGCCGTCGCCCAGCGCGCCGCCACCGGGCAGCCGCTTCATTCGCTGCCCGGCTATTACGGCTGGTACGTCGTCTGCTGGTGCGGCATTCCCGCCGCATTCGTCGTCGTCGCCTGGCTGGCCTTCGAGACGACGATCGTGCAGGCGCTCGTCGTGCGCAGCCTGCCGCAGGCCATTCGCGATCTGCCGGCCGACCAGCTCGGCCTCATCATCTCGGACATCCGCAACGTCGCCGGCGGCCTCGCCACGACCTCGGCAAACCGTGCGGACGTGATGGCCGCTGCCGCGCATCTGCGCTGGATTCAGACGGTCGCGACCGCGGCGCTCTGGGTCTGCGTTCTTGCCGCGGGGATCGCCGGCCTTCTGATCGGCCGCAGGCACATCGTTCCCAGCCTTCGCGCGCGCAACGACGTCGAACAGGTCGTGCGCATCATCCTGATCATCGCCTCGACGATCGCCGTCGTGACCACGGTCGGGATCGTCCTGTCGCTCCTGTTCGAATCGATGTCGTTCTTCGCGCGCGTGTCGCCGATCGAGTTCCTCTTCGGCACGCAATGGAGCCCGATGATGGCGATCCGCGAAGACCAGGTCGGATCGTCCGGCCACTTCGGCGCCGTGCCGCTGTTCACCGGCACGCTCCTGATCGCGGTCATCGCGATGATCGTCGCGGTGCCGATCGGCCTGATGACCGCGGTCTACATGACCGAGTACGCGCACAAGCAGGTCCGCGCGATCGGCAAGCCGATCCTCGAAATCCTCGCCGGCGTGCCGACCGTGGTCTACGGATTCTTCGCCGCGTTGACGGTTGCACCGGCGATCCGCGCCGCCGGCGAGATGATCGGGCTGCAGATCGCGGCCCAGTCGGCGCTCGCCGCCGGCATCGTCATGGGCATCATGATCATCCCGTTCGTGTCGTCGCTGTCCGACGACGTGATCAATGCGGTTCCCCAGTCGATGCGCGACGGCTCGTACGCGCTCGGCGGCACCAAGGCGGAGACCGCGGTGCGCGTGCTCCTGCCGGCGGCGCTGCCCGGCATCGTCGCCTCGGTGATCCTCGCCTTCTCGAAGGCGCTCGGCGAAACGATGATCGTCGTCATGGCGGCGGGGCTCGCCGCGAACCTGACGCTCAACCCGCTCGATGCCGTGACGACCGTCACGGTCTACATCTCCGCGCTGCTCACCGGCGAGGCGGAGTTCGACAGTCCCAAGACGCTGGCGTCCTTCGCGCTCGGGCTCGTGCTGTTCGTCGTCACGCTGGCGCTCAACATCGTCGCGCTCCAGATCGTCAAAGCCTATCGAGAACAATATGAATGACGTCGCGACAGACCGGACGGCCGCGGCCGCGCCGGCGGCTCGGCAGAGCCGGCACATGACGCCGGAGGCGATCCGGCGCCTGAAGCGCCGCTACGCGGCCGAGCGGCGCTTCAAGGCCTACGGGATCGCGGCAATGACGTTTGCGGCGGCGGCCCTGCTGCTGCTGCTCGTCACCGTCGTGGGCAACGGCTACACCGCGTTCTGGCAGACCCAGTTGCGGATCGAGGTCTTCTTCGATCCCGATGCGATCGCGCCGGCGGGCACGACCGACCGCCGGCGGCTGATGGGCGCCGACTACCGGACCGTCCTGCTCGATGCGGTCTCGGCGCGCTTTCCCGAAGTGCGCGATCGCGACGGGCTGCGCCAGCTCGAAGGTCTCGTCGGCTCCGGCGCCGAGGTCCAGCTCCGCGACATGGTCGTCGCTGATCCGGGCCTGATCGGCCAGCGCCGCCAGGTCTGGCTGCTCGCCCATTCCGATATCGACATGCTCATCAAGGGCCAGACCCGGCTCGGCGACGGCGCGCGCGTCACCGAGCGGCAGGCCGGCTGGCTCACCGCGCTCGCCCGCGGCGGGGACGTCGACCAGTTCTTCAACACGCGCTTCTTCACCGGCGCGGACAGCCGCGATCCCGAACTGGTCGGAATCCTCGGCGGCGTCGTCGGGACGACGTTCACCCTTCTGATCTGCCTCCTGCTCGCCTTCCCGCTCGGCGTCATGGCCGCGGTCTATCTCGAGGAATACGCGCCCAAGAACCGCCTGACCGACATCATCGAGGTCAATATCAACAACCTCGCCGCGGTGCCGTCGATCGTCTTCGGGCTGCTCGGCCTCTCGGTCTTCATCAACTTCTTCGGCATGCCGCGCTCGGCACCGCTGGTCGGCGGCTCGGTGCTCGCGCTGATGAGCCTGCCGACGATCATCATCGCCGCCCGCGCGGCGCTGCGCGCCGTACCGCCGTCGATTCGCGAAGGCGCGCTCGGCGTCGGCGCCTCGAAGATGCAGATGATCGGGCATCACGTGCTGCCCCTCGCAATGCCCGGCATCCTAACCGGCACCATCATTGCGATGGCGCATGCGCTCGGCGAGACGGCGCCGCTGCTGATGATCGGCATGGTCGCCTTCATCACCGACATTCCGACCGATCCGCTCAGCGCATCGACAGTGCTGCCGGTGCAGATCTTCATGTGGGCCGATCACCCCGAACGCGGCTTCGTCGAAAAGACGTCCGCCGGGATCATCGTGCTTCTCGTCTTCATGCTGGTGATGAACGCGAGCGCCGTCTGGCTGCGTCGCAAATTCGAACGGCGGTGGTAGAAATGAACACCATGGTCGCAAACAAGGCAAAGGCGGCGCAGCCCCAGGGCGCGGGCCCGGCCGCGCTCAAGGTCGTCGCGCGCGACGTCAACGTCCATTACGGGCAGAAGCATGCGCTCAAGGGGGTGTCGATCGACATCCCCGACCGCAGCGTCACCGCCTTCATCGGACCGTCGGGCTGCGGCAAGTCGACGTTCCTGCGCTGCATCAACCGGATGAACGACACGATCGCGAATGCGCGGGTCGACGGTTCGATCAAGCTCGACGGGGCGGACATCTACGATCCCGCCGTCGATGTCGTGCAGCTGCGCGCGCGGGTCGGGATGGTGTTCCAGAAGCCCAACCCGTTTCCGAAGTCGATCTACGAGAACGTCGTCTACGGCCCGCGCATCCACGGCCTTGCCGAAAGCCGGGCCGATCTCGACGCGATCGTCGAGAAGAGCCTGCGCGGCGCCGGTCTGTGGGATGAGGTCAAAGACCGCCTGCGCGAGCCGGGAACCGGCCTTTCGGGCGGTCAGCAGCAGCGCCTCTGCATCGCCCGCACGATCGCGGTCGAGCCCGAGGTGATCCTGATGGACGAGCCGTGCTCGGCGCTCGATCCGATCGCCACGGCGGTGATCGAGGAGCTGATCGAGGAGCTGCGCAAGGACTTCACGATCGTCATCGTGACGCACAACATGCAGCAGGCCGCGCGCGTCTCGCAGCGCACGGCGTTCTTCCATCTCGGCCTCCTCGTCGAGGTCGACGACACCGAGAAGATCTTCACCAACCCGCAGGATGCCCGTACGCAGGGCTACATCACCGGCCGCTACGGCTGATCGCGGCAGCGAGGACCACAATGGGCACGGACCATATCGTCAAATCCTTCGACGAAGCGCTGACGCGGCTCGCGGAAGTCATCCAGCGCATGGGCGGGATCGCGGAAACCCAGATCAGCGAGGCGATCGACGCCGTCGTCCGGCGCGACGCCGAACTGGCGAGCCGGGTGATCGAGGACGACCGCAAGGTCGACACGCTCGAAAGCCAGGTCGACGACATGGCGATCAAGCTCCTCGCCCTGCGCCAGCCGGTTGCCAGCGATCTGCGCTTCGTCGTCGGCACGCTCAAGATCTCGGCCGAGATCGAGCGCATCGGGGACTACGCCAAGAACGTCGCCAAGCGCGCGGTCGCGCTGTCGCAGATCGCGCCGCTCAAGCCGGCGCACGTCATCCATCGCATGGGCGACGTCGCCCAGCAGATGATCAAGGACGTGCTCGACGCCTACGCCAACCGCGACGTCGAGCGCGCCGACGCGGTGTGGGCGCGCGATGCCGAGCTCGACGAGCTCTATTCGAGCCTGTTCCGCGAGCTGGTCACCTACATGATGGAGGATGCCCGCAACATCACCGGGTCGACGCACATGCTGTTCATCGCCAAGAATATCGAGCGCATCGGCGACCACGCGACCAACATCGCCGAGCAGGTGCACTACATCGTCACCGGCAAGTCGATCGAGGCCACGCGGCCGAAGGGCGACGAGACCGCCTTCGCCGTCGTACGGCCGGGCGGTGGTTCTTGATCGGCCTCAACGGAGCGGAGCCGCAGGCGGCGCGGGACCGGACGATGCGCACCCACATCCTCATCATCGAGGACGAATCGGCAATCGTCGAACTGCTGATCTACAATCTCGAGCGCGAGGGCTTCCGCGTGTCGGTCGCAACCGACGGCGAGGAGGCCTTGGCGCAGATCGCCGAGGACAAGCCCGACCTCGTCCTGCTCGACTGGATGCTTCCGAACGTCTCGGGCCTCGAAGTCTGCCGCCAGATCCGCCGCAAGGCGCCGACGCGCGAGCTGCCGGTCATCATGCTGACCGCGCGCGGCGAGGAAGCTGACCGCGTGCGCGGCCTCGATGTCGGCGCCGACGACTACGTCACC
>JAEUKZ010000377.1 GCA_016793045.1 Alphaproteobacteria bacterium
TGTAGCGATACGCCAGCCGCATCGCGATCTTCTTGAGCGCCCAGTTGGCGGTGAAGCCCATCAGGCCGAGCGTGATGATGCCGACGAAGACGAAATCGGTCTGCGCGAACAGGCGCGAATTCCAGATCAGGTGGCCGACGCCGCTCTGCGCCGCGACGAGTTCGGCCGCGACCACGGTCATGAACGCGTTGCCCATGGCGAGGCGCAGGCCGGTGACGATGTGCGGCACGGTCGCGGGCACGACGACGTGGACGAACGTCTGGCGCGGCGTGGCACCCATGCAGCGCGCGGCGCGGATCTTCTCGGGCTCGACGCTCATCGCGCCGGTCATGGTGTTGAGGAAGGTCACGAACATCGTCGTGTAGACGATGAGCAGCACCTTCGACATCTCGCCGAGCCCGAACCAGATCAGGAACAGCGTGATGAAGGCGATCGGCGGGATGAAGCGGAAGAATTCGACGTAGGGGTCGAAGATCGCGCGCACCAGCGCCGAGCGGCCGGCGACGAGGCCGAGCGGGATGGCGATGGCGCAGCCGATCAGCCAGCCCAGCAGGATGCGCAGGTAGCTCATCGCGATGTGGTCGATCAGCGAGCCGTCGCTGAGGCTCTGCCAGAACGCCGCCGCGACCTCCTCCGGCGCCGGGAAGAAGATGGGCAGGGTCACCGCCGCGACCGCCTTCCACGCGGCGAGCGTCGCGATCGCCAGAATGACGTAGAGCACGCGGCGGTCGTCGCGCAGCCGGCGGCGCGGCCGCTCCGCCGGCCGGGCCGCATCGCGCGCGATGGCGCTCTCGCGCAGCGCGGCGTCAGTCATTGAGCATCGCCTCGGCCTCGGCCTGGATGGTGGCGCTCAGCGCGTTGTAGAGCTCGACGTATTCGGGCGTCATGTTGTGGCGCGGCCGCTTGAGCGGCACCTCGACGATCTCCTTGATCCGCGCCGCCGGCCCCCGCGTCATCACGCCGATGCGGTCGGCGAGCCAGATCGCCTCGCCGATGTCGTGGGTGATGAAGATCACGGTCTTGCGCGTCTCCGACCAGATGCGCACGACCTCTTCCTGCATGCGCCGGCGGGTCTGCGCGTCGAGCGCGCCGAAGGGCTCGTCCATCAGCAGGATGCGCGGATCGTTGGCGAGCGCGCGCGCGATCTGGACGCGCTGCTTCATGCCGCCGGAGAGTTCGCGCGGGAACTTGTCGCGGTGCTTGGGCAGGCCGACGAGGTCGAGATTGCGCTCGAGGATCGCCGCCTGCTCGGCCGCCGGCACGCCGCGCATCCGCAGACCGAAGGACACGTTCTCGGCCACGGTGAGCCACGGGAACAGCGCGAGCTCGGTCTGGAAGACGACGCCGCGGTCGGCATCCGGCTTCTCGACCGCCTCGCCGAAGACGCGCACGCTGCCGGCGCTCGCCTGCTCGAACCCGGCGACGAGATGCAGCACCGTCGATTTGCCGCAGCCGGTCGGACCGAGCAGGCAGAAGAACTCGCCTTCCTCGATCGTCAGGTCGATGCCGCCCAGCGCCTGGTAGTCGCCGCCGGCGCCGCCGGCGCGCTCGAAGCGCTTGGCGACGCCGGCAAGCTCGATCGCGACGGACATGCCGCTAGAAGCCGCGCACCCGCGCCGGATCGATCTGGCGCAGATACTGCGGCACGAAGACGCGGCGCATGTCGGGCATCGCGCCGGTCAGCCGGTTCTGCGCGCGCATCCATTCGCCGACCTGGTCGAAGACCTGCAGCGCCACCGCGTCGAGATAGATGTTCCAGTCGAAGCCGACGGCGCGGATCAGCGACGCCGCCTGCTCGGCCGGGATGTTGAGCTTGCGGCCGGCGATCTCGGCGGTGCGCTGCGGCTCGGCGCGGATGAACGCGTCGCATTCGATCAGCGCCTTGAGCAGGTTCACCGTCGCCTCGGGATTGCGGTCGACCCAGGCGCGGCTCATCTCGAGATAGGTGCGGGTGCGGTAGGCGACCTCGATGCCGGGGTTCATCACGTGGGCGCGCCCGCGCATGACGTCGAGGCCGCGCTGCACCATCGGCTCGAGCCAGACGAAGGCGTCGATGTCGCCGCGTGCGATCAGCGCGACCTGCTCGGCCGCCGGCACGTTGACGTGGGTGACGCGGTCGCGCGGCACGTTGAAGTGCGAGAGGTAGCGGTCGAAGGCGTAGTGGGCGGACGAACCGAAGATGTAGCCGACCTTCTTGCCGATGAAGTCCTCGGCCTTGGTGATCGTGCGCAGCGCGACGATCTTGAGGTCGTCGGCGGTGATCATGATCGCCGGGATGACGAGGTCGGCGCCGCGCGCGATCAGGCTCAGCACCGGGAACTCGACCGTGCCGGCGGTCTCGGCCTGGCCGGCCACGACCGCCTCGGTGCCGAGGAAGCCGACGTCGAACAGCACGACGCTGCCGTCGATCCCGTGGCGGCGGAAGATGCCGGCCGACTCGCCGACATATTGATGCGAGTAGCCGATATTGGCGCCGGCGGTCAGCCGCACGCGGGTGAGCTGCTGGGCGATGGCGAGCCGCGCCTGCAGCGCCGCGCCGAAGCCGCCGAGTGCGAACGCGGACTGCTTGAGGAAATCGCGCCGACGCGAGGTCATGGCATTTCTCCCGGTATCGCGGCAGCTCGCGGCCGCCGTCGTTGCTTGATCTCCCTCAAGCCTGACACACGGCGGTAGGGCAGCCAACACCCTTTGGGTTCCCAGGCGATAACGGATGGTTATAGCCTTGCGGCGGCGATGCAGGGCGCGACACCGCGCCACAGTTTGAGCGCGGGGCGGCCGTGCTGTATCGTGCGCATCATGCAGCTTCCGCCGCACCGGTGCGACACGACGGCAACGGCCTTCCGCCTGCGGCGGTGGCCCGTCGTCGTGTTCGCCTGCCTGGCGCTGCTGCTGCACGGCTTCGCGCCGTTGGCGCCGATGGCGCAGGCGGCCGGCCTGCCGCTCGGGCCCGACGGCACGATCCTGGTGCTCTGCGTATCGGGAGACCGCGACGGCGGCACCGACGATTCGGCGCCGGCCGGCCATCACGAGGGCATGGTCCCCTGCGTGCTGTGCTCGCACTGGGCGAGCGCCACGCTGCTCGCGCCGGGTACGGCCGGTGTGGCGGCGCCTCGTCTCGACAACGCCATCGGCAGCACGACGGTCGAGCCCGCGCCCGCCCCACCCGATCATCGCCGCGCGCCCTTCGCGGCCCGCGGGCCTCCGACCCGCACCTGAACTGCGCCTGCCGGCCGGAAGCCCGACGATACCGGCCTGACATGCGCCGCCCTGCGGCACCCCAACGGGGCCGCATGGTTCGGGACTTGGCGTTGCGCTGCCTTCCGCGCGCGCCATCCTTGCTTCGCGTCCTTCGCCGCGCCGATCCGCCCAGCGGTCGTGCGCAGCCAGGAAGACGACGATGGGACGCTCACTCCGACGCCGGATCCGGCGGCGCCTGCGGCGCTGGTCGCTGCTCGCCTGGATTCGCCTCTGGCCGCGGCTGCCGCGCGCGCGCGCCGCCGGGCGCCTGCCGCAGCTGCGCCGTCTGCGCTGACCGAACTGGAGACCGACATGGCCGAACCCAAATCCGCACCTTCGGCGCGCAGCGCGCTGCGCCAGATCCGGCTCGTCACCTATGTCGGGCTGGCGGCGATCGCCGGGCTGTGGGGCGGCTGGTGGATCGCCGCCGCCTGCGGCTGGCTGCCCCAGCCGACGATGATGGCGGCGGCGCCGATCGGCGGACCGTTCACGCTGGTGGACCACAACGGCCGCACCGTCACCGATCAGACCTTCCGCGGCCGCTGGATGCTGGTGTTCTTCGGCTACACGCGCTGCCCCGACGCCTGCCCGATGGCGCTCTCCGAGATGTCGCAGGCGCTCGACGCGCTGGGACCCCTCGCCGAGCGCGTCCAGCCGCTCTTCGTCTCGGTCGATACCGAGCGCGACACGCCGGAGACCATGCGCGGCTTCTTCGATGCCTTCGACCCGCGCATCCTCGGGCTTGCCGGCAGCGCCGAGCAGGTCGCCGCCGCGGCGCGCGCCTATCGCGCCTTCTATCGCCGCGTCGACCAGGGCAGCGACTACACGATGGACCATTCGACCCTGCTCTACGTGATGGGGCCGGACGGCCGCTACGTCACCGCCTTCAACCACCAGACCGGCGGCGACGTCGTCGGCCAGCGCCTGCGGGCACTGGTCGCCGGCGCACCGGCGAGCTGACTTCCGTTCACGCAATCGCACGAATCCCGAGGAGACCACGACATGTCGCGCCTTCGCACCATCGCCCTGTCCTTCGCCCTGAGCCTGGGTCTCGCCGCCGCCGCCGCGGCGCAGACCGCGCCGGCGGTCGAACAGCCCTGGGCGCGCGCCACGATCGGCAATTCGACCGTCAGCGCCGCCTACATGATCCTGCGCAATCCGGCCGGCCAGCCCGACCGGCTGCTCGAGGCCTCGACCCCGGCCGCCGGCCGCGTCGAACTCCACACGATGACGATGGACAACAACGTGATGCGCATGCGCCGCGTCGATGCGATCGACGTCGCCGCGGGCGGCGCCACGCAGCTCCGCCCGGGCGGGCTGCACGTGATGCTGATGGACCTGCGCCAGCCGCTGCGCGCGGGCGAGCAGCTTCAGCTCACGCTGCGCTTCGAGCGCGCCGGCACGGTACAGGTCGCGGTGCCGGTCGCCGCCGCCAACGCCACCGCGGCGCCCGCCCACCGGCATTGAGCGGCCGGGGCGGTGCGTCGTATGAGATCCCGTCGAAGCAACCGCACGTGAGAGGCTGCGCCATGTCGAATGCCCGTTCCGCTACGGTGTCGCGCCGGGGCCTCATCTTCGGCGCGCTCGCCGCCGGGGCGCTGTCGCGCTTTCCGGCGCCGGCGCTCGCCCAGGCCGCGGGCCCGTTCCAGCTTGCGCCGCTGCCCTATGCGGATACGGCGCTGGCGCCCGCGATCTCGGCCAACACTCTCGGCTTCCACTGGGGCCGCCATCACCGCGGCTATGTCGACACGCTCAATCGCCTGGTCGCGGGCACGCCGCTCGCCGCACAGAGCCTCGACGACGTGGTCAAGAACACGGCCGGCAGGCCCGAGGTGCTGGCGATCTTCAACAGCGCCGCGCAGGCCTGGAACCACGACTTCTACTGGAAGAGCCTGAAGCCGAACGGCGGCGGGATGCCCGGCGAGGCGCTGCGCGCGCGCATCGATCAGGACTTCGGGGGCTTCGACCGCTTCCGGCAGGAATTCGCGAACGCGGCGCTCGGCCAGTTCGGCTCGGGCTGGGCGTGGCTCGCCGTCGCGAACGGCCGGCTGCGGCTCGGCCGCACGCCGAACGCCGAGACCCCGATGATCCAGCCCGGCGTCACCTGCCTGCTGACCATCGACGTGTGGGAGCACGCCTACTACCTCGACTACCAGAACCGCCGCGCCGACTACGTCGCCGCGGTGATCGACCGGCTGCTGAACTGGGACTTCGCCGCCGAGCAGTTCGCGCGCAGCCGCGGCTGAACTCCGCGGCTGCCGCCTCGGCGTCGCGCTACGGCGCAACGCAAAAGGGCGGCAGATCGTTCTGCCGCCCTTCCGTGCTGCGTGCAGGATCTGGCTGGTCAGCGCGCCCGGTATTCGGGCGCGCGCGCGAGCTGCTCGGCCGTCATCGTCGTGGCGACGAAGACGGTCTCGCCGTCGCGCATGATGCGCACGTCGCCCAACCGAACCGCGGTGCGGCGCTCGCCGATGCCGAGCACGCCGCCGCTCGAGACGACGAGCGACTGCGCGGCGCCGTTGCCGTCCATGACGATGTCATAGACCCGGCCGATCGATTCGTTGCGGTTGTTGCGCACGCTGGCGCCGATCAGGTCGTTCGCCGACACTTCGCCTGCCGCGGGGGCCGCGGTCGGGGACCCGGCAGGCGGTGCCGCGGGCGCGGCCGCGGTGCGGTCGGCCGGTGCGGAAGGTGCGGTCGTGGCCGGCGGCTGCGGCGCCTGGGCGGTCGCGGCCGGCGGCTGCGTCGGCGCAGGCTGGGCCGGCGCGGCGCCCTGCTGCGGCATCGGCGTGGTCGAGAAGACCGTGCCGCGGCGCTGGTTGTCGGCGTAGCGGTACTCCGGCAGGGCCTGGAGCTGCTCGCGCGTCAGCGCGGTGCGCACCAGTTCGCCGTTGTTGGCGACCTGCAGGTCCTGCCAGCGGATCGCGACCTCGCGCTGCCCCATGCCGAGGAAGCCGCCGACGCCGACGATGACCGAGGCGACCGCGCCGTCGCGGCCGATGATGACCGAGGTGATCTCGCCGATCGTCTCGTCGCGCGTGTTCTTCACGTTGCGCCCGATCAGGCGCTGCGTGTCGACCTCGGTGGTGCGCTGCTGCGCCGCGGGCGGATTGGCCGGCGTCGTCGCGGCGGGGGCCTGAGCCGGCGCCTGCGCGGGGGCCTGCGCGAACGCGGGCGCGCTCATCGCCGCCAGGATCGCGAGGGAGGTGATGGTCTTCTTCATGATGTCTGCTCCGATTTCAAGGATTGATGCCGCACGCGACGCGCGCCGCCGGAACATGGGCCGCCGGCGGCGCATCGCCGCTCAACCGCGCGTGGTGCCGCGCAACGCCGGGTCTTCGCCCTTGGCGTGCGCCTTGCCCGCCTGCTCGGCGCGCTCGAGCGCCGCGCGCTCCGGACCTTCGACCGCTTTCGCCGCATCTTGCGCGGCCGCATCGACCGCACCGGATTTCTTGGCGAATTCATGCGCACCCTTCTGATAGGCGCGCGCGGCGCTGTAGCTGCCCTCGCCTTCGACGGTGCCGCGCTTCGCCGTCGCATCGTCGGCGCAATGCGGCGGCTTCGGCCCGGCGGTCTTGTCGTGCTCCATGTCATCCTCCAGTGTTGGCGCAGCGCGGTGCCGTTGGGCGATCCCGTGCCGTGTGGGGAGTCAACGAAGCGCTGCGGGCGAAGTTGCGCGCGGCGCCGTTCGTGACGCCGATGTCACGGTCGCCGGTGTCATGGTGCCTGGGGCGGCCGCCCGAGCGTGAACAGGCCGACGAGCAGGCCGAGCATCGCCGCGGCGATCGCGACCGGCGAGGCGACGGTGACGGTGCGGCGGAAATCGTCCCATGCCCGCTCGACGTCGCGGCGATCGCCGACTGCGCGCAGCGTGCCGGCGGCGGCCAGCGCGTCGGCGAGCGCGGCCGGGCGCGCGCCGATCGCGCTGCGCCGGCGCAGGCTGCGCACCAGCGCGATCAGCCCGCCGGCAAGGACGAGCGTGCCGCCGATGGCGAGCGCCGCGAGTTTGGCGCCGATCGCTTCGCTGAGCGCGATGAAGCCGGTCAGCGCCAGGAACGTGCCGCCGAGCGCGATCAGCGCCGCGGCGGCGACGATGGCCGTGAGCGCACCCGCCCAGCGCCGGCGCGCGGCCTCGAACCAAAGCGATTCCGCCGCCAGCGTGCCGGCGAGGCGCAGCAGGCCGATCATCGTCCGATCCTCCGGCGCACGCGCGCGCTAGCGGCGCAGCAGCTGGGCGAGCGAATAGCCGAGCGCGAAGGCGCCGGCGACGCTGGTGATCGGGTTCTCGCGCACGGTGTCGCGTACCGTGCGGACGGTATCGGTGGCGCCGTCGAGCACATGCGTGGTGGCGTTGACCGTCGCCTTGCGCCCCTCGGCCGCCAGATCGGCGCCGGATTCGATCAGCGAGGAGACCTTCTCCTTGAGCTCGGCGATGTCGTTGAAGAGGCGGTCGAGGTCGCTGCTGGTGCGAGCCATGGCACGACTTCCAATCTGATGTTGAAGGGATGGTCCCGCTTCAACGCCGGCGGCGGCGCGGCGGTTCCCGGCTGCGCGCGCGAACGGCCGCATGAAACCGCGGCGGCGGTGCGGGCGTTGACCATGGCGGACCCGCGTCCGCGCAGGGCCCGGATCGCGCAGTCGAAGGGGCAGGGACGATGAAATACGCTCGGGTCGACCATTGGTGGCCGCGCCGCCTGCCGGTCCTGGAGCCGACGGGGCGCGAACGCCACGACCTCGCCTTCTGGCTCGCGGTCGGCGTCTTCGTCGCGATCCTCGCGACCATGCTGGGCAACGCGCTGCTGCCGTTCATCGGCGGCTTCGCGATCGCCTTCTTCCTGGCGCCGGTCGTCGACCGGCTGGAACGGCTCGGCATGAAGCGCAGCCTGGCCGCAGCGCTCGCGATCTTCGGGTTCGTCTGCTTCGGCATCGGCATCCTCGCGCTGGTGATCCCGCCGCTGTGGGACCAGACCGTGCGGCTGGCGGCGGCGCTGCCGCAGATGATCGGCCAGGCGGCCGAGTTCGTGCAGCGCATCGCCGAGCGCGTCCTGCGCGAGAGCGCGTGGTCGCCGGGCGCCGTGCCGTCGGTGCAGCCGCGCGTGGTGGTCACCGCGCCGGGATCGGGCGACCAGCTCCAGTCGCTGGCGCCGCTGGCCACACAGGCGCTGGCGAGCGCGCTCGACGGCGGCGTCGCGGTGCTGCAGGCCGCGTTCCTGCTGCTGCTGACGCCGATGATCGCGTTCTTCCTGCTGCGCGACTGGACGCGCCTGATCGCGACCATCGACGGGTGGATCCCGTTGCGCTTCGCGCCGATCGTGCGCGAGCAGGCGAGAGAGATGCAGGACGTGATGGCCGGCTTCCTGCGCGGCCAGCTCGTCTCGTGCTTCGTCATGGCGTTCTATTTCGGCATCGCGCTCACCGTCGCCGGGCTCGACTTCGGCCTGGTGATCGGCATCGTCACCGGCTTCCTCACCTTCGTGCCGCTGCTCGGCACGTTGACCGGCCTCGCGCTCGCGCTCGGCGCGGCGCTGCTGCAGGCCGGCGGCGACGCGGCCCTGCTGCTCGCCGTCGCGGCGGTTTTCGCCGGCGCCGAGGTGCTGATGAACGTCATCCTGCAGCCGGTGCTGATCGGCGGGCGCGTGCGCCTGCATCCGGTGTGGCTGGTCTTCGGCATCATCGTGTCGGAGGTGCTGTTCGGCCTGATCGGCATCCTGATCGCGGTGCCGCTGTTCGCGATGATCGGCGTGCTCGCGCGCTTCTCGATCGACTGCTACCTGCGCAGCGCCTATTTCGACCACCGTCTGGCGGCTCCGGCGCCGACATCGAGCCCGGACGCCGAAGCGGCGGCGACGGTGACGATTGCACCGCCGCTTCCGGCCCCGCGCCCGCCGGGCGACGCCGCGCCGCGCAGCGCAGCGTGAGGTCGCGGGCGCGACGCCCGCGGCGGCGACGCAGTTGAACTCCGCCCGCCCTTTGCCT
>JAEUKZ010000316.1 GCA_016793045.1 Alphaproteobacteria bacterium
CGGCGCTCGCCGACCGCGCCATGCCCTACGCGCGCGGGCGCTTCAGCCGCGAGAAGCTCGGCGAGGCGATCATCGCCGTCTACGAGGACGTGCTCGCCGAGGCGCGGGCGCGGCAGTAGCGGCGGCACCCCTTCATCCGCGCCTCAGAGCTTGATCTCGACTTCGACGAAGGCCATCGCGGCGGGGCCGGCGTTGATGACGTTGTGCTCGACGCCTTTGGGGCGCGAATAGCTGCCGCCCGCCTTCATCTCGACGATGCTCTCGGCGCCCTTGGGATCGACGATCTTCAGCCGCGCGTCGGTGAGATAGGTCACCGCATAGGGATATTCGTGCCGGTGGTGGCCGGTCTCGGCGCCGGGCGCGAAGTCCCAGCGGGTGATGCGCACCCGCTCGTCGTCGACCTGCTGGGTGGGAACCGCCTTCGCCGTCATTGCCGCCTCCTTCGCCGCCGGTTGCGGCACTATAGCCGGCCCGCCGGCCGCGCGGCAGCGTCATGACGCCGCCGGCGGCACAACTTGACACGCCGCGGCATGCCCGTAGATTGCGGCGTTTCGAGGTGAACCATGCCTGCAATCCGGCTGCCCGACGGCAGCGTCAAGAGCTTCGACAAGCCGGTCTCCGGCGCCGAGATCGCGCGTTCGATCGGCGCCGGCCTCGCCAAGGCGGCGCTGGCGATCACGGTCGACGGGGTCGTCAAGGATCTCGCGACGGTCGTCGATGCCGACGCCAACATCGAGATCGTCACCGCCAAGCATCCCGCGGCACTCGACCTGCTGCGCCACGACGCCGCGCACGTGCTCGCGGAGGCGGTGCAGGAACTCTATCCGGGCACCCAGATCACCTTCGGCCCGTCGACCGAGGACGGCTTCTACTACGACTTCGCGCGCGCGGCGCCGTTCACGCCCGAGGACTTCGCCGGCATCGAGGCGAAGATGCGCGAGATCGTCGACCGCGACGAGCCGATCGTGCGCGAGATCTGGGACCGCGCGAAGATGAAGGCGTACTTCGTCGAGCACGGCGAAAGCTTCAAGGCCGAGTGGTCCGACGAGATCCCGCCCGACGAGGAGATTTCGGTCTACCGCCAGGGCAAGTGGCTCGACATGTGCACGGGCCCGCACCTGCCGTCCACGGCCAAGCTCGGCAAGGCGTTCAAGCTCACCAAGGTCTCCGGCACCTACTGGCGCGGCGACCCGAAGAACCCGACGCTCCAGCGCATCTACGGCACGGTGTGGCGCGACGACGCGGAGCTCAAGGCCTATCTCCACCGCATCGAGGAGGCGGAGCGGCGCGACCATCGCAAGCTCGGCCGCGAGATGGCGCTCTTCCACGTGCAGGAGGAGGCGCCGGGCGCGGTGTTCTGGCATCCCAAGGGCTGGGCGCTGTGGCGCACGCTCGAGGCCTTCATGCGCAGCCGGCTCGACCGCGACGGCTATGTCGAGGTCAAGACGCCGCAGCTCCTCGACCGCAAGTTCTGGGTCGCGTCGGGCCACTGGGACAAGTTCGCCGACGCGATGTTCGCGGCGACGCCGCGTTCCGAGAGTGCCAAGGAGAGCGAGGGCGAGCGCTTCTACGCGCTCAAGCCCATGAACTGCCCCTGTCACATCCAGATCTTCAACCAGGGACTCAAGAGCTACCGCGACCTGCCGCTGCGCCTCGCCGAGTTCGGCGCCTGCCACCGCTACGAGCCGTCGGGCGCGCTGCACGGCATCATGCGCGTGCGCGCCTTCACCCAGGACGACGCGCACATCTTCTGCACCGAAGACCAGATCACTGTCGAGACGATCAAGTTCTGCCGGTTGCTGATGGGGATCTATCGCGACCTCGGCTTCACCGACGTGCGGGTCAAGTTCTCCGACCGGCCGGCGATGCGCGCGGGCAGCGACGCGACCTGGGACAAGGCCGAGACGGCGCTCAAGGACGCCTCGGCGGCAGCGGGGCTCGAGCTGATCCTCAATCCGGGCGAGGGCGCCTTCTACGGGCCGAAGCTCGAATTCGTGCTGCGCGACGCGATCGGCCGCGACTGGCAGTGCGGCACGCTGCAGGTCGACTTCGTGCTGCCCGAACGGCTCGAGGCCAACTACATCGGCGAGGACGGCCAGAAGCACCGGCCGGTGATGCTCCATCGCGCCATCTTCGGCTCGTTCGAGCGCTTCATCGGCATCGTCATCGAGCACTATGCCGGCAAGCTGCCGTTGTGGCTCGCACCCGTCCAGGCGGTGGTCGCGACCATCACCTCGGACGCCGACCCCTATGCCGAGGAGGTCGCGGCGGCGCTGCGCGAGGCCGGTCTCAGGGTCGAGACCGACCTGCGCAACGAAAAGATCAACTACAAGGTGCGCGAGCACAGCCTCGCCAAGGTGCCGCTCCTGCTCGCGATCGGCCGGCGCGAGGCGGAGGAGCGCAAGATCTCGCTGCGCCGGCTCGGCGGCGCCGCACAAGAAGTGCTTGCGCTGGGCGACGCCGTCACTAAATTACGGGATGAGGCGCGCATCCCCAGCGCCTGATCGCAACAGGTTGTGTGCTCCAGGGGCGGCCCCACCACCGGTCGAGAGAGACCGGGGGCGCGGTCGGAGCCGGCCGTTTTGCTGAAGGAGAGTCTCGATCGCTCGACCGATGATGGAGTCCGCGCCGTCCAAGGATGGACCGCGCGTCAATGATCAGATCGAATCCGCCAAAGTCCGCCTGATCGATCAGGACGGCGAGATGGTTGGCGTCGTGAGCCTGCACCAGGGCTTGCAGATGGCCTATGAAGCCGGTCTCGATCTCGTGGAGGTTTCGCCGAACGCAGACCCGCCGGTCTGCAAGCTGCTCGACATCGGCAAGTACAAATACGAGCTTCAGAAGAAGCAGAACGAGCAGCGCAAGAAGCAGAAAGTCATCCAGGTCAAAGAGATCAAGATGCGCCCGGGCATCGACGATCACGACTACGACGTCAAGAAGCGCTCGATGCTGCGGTTCCTCGAGGAAGGCGACAAGGTGAAGATCACCCTGCGCTTCCGTGGCCGCGAGATGGTGCATCAGGAGCTTGGCGCGCGCGTGCTCGATCGGGTCAAGGCCGATCTCGGCGAACTCGCCAAGGTCGAGTCGGCGCCGCGCATGGAAGGCCGCCAGATGACGATGGTCGTCGGGCCAAAATAGCCTCGGGGCGCGGGGCATTCTTCCCGCGCCGAAGCTCGCATTGCCGGCATGCCGACAGGTCAGGCGCCAGGCGGCCCATCGCGTTGCCGTCGCTTGCCTTTTCCGCCGGCCGCCGCTATAAACCCCGCCTCTTGCGGCCAGGGGCCGAGTGGCATCGTCCACTCCATCGGCCATGCCCCGGACGCTAACCTCTTCCAGGAGAAGAAAAAGTGGCCAAGATGAAGACCAAGTCGAGCGCCAAAAAGCGCTTCAAAGTCACCGCCACGGGCAAGGTCATGGCGGCCGTTGCCTACAAGCGCCACAACCTTCGCAAGCGGCCCATGCAGATGAAGCGCAAGGCCCGCGGCACGATGCAGCTCGCCCCCGGCGATGCCAAGAAGGTCATCAAGTTCTTTCTGCACAAGTAGCCCGGGAGCACCCTCATGGCACGCGTCAAGCGCGGTGTGACCGCGCATGCAAAGCACAAGAAGGTCCTCAAGGCTTCGAAGGGCTTCGTCGGCCGGTCGAGCAAGGCGTTCCGCCCTGCACTCGAGCGTCTCGAGAAGGCGATGCAGTACGCCTATCGCGACCGCCGGAACAAGAAGCGCGACTTCCGCGGCCTGTGGATCCAGCGCATCAACGCCGGTGCGCGCGAACTCGGCCTCACCTACTCGAAGCTGATGAGCGGCATCAAGCGCGCGGGCATCGAGATGGACCGCAAGGTCCTCGCCGATCTCGCCGCGAACGATCCCGCCGGCTTTAGGAACGTGGTCGAGAAGGCCAAGGCCGCGCTCGCCTGAACGGCGGCGCATCCGGAAAAAACGGGGGCCTGGCCGCAAACCAGGCCCCTTTTTCTTTGCCCGATCCATCTGCGCACGAAACGAACACCGTCATGGACCAGGACCTCAACCGACTGCGCGACGACGCGCTGGGCGCCATCGCCCGGGCCGCAGCCGTCGCCGACCTCAACACCGTCCGCGTCGACGTGCTCGGCCGCAAGGGCCGCGTCACCGACCTGATGAAGACGCTCGGCGCGCTCACGCCGGACGAGCGCAAGGCGCGCGGCGCGGCGCTCAATGCGCTCAAGGACGAGATCACCGCCGCGATCGACGCCCGCGCGGCCGCGCTCGAGGCGGTCGAACTCGACCACCGCCTGCAGGCCGAACGGATCGACGTGACGCTGCCGGTCCGCCCGCAAGCCGAGGGTCGCATCCATCCGATCAGCCAGACCATCGACGAGATGGTGGCGATCTTCGGCGAGATGGGCTTCGTCGTCGCCGAGGGCCCGGACGTCGAGGACGATTTCTACAACTTCACCGCGCTCAACATCCCGCCCGAGCACCCCGCGCGGCAGAGCCACGACACGTTCTACATGCAGACGCCGAACGGCGGCGCCTCGCCCAAGGTGCTGCGCACCCACACGTCGCCAGTGCAGATCCGCACGATGATGAAGGAGAAGCCGCCGATCCGCATCATCGTGCCGGGGCGCACGTATCGCTGCGACTACGACGCCACGCACTCCCCGAACTTCCACCAGATCGAAGGCCTGGTGATCGACAAGACCTCGCACATGGGCCACCTCAAGGGCTGCCTCAGCGAGTTCGTGCGCGCCTTCTTCGACGTGCCCGACCTGCCGGTCCGCTTCCGCCCGAGCTACTTCCCGTTCACCGAGCCGTCGGCCGAGATGGACATCGGCTGCTCGCGCGCGGGCGGCGAGCTCAAGCTCGGCGCCGGCGGCGACTGGCTGGAGATCCTCGGGTCGGGCATGGTCCATCCGAAGGTCATCGCCAATTGCGGCCTCGACCCGGCCGAATACCAGGGCTTCGCCTTCGGGATGGGCATCGAGCGCGCGGCGATGCTGAAGTACGGCATCCCCGACCTGCGCACCTTCTACGAAGCCGATCTGCGCTGGCTCCGCCACTACGGATTCCTCGGCATCGACGTGCCCTCGATGACGGGAGGGCTCGGCCGATGAAGTTCACGCTCTCCTGGCTCAAGGATCACCTCGACACCACGGCGTCGCTCGAGGAGATCACGCGCACCCTCACGATGATCGGGCTCGAGCTCGAATCGGTCGAGGATCGCGCCGCCAAGCTGGCGCCATTCACGGTCGGCTACGTCGTCGAGGCGCGCCAGCATCCCGATGCCGATCGCCTGCGCGTCTGCATCGTCGACACCGGCACGGACAAGGTCCAGGTCGTGTGCGGCGCCCCCAACGCGCGCACCGGCATGAAGGGCGTGTTCGCGCGCGCCGGCACGACGATTCCCGGCACCGGGCTGCTGCTCAAGGCCGGCAACATCCGCGGCCAGGCCTCCAACGGCATGCTGTGCTCGGCGCGCGAGATGGGCCTGTCGGACGAGCACGAGGGCATCATCGACCTGCCCGCCGACGCGCCGGTCGGCGAACCCTTCGCCAAGGTGATGGGCCTCGACGATCCCGTCATCGACATCGCGATCACGCCCAACCGGGCGGACTGCCTGGGCGTGCGCGGCATCGCGCGCGACCTCGCCGCCGCCGGGCTCGGCACGCTCAAGCCCCGCGGCGTCGTCAAGGTGCCGGGCCGCTACGCGAGCCCGCTCGGCGTGCGCATCGCGGCCGAGGGCATCGATCCGGCGCCGTGTCCGCTCTTCGTCGGCCGCCACATCAGGGGCGTCAAGAACGGCCCGTCGCCGAAATGGCTGCAGGACCGGCTGATGGCGATCGGCCTCAGGCCGATCTCGGCGCTGGTCGACATCACCAACCTCATGACGTTCGACGTCAACCGCCCGCTGCACGTCTTCGACGCGGCGACGGTCGCGCGCGGCATCACCGTGCGGCTGGCGCGCGCGGGCGAGACCGTCGCGGCACTCAACGGCAAGAGCTACACGCTCACCGGCAGCGAATGCGTCATCGCCGACGACGACGGCGCGCTCGGCCTCGGCGGCATCATCGGCGGCGAATCGTCGGGTTGCACCGAGGCGACGACCGACGTGTTCGTCGAGGCCGCGCTGTTCGACCCGCTGCGTACCGCGGCGAGCGGCCGGCAGCACCAGATCATTTCCGACGCGCGCTACCGCTTCGAGCGCGGCCTCGATCCGGAGGCGGTGTTCGAAGGCATGGAAGCGGCGACGAAGCTGATCCTGGACATCTGCGGCGGCGAGCCGTCCGAACTGGTGGTGGCGGGCGCCGTGCCCGACACGAAGCGTTCCTATCCGCTGCGACCCTCGCGCATCCACGCGCTGGGCGGCCTCGAGATTCCGGCCGACCGCGCGCTCGCGATCCTCCATCGCCTGGGCTTCGCCGTCGAGCCGGCGGGGGATGCCTATCGGGTCGCCCCGCCGTCCTGGCGCGGCGACGTCCAGGGCGAAGCCGATCTGGTCGAAGAGGTCGTGCGCATCGCCGGCTACGACGCCATCGAAGCGGTGCCGCTGCCGCGCGAGACCGCGCTGCCACGGCCGGCGCTGACGCCGCTGCAGCGCCGCGCGCGCGACGCGCGCCGCGCGCTCGCCGGCGCCGGTCTCGTCGAGGCGGTGACGTTCTCCTTCATGGCGCGCGCGGTGGCCGAGCGTTTCGGATTCGGCCATCCCGGCCTGCTGCTCGCCAACCCGATCGCCGCCGATCTCGACGCGATGCGGCCGTCGATCCTGCCCAACCTGATCCTGGCGGCGAAGCGCAACGCCGATCGCGGCGTCGCCGATGCGGCGCTGTTCGAGGTCGGACCGATCTATCTCGACGACACGCCCGACGGGCAGCTGTCGGTCGCGTGTGCCGTGCGGGTGGGCGCCACGCCGCGCCACTGGGGCAGCCCGTCGCGTCCCGTCGACGCGCTCGACGCCAAGGCCGACGCGCTCGCCGTCGTGACCGGCCTGGGCTTCGCCGCCGATGCCGCGACGGTCGCGACCGAGGCGCCCGGCTGGTACCACCCGGGCCGCTCGGGCGTGCTCAAGCTCGGGCCCAAGACGGTGCTGGCGCAGTTCGGCGAGATCCATCCCGCGATCCTCGCCGCGCTCGACATCGACGTGCGCAAGCTCGGCGGGCCGGTGGTCGGCTGCGAGGTCTTCCTCGACCGGCTGCCGGCGCCCAAGAGCAAGGGCACGCGGGCGCGCCCGCTGCTCAAGCTCTCGGCCTTCCAGCCGGTCGAGCGCGACTTCGCCTTCGTGCTCGATGCCGGCGTCGCCGCCGACGCGGTGATCAAGGCGGTGCGCGGCGTCGACCGCGCGCTGATCGCCGGCGTTTCGGTGTTCGACGTCTATCAGGGCAAGGGCGTGCCTGACGGCAAGAAGTCGCTCGCCATCGGCGTGCGCCTGCAGCCGGCCGACCGCACCCTTACCGACGCCGAGATCGAGGCGGTCGGCCAGAAGATCGTCGCGGCGGTGACCAAGGCGACCGGGGCAAGCCTGCGTAGTTGAGGGGACGGGGTGCTGCCGCCGAATTGGGCAGGAAACACCGTCCTTTAACTATTTTCTTGCAGGGTGAAACCATCGACCCCAAGAGGGGCATGGATGGTTGGGAGCTCACGGCTGGAAACGAGCCCGCGTCGGCGCGCGCAGCTGCGCGCCTGCACGGCGGCGTGCGCCCTCGCGGCCCTCGCCGGCGGCTGGCTGGCGGGCGACGTGACGCTCGCCGCGGCGCTGCCCAGTCTTGGCGCGCTGCTCCTTGCGGGCCTGTGCATCGATCTCCGGCGCGAAAGCGGGGCGGCGAACGAGCGCGCCGCGCGCGGCGCCGCGCGCGCCGATGCCGAGCGCCAGCGGCTCCACGACGCGATCCGCTCGATGCCGCAGGCCGTGGCGCTGTTCGACCACGACATGCGCCTGATCGTCGCCAACGACGCCTACCACGCGCTGTCGCCCGATCCGCACCGGCTGGGCCGCTCCGGCACCAGCTTTCGCGCCATCCTTGAAGCCGCGGCGCTCGGCGGCAAGGGCGATGTCGGCGAACGCACGGGCGCCGAATGGGTCGAATGGCGTCTCGCCCAGGTGCCGATGAAACCGACCGAGCGGCAATGGCGCGACGGGCGCTGGCTGCTGTCCAGCGAGCACCGGACGTGGGAAGGCGGGCTCGTCGCGATCCACACCGACATCACGCAGCTCAAGCGCCAGGAAGATGACCTGCGCGAGGCCAACGCCTCGCTCGCCGCGTCGGGCGAATCGATGCGCCGTCAGGCCGAGCAGCTGCGCCGCCTCAATGGCGGGCTGCTCGATGCGACGCGCGCCGCCGAGGAGGCGATGACCGCGCGCCAGCACTTCTTCGCCAACATGAGCCACGAGTTGCGCACGCCGCTCAACGCCATCATCGGCTTCGCCGACCTGATCCACAGCCAGGTCTTCGGACCCGTGGGCTCGCCGCGCTATCTCGAATACGTCGCGGACATCCGCGCTTCGGGCGCGCACCTGCTCGACCTGATCAACAACGTGCTCGACCTCTCGAAGCTGTCGGCCGGCAAGTTCCAGATCGCGCCCGAGGAGATCGAGGTCGACGAGGTCGTCGCCATCGCGCTGCGCATGGTGCAGGTCGCCGCCGACGCGAGCGAGCTGACGCTCGACAGCGAGCTGGCGCCGGGCCTGCCGCCGCTGGTCGCCGATCGCCGCGCGGTCACCCAGGCGCTGCTCAACCTGCTGTCGAACGCGGTCAAGTTCACGCCGCAGACCGGCCGCGTCACCGTGCGCGTCGATGCCGATCGCGACTGGTTTCGCATCGCCGTCGCCGACACCGGGATCGGGATCGCCAGGGAACATCTGGCGAGGCTCGCGGTGCCGTTCGAGCAGGTCGGCATCAACGATCCGAACCGGCCGCAGGGCACCGGGCTCGGCCTCGCGCTGACCAAGGCGCTGGTCGAAAGCCACGGCGGACGGCTGCACATCGACAGCGAACCCGGCGCGGGCACCGTCGTGACGATGGAGTTCCCGCATGACCGGCGACCGGGAAGGCAGCATGCGGCGTAGGCCGGCTGCGGCGCGATATTGCAATTCATTCTTAGGTGCATTATATTTCGGTAGAGGAGGCTGGCCATGATCCGATCCATCCATTTCAACCGGGCCGCCCGGCTCGTCGTCGGCGGCGTCATCTACGCGACCGCCGCTGCCGCGCTCCTGACAAAGCTCGGCTAGGCGCCGACCCGCCGATTTGACAAGCGCGCGGCGCGCGCGTTATCAGAGCGCCATGCATCGCGTCGCCCATCTGTGCACCACCACCACCACCACGACCCGCTTCGGCGGGCCTGATGGTGTCGTCATGCGCTGAAGCACGCGCGCTGCATTCGACCCAAGGCCCCGCCGGCAACGGACGGGGCCTTTGTCGTTTCTGGTCCTCCGTCCGTCGGCTTTCCCGAACCCAACGGAGGATTCCATGCTCGACCACGACCATCGCGCCATCGGCAACCGCCTCGACCTCTTCCACCAGCAGGAGGAGGCGCCCGGGATGGTGTTCTGGCATCCGCGCGGCTTCGCCCTCTATCGAGTGATCGAGGATGCCATCCGGCGCCGCATGGCGGCGGCCGGGTTCAAGGAGATCCGCACGCCGCAACTTCTCGACCGGTCGCTGTGGGAGGCGAGCGGCCACTGGGAGAAGTTCGGCCAGGCGATGTTCACGCTCGAAGACGGCAAACGCGGCTATGCGCTCAAGCCGATGAGCTGCCCGGGCCACGTCCAGGTCTTCGCCCAGCGCGTGCGCTCGTTCCGCGAGCTGCCGCTGCGCTACTGCGAGTTCGGCGCCTGCCACCGCAACGAGCCCTCCGGCGCGCTGCAGGGGCTCGTGCGCACGCGCGCGTTCGTGCAGGACGACGCGCACATCTTCTGTGCGGAAGGCGACGTCGTCGGCGAGGTCGCGCGCTTCTGCGGCCTGCTGAAGTCGGTCTACGCCGATTTCGGGTTCCACGACGTCGCGGTCGGCTTCTCGACGCGGCCGGCGGTCCGCGCGGGCGGCGAGGAGGCGTGGGATCGCGCCGAGGCGATGCTCGAACAGGCCGCGCGCGCGGCGGGCATTTCGCCGCGGCTGCAGCCGGGCGAGGGCGCGTTCTACGGGCCGAAGCTGGAATTCATCCTGGCGGACGGCGCCGGGCGCGAGTGGCAGTGCGGCACGATCCAGCTCGACCTCGTGCTGCCCGAACGGCTCGGCGCGCGCTACGTCGACGAATCCGGCCAGTTCGCGCGGCCGGTGATGCTGCACCAGGCGGTACTAGGCAGCATCGAGCGCTTCATCGCCATGCTGCTCGAGCACCATCGCGGCCAGCTGCCGGTCTGGCTGGCGCCCGACCAGGTCGTCGTCGCCAGCATCGGCGCCGAGCAGGCCGGATACGCACAGGAGGTCGCGGCGGCTCTTTCGGCACGCGGCGTGCGCGCGGCGCTCGATGTCGGCGCCGAACGGCTCGGCCGCAAGATCGTCGACGCGCGCGAGGCCGGCATCCCGTTCTTCGCCGCCGTCGGCGCGCGCGAAGCTGAATTGCGCACGCTCGCCCTGCGCACGCGCGACGGCGGCCAAAGGACGATGGGCATTGTCGAGGCGGCGCAGGCCGTGCTGGCGGCGTCGACCCCGTGAGGTCAGGCCGCGAGCGCGGTGCGCATCGGCGCGATGGCGAAGCCCGCCGTCTCGAGCGCCGCGCGCACCGCGCGCGCGAGTTCGACCGCGGCCGGGTTGTCGCCGTGGACGCAGATCGTGTCGACCTTCACCGGGATGCGCTTGCCGCTGGTCGAGCGCAGCGCGGAATCGCGCACCATTTCGACGGTGCGGCGCGCGGCCTCGGCCGGGTCGTGGATCACCGAGCCGGCGATCTTGCGCGATACCAGGTTGCCGTCGTCGTCGTAGGCGCGGTCGGCGAAGACCTCGCGCGCCATCGTGAGCCCGAGCGTCTCGGCCGCGCGCTCCATTTCGCTGCCCGGCATCACGACGTAGATCAGCGAGGAGTCCACGCCCTTGATCGCACGGCCGATCGCCAGCGCGAGATCCGCCTCGACCGCCGCCATGTTGCCCATCGAGCCGTGCGGCTTGACGTGGGTCACGCGGTGGCCGCAGAGCGCCGCCGTGGCCTGCAGGGCGCCGATCTGGTAGGCGACCATCTTCTCGATGTCGGCCGGTGAATCGCCGCGGATCTGGCGCCGCCCGAAGCCGAACAGGTCGAAGAAGCTCGGATGCGCGCCGATATCGACGCCCTTCGCCTTCGCGACCGCGGCGGTGTCCGCCATGATGATCGGGTCGCCGGCGTGGAAGCCGCAGGCGAGATTGGCCGACGAGACGATGTCGAGCATCGCCTTGTCGTCGCCCATGCGCCAGGCGCCGAAGCCTTCGCCGAGATCGGAATTGAGATCGACCGTGCGCCGGTTGCTCATGTCTCGCCGTCCATGCCGGGATCGGGCGCGGTCCCGTCGACCACGCCGCCGATGAGATTCAGCGCCAGCAGGGCGCCGCTGTCCAGTGCCGCCGGATCGACGATCGGCCGCAGCAGGCCGGGCAGGCCCGCGATCGCGTCGCGGAACGCGCGGTGCTCGCGCACGGCCTCGTCGGCGCCGATCGCGCGGAAGCGCAGGCGGTCGCCGGGGCGCAGCTGCGCCATCGCCGCGATGTCGGGCGCGATGGCGACCGCGATCTTGGGATAGCCGCCGGCGGTCTGGCGGTCGACCAGCAGCACGATCGGCAGGCCCGAGCCCGGCACCTGGACGGCGCCGGTGACGATGCCGTCCGACACGATGTTGTAGCCGCGCGCGTGCTCGACCTGGGGGCCCGAAAGGCGGATGCCCATGCGGTCGGCTTCCGCCGTCACGACGTATTCGCTGGCGAAGAACGTCGCGCGGCCGGCATCGCTGAAATGGTCGTCCTGCGGCCCCGGCACAACGCGGATGGTGCCGTCACGCCGCGGCAGCGCGCCGGGATCGAGCCGGCGCTCCGGCCGGTCGGGCGCCTGCGGCAGCGCGAGCGGCAGCGCGTCGCCGGCCTTGAGCGGGCCGCCGTCGAGCCCGCCCATGCGCGTGCGCACATGGGTCGACACGCTGCCGAGAACGGGCGCCACCGCAAAGCCGCGCTCGACGGCGAGATAGCCGCGCGCGCCGCGCGCCGCCGGGCCGATCGCGATCGTCTGGCCGCGCAGCAGGCGATGGCTGCGCCAGGCGGCGGCGGGCTTGCCGTCGATCGCGACGGCGAAATCGCCGGCGACGGCGAGGCGCACGCTGTCGGCCTCGACCTGCAGGCTGTCGCCGGCGAGCGTGAACTCCACCGCGGCGGTGTCGGGCGGGTTGCCGACGAGCGCGTTCGCCGCGGCGAGATAGAGCGGATCGAAGGCGCCGGCCGGCGACACGCCGAAGCGCTGATAGCCGAAGCGGCCGCGATCCTGCAGCGTCGACAGCGGACCGGCGGCGCGGACAACGAGCGCGCTCACGACAGCGCCTCGCTGTCGGGTGCGAGGGCGCCGCGCTCGGCGAGCGCCGCAAGGCCGGTGAAGCGCGCCGGCGGCACGGCGACGAAGCGCACGTGGTCGCCGGGCGACAGCAGGAACGGCCGCGCCGCTGCGAGGTCGAAGATGCGCACCGGCGTGCGGCCGAGGATGTGCCAGCCGCTCGGCATCGCGGTCGGCGAGATCGCCGCCTGCGCGCCGCCCTGCATGACCGAGCCGGCCGGCGTCTTGAGGCGCGGCGTCTCGCGGCGCGGCAGGTGCAGCGCCTTCGGCAGGGCGCCGAGATAGGCGAAGCCCGGCGAGAAGCCGAGCATGTAGACGCGATAGTCGGCTTCGGTGTGCAGCGCCACGACCTCCGCGGTCGAGAGGTTCGTGCGCCGCGCGACGTCGTCGAGATCCTCTCCGTACGCGCCGCCGAAGG
>JAEUKZ010000320.1 GCA_016793045.1 Alphaproteobacteria bacterium
CCGCGCCAGGCGTCGTCGACCGCGACGCGGCTGAGATAGACGGCGTCGCCCTGGCGCTGCAGGAACACGCAGCCGGCGATCGCGCCGTCGCTCTCGGCGATCAGCGCGACGTGATCGGCAAAGCGGGCCGCGATCGTCGCCGGCGTTTCCTTGATCGCGCTCGGCGGCGGGTCGAGGCGGCCGACATAGGGCGCGAAGGCGCGCACGATCAGGTCGGCGAGCGCTGCTGCATCGTCGCGCGTCGCCCTGCGGATCGCAGGCGCCGCGTGCCGCACGGGAACCGCGTGCGCCATCACGTCGCTCGCCAATGGCGGATCAGTTCGCACAGCCGCTCGACATGCGCGATCGGCGTTTCGGGACGGATGCCGTGGCCGAGATTGAACACGAAGGGCCCGCGCCCCAGCGTTTCGAGGATCCGCTTGGTCGCCTGTTCCATCGCGGCGCCGCCGATCACCAGGAAGATCGGGTCGAGATTGCCCTGCAGCGCCGCGTCCTTCTGCAGCACGCTCTGCGCCCAGTCGAGCGGCACGGTCTGGTCGAGGCCGATCGCATCGACGCCGGTCAGCATCGCGTACTCGCGATAGTGGATGCCCGCGCCCTTGGGAAAGCCGATCACCGGCACGCCGGGATGGCGCGTCTCCAGCCGCCGCACGATCTCGCGCACCGGGGCGACGCACCAGCGCGCGAATTCGACGTCGGTGAGCACGCCGGCCCAGCTGTCGAACAGCTGCACCGCTTCCGCGCCGGCCTTGATCTGCATGTCGAGATAGTCGGTCGTCACGTCGACGAGCAGATCGATCAGCCTCGCGAAGCGCTTCGGCTCGGCATTGGCCATGCGGCGCGTTGCGACGAAATCGCGGCTCGAGCCGCCTTCGACCATGTAGGTCGCGACCGTCCACGGCGCGCCGGCAAAACCGATCAGCGCCGTGTCGAAGGGCAGCGCGGCGGCGACGCCGCGCAGGGTCGCCGCGACCGGGGCGAGACGCTCGAGCGCGCCCGCCGCGCCCCCGACCAGCCGGTCGATGTCGGCCTCGCTCGCGACCGGCGCCAGCACCGGACCCTCGCCCTCCTTGAAGGCCACCTGCTGGCCGAGGCCGTGCGGAACCAGCAGGATGTCGGCGAACAGGATCGCGGCGTCCATCGCGAAGCGGCGGATCGGCTGCAGGGTGATCTCGGTCGCCAGCTCCGGGTTCAGGCACAGGCTGATGAAGTCCTTCGCCTTGGCGCGCGTCTGCCGGTATTCGGGCAGGTAGCGCCCGGCCTGGCGCATGAACCAGAAGGTCGGCTGCGCATGGACCTCGCCATGCAGCGCGCGAATCAGCGATTTGGCTTGGACGAGGTGGTTGCGTTCGGGCACAAGGACGATCCCTCGGTTTCGGTCCGCCCACCATATCATTTCTGAGAATCAGTAATAGATGATGCGGATAGTGGATGCCTGTGAATCCTGCGGATTACCGCAATTCCCGTTCCATCCCGCGCTCAGCCGCGGCGTCGGCGCGCGCGTGGACAACCCGCCGCGGCCGCGGCCGGATCCGCGCCGCACGTGGGTCCGCGGCCGGTCTGTGGACAGCGGGGAGAAACGCGTCGGTGCGCCGCGCGTCACGGTGACTCACCGCCCCGCCCGGATTCGTGCACCGGCGGTGAGTCAGAGGCGCGCCGATGCGAGAGACGGGTGGCGTTTCGCGGCCCCTCTGGATAAGTTGGCACTTGTCCCGGCTATCCACATTTTCGCGATCGGATTCGGTGGATGAAGACGCTCCACCTTCACCTCGTCTCGGACTCGACCGGCGAGACCATCATGGCGGTCTCGCGCGCGTGCCTCGTGCAGTTCGAGAACGCGCATCCGATCGAGCACATCTGGTCGATGATCCGCACCGACCGACAGCTCGACAAGGTGCTCGACGGGGTCAAGGCCAATCCCGGGCTCGTGCTCTACACGCTGGTCGACACCAAGCTGCGCGACGCGCTGGAGGCCGGCTGCCGCAAGCTGCGCGTGCCCTTCCATGCCGTGCTCGATCCGGTGCTCAGCGCGCTGTCGCGTTTCCTGCGCAAGCCGGCGGCGCACCTGCCGGGCCGCCAGCACGCGCTCGATGCCGAGTATTTCGGCCGCATCGAGGCGATGGACTACGCGATGGCGCACGACGACGGCCAGGCGCTGCACGCGCTCGACAAGGCCGACGTCGTCCTCGTCGGCGTGTCGCGCACGTCGAAGACGCCGACCTGCCTCTACCTCGCCAATCGCGGCATCAAGGCCGCGAACGTGCCGGTCGTGCCCGGCGTGCCGCTGCCGGCCGAACTCGACAACATCCATCATGCGCTGGTCGTCGGCCTCACCAACGATCCGAGCTCGCTCGTCCATGTCCGGCGCAACCGCCTGCGCATGCTCAACGAAGAACGCGAGACGACCTACGTCGATCCCGACGCGGTGAAGGCGGAAGTCGTCGCGGCGCGGCGCATGTTCACCCAGCGCGGCTGGCCGGTTCTCGACGTGTCGCGCCGCTCGATCGAGGAGACCGCGGCGGCGATCCTCGATCTCTACAACGCGTTCCGGGCGAAGAAGGCATGAAGCCCTACGCGATCGCGCCGCGCCACGATGCGCCCGCCCTCGTGCTCGCCTCGGGCAGCGCGATCCGCCGCACCGTGCTCGAGAATGCCGGGCTCGCCTTCACCGTCGACGTCTCCGCGGTCGACGAGGACGAGGTGAAGCGCGCGATGCGCGAGACCGGCGCCAGCACCGAGGCGACCGCCGAGGCGCTGGCCGAACTCAAGGCGACGCGCGTCAGCCTGCGCCATCCCGATGCGCTGGTGATCGGCTGCGACCAGATGCTCGACCTCGACGGCACCTGGTTCGACAAGCCGGCCGACCGCGCGCACGCCTTCGCGCATCTCAAGGCGATGTCGGGGCGGAGCCACCGGCTGGTCGGCGCCATCGTCGTGCTGCGCCACGGCAAGCGCATCTGGCATCACGTCGCCGCGGCGAAGCTGACGATGCGGCCGCTGAGCGATTCCTTCATCGAGGACTATCTCGACGCCATCGGCGACGCGGCGACCAGGTCGGTCGGCGCCTATCAGCTCGAAGGCCTGGGCGCGCAGCTCTTCACCCGCATCGACGGCGACTACTTCACCGTGCTCGGCCTCTCGCTGCTGCCGCTGCTGAACTTCCTGCGCGGCCACGGCATCGTGCGCGAATGACCGGCGCGTCGGCGGCCGCGGCGCGATGATCGTCCTCGGCCTCACCGGCTCGATCGGGATGGGCAAGTCGACCGCGGCGCGGCTGCTGCGCGACCTCGGCGTGCCGGTGCACGACGCCGACGCGACGATCCACGCGCTGATGGACGCCGGCGGCGCGGCGGTCGGCGCGGTCGCGGCGGCGTTTCCCGGCGTGCGCAAGGGGGAAGCGATCGACCGCGCCGCGCTGCGCGCGCGGGTCAAGGACGATCCGGCGGCGTTCAGGCGCCTCGAAACGATCCTCCATCCGCTGGCGCGCCGCCATTCGCAGCGCTTCCTCGCCCGCCACGCCCGCGCCGGGCGGCGGCTCGTCGTGCTCGACATCCCGCTGCTGTTCGAAAGCCGCAGCCGCGCGCGCGTCGACCTGGTGGTGGTGGTGAGCGCGCCGCGCTTTCTCCAGGAGGCGCGGGTGCTGCGCCGGCCCGGCATGACGCGCGCCTGGTTCGAGACGATCCTCGCGCGGCAGATGCCCGACCGGCTCAAGCGCCGGCGCGCCGATTTCCTGGTGATGAGCGCGCTCGGGCGGCACAATGCGCGCAGGGGCCTCGCCGCCGTGCTGCGCGCGCTGCGCGGCCGGCGCGGGCGGGTGTGGCGGCCGGGCGCCGCCCTCGAACGCTGACGGGACGGGAACGACGATGCGCGAAATGATCCTCGACACCGAGACGACCGGCCTCGATCCCGCCGAACACCGGCTGGTCGAGATCGCCTGCATCGAGCTGGTCAACCATCTGCCGACCGGCCGCAGCTTCCAGCGCTACCTCAACCCCGAGCGGGAGATGACCGAGGAGGCGCAGCGCATCCACGGCCTCACCGATGAATTTCTCGCCGACAAGCCGAAATTCGCCGACATCGTCGACGAGTTCCTCGAGTTCGTCGGCGATGCGGCGCTGGTGATCCACAACGCCGATTTCGACATGGGCTTCCTCAACGCCGAGCTCGCGCGGACGAAGCGGCCGGCGATCGATCGCGCCCGCGCGACCGACACGGTCACGCTGGCGCGCCGCAAGTTCCCCGGCCAGCCGGCCTCGCTCGACGCGCTGTGCCAGCGCTTCGCGATCGACAACACCCGCCGCACCCTGCACGGAGCGCTGCTCGACGCCGAACTGCTGGCGGAGGTCTACCTGGAGCTGATCGGCGGCCGCCAGGCGACGATGATGCTGGTCGCTGCCGGCAGCGCGCGCGCGCGCGAAGCGGTCGCCGCGCGG
>JAEUKZ010000448.1 GCA_016793045.1 Alphaproteobacteria bacterium
GTCAACGACGAGTCGGTGGCGGCGCTGGTCAAGCAGGCGCTCGTCCAGGCCGCGGCGGGATGCGACGTCATCGCGCCCTCGGACATGATGGACGGCCGCATCGGCGCGATCCGCGACGCGCTCGACCGCGACGGCCACGACCGCGTGCTGATCATGTCCTATGCCGCGAAGTACGCCTCGGCCTTCTACGGGCCGTTCCGCGAGGCGGTCGGCTCGGCCGGCAATCTCGGCCAGGGCGACAAGCGCACCTATCAGATGGACCCCGCCAACGGCGACGAGGCGCTGCGCGAGGTCGCGCTCGATCTCGCCGAGGGCGCCGACATGGTGATGGTCAAGCCCGGCATGCCCTATCTCGACGTCGTGCGGCGGGTGAAGGAGCGCTTCGGCGTGCCGACCTACGCCTATCAGGTGTCGGGCGAGTACGCGATGCTGCAGGGCGCCATCGAGCGCGGCTGGCTCGACCGCAAGGTCGTCGCCGAGGCGCTGCTCGGCTTCAAGCGCGCCGGCGCCGACGGCGTGCTGACCTATTCGGCGATGGAGATCGCGGAGGCGCTGGCGTAGCCGGCTCCCGGCCTTTCATCCGAGGCGGCACAGCGCAGCGGGGCGAGGCAACTCCCGCGGGGACGTCGCGTTTGAGACGAAGTCCCCCGCACCAAGGAGAGCCCCGCCATGGCGACACCGGCACATCGCGCAACCGAAACGAAGGCCGTCGGACGGCGCGCCGCGCCCCTCGACGCGCTCAAGCTCCTCAAGGCCGACCACGACGAAGTGGCCGCCCTCCTCGACAAGTACGAGGGCCTGGGCGAGCGGACGAAGGCGCCCACGAAGCACAAGCTGGCGCTCGACATCTGCGGCAAGCTGACCGTGCACGCGACGATCGAGGAGGAGATCTTCTATCCGGCGGTCAAGGAGGCGGTCGACGAGGCCGAGGACCTGCTGGCCGAGGCCGAGGTCGAGCACGGCTCGCTCAAGGACCTCATCGCCAAGATCGAACGGCAGGATGGCGAAGGTGCGGAATTCGACGCGCTGGTCACGGTGCTCGGCGAGTATGTCCGCCATCACGTGAAGGAAGAGCAGAACGAGCTGTTTCCGAAGGTCCGCAAGTCGGATCTCGACCTCGCGAAACTCGGTGCCGCCCTGGCCGAGCGCAAGCAGCAGCTCATGCGCGACGAGGCCTAGCGTCCCGCCGCGCGCACGAACGCCAGCGCCGCCTGGTCGTGCCAGGGCGTGGCGCTGCCGGCGGCGTGGAAGCCGACATGGCCGCCGTGCTTCGAGAGCAGCGGCGTGAGCGCCGGGTTCGCCGACCAGTCGACCTGTGCGTACAGCGCCGCCGGGATCCATGGATCGTCGAGCGCGTGCACGAGGAGAGTCGGCACGCGGATCGACGGCAGGAAGCGGCCTGACGAGCACCGCGCGTAATAGTCGGCCGCGTCGGCGAAGCCGTTGCGCGGCGCGATGAAGCCCTGATCGATGTCGTAGATCGTGCGCGCCGCGGCGATCAGCGCGCGCTCGCGCGCCGTGAGCGCGGCGCCCGGCGCCGTGGCGTCGGCCTGCAGCCGGCGCAGCAGGTAGCGATGGTAGAGCGCGTTGCGCGGGCGCAGCATCGCCGCGAGCGTCGCCGCGAGGTCGAGCGGCGCCGACACCGAAACGGCGCAGCGTACCGGGCCTTCCTCCCCCTGCTCGGCGAGATACTTGAGCAGCATGTTGGCGCCGAGCGAGAAGCCCATCGCCGCGATGCCCTCGCCGACGACGAAATCAGGCAAGGCCGCCAGGGCGTCGGCGAGATCCTGGGTGCGGCCGGCGTGGTACATCAGCGCGCAGAGCGGCCGCGACGCGCCCGCGCCGCGCAGATCGAGCCGCAGCACCGGATGGCCGGCGGCGAGGAAGGCGCGCGCCGCGGCGCGCACGTAGGTCGAGTCGGCGCTGCCGCCGAGGCCGTGGATCAGCATCACCGTGGGTGCGCGCGAGGGATTGGGCAGCGCGTAGCGCGCCACCAGCCGGTCGCCGCTGCGGTCGAGCATCGGCAGCACGGCGTCGCGCCACGTCCACGCCGACAGGTCGACCGCGCGGCGCAGCAGATTGTTGCGCAGGGTCTGGAGGTCGGCGCCGAGCCATGGCAGGCGCTGGCGGAACGCGGGCAGCGCCCCCAGGCCGCGCCCGGGCGCCAACGCCGGTCAGCCCCAGGGGCCGCGGCGCGGCGGCGCCCCGATCACCCGCGCCGGGCGCGGGCGGAAGACGAAGATCAGCGCCGCCCCGGCGATGAAGCCGCCGACATGCGCCATGAACGCGACCCCGCCTTCGCTCGGATCCGAGAGCAGCGCGTAGAGCACCTGGAAGCCGATCCACAGCCCGAGCACGATGTAGGCCGGCTGCTCGAAGGTGCGCACGAAGACGAAGATCCACAGCAGCATCGTGATCCGCGCGTGCGGATGCAGCACCAGATAGGCGCCGAGCACGCCCGAAATGGCGCCGCTCGCGCCGATCATCGGGATGGTCGACTGCATGTCGATCGCCGCGTGCGCAAACCCGGCGGCGACCCCGCACAGCAGGTAGAACACGATGAAGCGGAGATGGCCGAGCGAATCCTCGATGTTGTTCCCGAAGATCCACAGGAACAGCATGTTGCCGGCGAGATGCATGATGCCGCCGTGCAGGAACATCGACGTGAAGACCGTCGCCCACGGCGGCACGCCGATATTCTTGGTCCCCAGCGTGTTGTCGAGCAGCAGCGCCGGGATCATCCCGAAGCGGAAGACGAAGCGGTCGCCCTCCGCTTCCGGCAGGGTGAGCTGATAGAGGAACACCAGCACGCAGGCGGCGATGATCGAGACCGTCACCACCGGCGGGCGGACGGTTGGATTGTGGTCGCGGATCGGTACGACGAGCATGGCTCAGCCTGCCAGGAAACCGCGCAGGAGCGCCACCTGATCGTCGGCCATCAGCGCCGGGGCGTGGCCGCAGCCCGCGATCTCGACCACGCGCACCTGCCCGGCCGCCGCGGCGGCGCCGCGCGCCGTCATCTCGCGCGCCGTCTCAGGCAGCAGCAGGTCGGATTCGCTGCCGCGCAGCACCAGCGTCGGGCAGGCGATCCGGTCCCAGACCGGCCACAGCACGACATCCGCCGGCGGCTGGGCGGCAAGCGGCTTGGCGATCGCCGGGTCGTAGTGCAGCCGCCAGCCGCCCGCGACCGGCGCGGCGCCGTGGATGGCGAGATGCTGCCACTGCGCGTCGCTGAGCCGGCCGAACGGCGCGTGGACCTGGCGCAGCGCCGCCTCGAGCCGGGCGAGCGTGGGAAAGCGCGGATCGAGCCCGATATAGGCCATGATCCGCTCGAGCGCCGCCTTGGGGATGAACGGGCCGACGTCGTTCACGACCAGCCGCGCCACCGGGGTGCCGGTCTGGGCCGCGAGCATCATGCCGATCAGCCCGCCCATCGACGTGCCGACCACCGCGAGGCGTTCGACGTCGAGCCGCGCGATCACCGAAGCGGCGGCGGCGAGGTAGAGCGGATAGCCGTACTCGAACGGATTGGCGAGCCAGGCGCTGCGCCCGCGCCCGGGCATGTCGACCGCGACCACGCGATGGCCTTCGCGCGCAAGCGCCTGGGCCAGAACGTCGAAGTCGCGCGCGTTGCGGGTGAGCCCGTGAAGGCACAGAACCGCCGGCCCCGTCCGCGGCCCCCATTCGCAGGTGGCGACGTCGGTGAAGCCCGACGGCCCGAGGACCGGGACATGACGGATGGCGGGAGTCATGTCCCGGCGCGCACCGGCGGCCGGCTCAGAAGCCGATGAACGAACGCTGCAGGTAGCCGATCACGACGGCGATCACGACCGCCACGATGATCGCCGCGATCGCGTAGATCACGGTCTTCTCGCGCGGATTCTTCATCAGCACGGGAATGCCGAGATAGAGCAGGTAGAGGCCGTAGAGCCCGAACAGCGCCCCGATGATGCCGAGCGCGGGGATCAGCGAGAAGACGCCGCCGATCCAGCTCGGCGTGGCCGCATAGGCCGCGAGCTTGAGGCCCTCGTTGAGATCGTCCTGGCCGCCGAAGCTCGGCGCGAGCTTGGCGAAGATGAAGCCGATCACGCCGACGCCGACGAGCGTCGAGACGTACTGCGTGATCAGCAGCGTGATGAGCGTGCCGAAGCCGAGCCGGATCGGCCCGATTCCGAAAACCAGCAGCCCGATGAACGAGCAGACCGCGGGAATTGCCGCCAGCGGAATGATGTAGCTGGTGTAAAGCGTTGCCGGATCGGTCCGTTCGCCCGCGATCACCGGCCATTCGGTGTTGGGCGTCGTGATGATGTTCTTGACGCGCGAGACGATGTCCATGAGGCCCCTTCCTATTTCGATCGGTTCGGTCGATCTTACCCGCTGACGCTTGCATACCGCATGCCGGAGCGGCCCCCACGGTCGACGCAAGCCCACCGCCGGCGGACGAAACGCGCTCCCCCACCGGACGCAGGGACGCTAACACAATTCGGTTATACCCGGGAGATAGCCTCCCGACTATGCTGCGCGCCCGCCGGCCGCCGCCGGCGCCGCGCCCCACGACGCCGCGTTCCACCCCAACCCCCTCCGCCTGCCGCCATGGCCCTGCCCCCACGGATGATCGGTCTGGCCTGTGCCGTCGCGGCACCGCTGTGCTGGAGCGTCGGCGGCGCGGTCATGCGCAGCATCCCGGCGAGCGCCTGGGAAATGGTGTTCTGGCGCTCGATCGGGCACATGCTCGCCTTCCCGATCCTGCTCTGGGCGGTGTTCGGCTGGCGGTCGCTGCGCGACATGCGGCGCGCCGGCTGGCGCAGCGCCGTGGTGACGGCCTGCATGGTCGGCACCTTCACCTTCCACGTCCTCGCCATCACCACCACCACGGTGGCGAACGTGCTGATCGTCCAGTCGATTTCGCCTTTCCTCGTGGTCGTTGCCGCGGCCCTGCTGCTCGGCGAGCGGCCGGGGCGGGCCGGCTGGGCCGTCGTGGCGCTGGCTTTCGCCGGGCTGCTGCCGGTGATCGGCGGCTCGCTGCTCGCCGGCGGCGGCGGCGGGCGCCTCGAAGGCGACCTGTGGGCGCTCGCGGTCGCACTCGGGTCGGCGACGATGGTCATCACCGTGCGCGGCGGCGCCGGCTTCAACCTGTTCCCCGGCACCTGGTTCGCCGCCGCCATCGCCGCCGTGATCGCGGCCGCGATCGACCCGGTGCTGGAGACGTCGCCGGGCGACGCCGCGATCCTCGCGCTGCTGGGCATCGTCCAGTCGACGATCGGGCTCGCCTTCTTCTTCACCGCGCTGCGCTACCTGCCGGCGATCGAGGTTTCGCTGATCACCCTGCTCGAGCCGGTGCTCGGGCCGCTCTGGGCGTGGCTTTTCGTCGGCGAGGAGCCGCCGGCGTCGACGCTGGCCGGCGGCGCCGTCGTCCTGGCCGCGCTCGGCGTCAATGCGGCGGTCGCGGCGCGGCGCTACGGCACCGCGACCGTCCCGGCGAACCCGCCGTGAGCGCGACGCCGAGGCGCGCGCGCGGCATCGCGCTGATGGCCATGGCGGCGCTCGCCTGGAGCAGCGGCGGGCTGATCGTGCGCCAGCTCGAGGCCACGGCGGCGTGGGAGATCGTGTTCTGGCGCTCGGTCTTCATGGCGCTGTTCCTCTCCGCATTCCTGGCGGCACGCTACGGGCGGCTGGCGGTGACGCGCGTGCGCGCGGTCGGCGCGGGCGGCGTGCTCGCCGGGACGATGCTCGCCGGCACGTTCTTCTTCTTCATCATCTCGCTGACGATGACGACGGTCGCCAACACGCTGGTGATCATGAGCGTCGTCCCCTTCACCGCCGCCTTCGCCGGCTGGCTGGTGCTGGGGGAGCGCATCGCCGCGCGGACCTGGGCGGCGATGGCCGCCGCACTCGCCGGCATCGCGCTGATGTTCTGGGATTCGCTGGGCAGCGCCAGCGACGAAGCGCTGATCGGCAACCTGCTGGCGCTCGGCGTGCCGATCTGCATGGCCGCCAACATCGTGCTGGTGCGCAGCGCCGGCGCGGCGATCGACATGGTGCCGACGGTTCTCGTCGCCGGCCTCGTCTCGATCGTCATCGCGGGGCCGGCGATCTGGCCGCCCGCGGCGCCGCTGCACGACATCGCGCTGATCGCGCTGATGGGCGTCGTCCAGCTCGGGCTCGGCTGCATCTGCGCCACCATGGCGATGCGCGAGCTGCGCGCGGCCGAGGTCGGGCTGCTCGGCCTGCTCGAAACCGTGCTCGGACCGCTGTGGGTCTGGCTCGCGGTCGGCGAGGCGCCGAGCGCGTCGGCGCTGGCCGGCGGCAGCATCGTCATCGTCGCACTCGCCGCCAACGAGCTCTCCGGGCTGCGGCGCGGCGCCGCTCCAGCGGCGGATTGAACGCGCCCGGCCCGCGCGCTAAGACAGGCCGCCATGAACGACAACCTCTACGCCCTGTTCGAGAGCCGCTTTCCCGCCGATCGCGGCCGCCCCTTCATCGAGACCGATACCGGGCGCCTCTACGCCTATCGCGACCTCGCCGCAACGTCCGCGCGCTACGCCAATCTGCTGGCCAGGCTCGGCGTCGCCAAGGGCGACCGCGTGGCGGTGCAGGTCGAGAAGTCGCCGGAGGCGATCTTCCTCTACCTCGCCTGCGTGCGCGCCGGCGCGGTCTACCTGCCGCTCAACACCGCCTACCAGAAGGCCGAGATCGAGTACTTCCTGACCGACGCCGAACCGCGCGTGGTCGTGTGCCGGCCGGAAAGCGTGGCGGGAATTTCCGAGGTCGCCGCGAAGGCCAAGGTTCCGCACGTGCTGACGCTCGGCCAGAGCGACGACGGCAGCCTGCCCGAACAGGCGCGCGCGCTGCCGGCCGAGTTCGCGACCGCCGTCATGGCAAAGGACGATCTCGCCGCCATCCTCTACACGTCGGGGACGACGGGCCGCTCGAAGGGCGCGATGCTGACGCACTGGAACCTCGCGTCGAACGCGCTCACGCTGCACAAGGAATGGGGCTTCGTGCCCGACGACGTGCTGCTGCACGCGCTGCCGATCTTTCACGTCCACGGGCTGTTCGTGGCGACGAACTGCGTCCTGCTCAACGGCTCAGGGATGCTGTTCCTGCCCAAGTTCGATCTCGACGCGATCGTCCGCCTGCTGCCGCGCGCGAGCGTGTTCATGGGGGTGCCGACCTTCTACGTGCGGCTGCTCGGCGATGCGCGCTTCACGAAGGAGCTGGTGCGCCGGATGCGGCTGTTCGTCGCCGGGTCGGCGCCGCTGCTGGTCGAGACCTTCAACGCCTTCCGCGAGCGCACCGGGCACACGATCCTCGAACGCTACGGCATGACCGAGACCGGCATGCTGACCTCCAACCCGCTGTCGGGCGAGCGCATCGCGGGAAGCTGCGGCAGGCCGCTGCCGCAGGTCGAGCTGCGCGTCACCGACGACAAGGGCACGGTGCTCGGCGCCGACCAGATCGGCGTCATCGAGGTGCGCGGGCCCAACGTGTTCAAGGGCTACTGGCGGATGCCCGACAAGACAAAGGCCGAGATCAGGCCCGACGGCTTCTTCATCACCGGCGACGTCGGACGCGTCGACAAGCGCGGCTACGTGTTCATCTCGGGACGCGCCAAGGACCTCATCATCTCCGGCGGCTTCAACGTCTACCCGAAGGAGATCGAGGACCACATCGACGCGATGGACGGCGTCGACGAGTCCGCGGTGGTCGGCGTGCCGCATCCCGATTTCGGCGAAGGCGTGGTCGCGGTCGTCAAGCCGAAGAAGGGCCGCACGCTCGACGGCGCGGCGATGATCAAGGCGCTCAAGGCCGACCTCGCCAA
>JAEUKZ010000452.1 GCA_016793045.1 Alphaproteobacteria bacterium
GCGGCTTTGACCGGGCAGGCTGATCGCCCTAGATTGCGCCCCCATGCGCTATGACGTGATCGTTGTTGGAGGCGGACATGCCGGCTGCGAGGCTGCGGCCGCATCGGCGCGCCTCGGCGCGCGCACCCTCCTGCTGACCCACGATCCGGCCAAGATCGGCGAGATGTCGTGCAACCCGGCGATCGGCGGCTTGGCCAAGGGCCACCTCGTCCGGGAGATCGACGCGCTCGATGGCGTCATGGGCTTGGCGGCGGATCGCGCCGGCATCCAGTTCCGCATGCTCAACCGGTCCAAGGGCCCTGCCGTTCGCGGTCCCCGCGCCCAGGCCGACCGCAAGCTTTATCGGCGCGCTGTCCAGGATCTGTTGGCGAACCAGCTAAACATGGATATCGAGGCCGCCGCCGTCGAGGATATCGAGCTGGCCGCGCGCGGCGCGGTCGCTGCGGTCATCACGGGCGACGGCCGGCGTATCCCCTGCGGCGCAGTTGTCCTGACGACCGGGACCTTCTTGCGCGGCCTCATCCATATCGGCGACGAGAAGATCCCGGCTGGCCGGGTCGGTGAAGCGCCGTCGTTGGGGCTGTCCGAAACGCTGGCGCGGGCCGGGTTCGCCCTGGGCCGGCTCAAGACCGGGACGCCCCCCCGGCTCGACGGACGGACGATCGATTGGGCCGGGCTGGACATGCAGCCAGCGGACGACCCGCCTGTGCCGTTTTCCTTCCTCACCGACCGGATCACGACGCCGCAGATCTCTTGCGGGATCACGGCGACGACGCCCGAAACGCACGCGCTGATCCGCGCCAATCTCAGCCGTGCACCCGTCTATTCGGGCCAGATCGAGGGCCGCGGGCCGCGCTACTGTCCCTCGATCGAGGACAAGGTCGTGCGGTTCGCAGCCCGCGAGCGCCATCAGATCTTTCTTGAGCCCGAAGGACTGGACGACGACACGGTCTACCCGAACGGGATTTCGACGTCGCTCCCGCGTGACGTCCAAACCGCGCTGCTCAAGACGATTCCCGGCCTCGAGCGCGCCACGATGCTGCGACCGGGCTATGCGATCGAATACGACTTCGTCGACCCGCGTGAGCTCAGCCATTCCCTGGAAACCCGCCGCGTGCCCGGCCTCTTCCTGGCTGGCCAGATCAACGGCACGACCGGCTACGAAGAAGCGGCAGCGCAAGGCCTCATGGCCGGACTCAATGCGGCGCTGCGCTGTGGCGGCGGCACGCCATTCACGCTCGACCGCGCCGAGGCCTACATTGGCGTGCTGATCGACGATCTGGTGACGCTGGGCACCGGCGAGCCCTATCGGATGTTCACCAGCCGCGCCGAGTATCGCCTGGTGCTGCGCGCCGACAACGCCGACCAGCGCCTGACCGGGCGTGGCATGGCGATCGGCTGCGTCGGATCGCGGCGGTCGCGGGCCTATACGGATAAGGCTGCCGCCCTGGTCGAGGGCCGCAACCTCGTCGACCGCCTCCGCGAGACGCCCAGCAAGCTCGCCCGGGCCGGGTTCGCCGTGAATCAGGACGGGGTCGTGCGCAGCGCCGGCGAATTGCTCGGCG
>JAEUKZ010000009.1 GCA_016793045.1 Alphaproteobacteria bacterium
CACCGGCGCATCGACCCGGATTTCGACGCCGCGTTCCGCAAGCACGCGGCCGAAGATCGCGGCGACCTTGGGCGTATGCGTGGCCAGCAGCGCGCCCGCCGTGACGAGGAGGAAGCTCAGCCGGTCGGGATCGCGGCCTGCTGCCAGGTCGAGCGCGCGCAGGCGATGGCGCATTGCCAGAAGCACTTCGACGCCCCCTGCTCCGCCGCCGACGACGCCGATGCGGAACGGCCCGGAATGACTGCCGACGCGGCTGACGAGGTCGAGCCATCGTGCGGCGAAGCGGTCGATCGGCTTGACCGGCGTCGCATGTTCGGCCGCACCGGGCACGTCATGCGCCTTCGGCCGCGACCCGATGTCGATCGACAGCACGTCGTAGGGCACCGGCGGCCGCTCGCGGCACAACACGCTGCGGGCCGACCGATCGATGGCGATGGCCTCTGTGTGATAGAGCCGCACGCCGGCAAAGCGCGCGAGCGGCGCTAGGTCGATGTGGCAGTCGTCGAAGCTGTAGTGGCCGGCGATGTAGCCCGGCAGCATTCCCGAATAGGGTGTGTCGATGTCGCGGGCGATTAGGGTAAGCCGCACGCCCGGCATCGGCCGCATGCCGAAGTTCTTGAGAACCTGGACATGCGCATGCCCGCCACCGATCAGGACGAGGTCCTTGACGATCGGTGTCGCGGGCGAATCCATCGGTCGCCGCCGCGTCTCAGCCGGCGTCGCGATAGCGCGGGTTGCTCTCGCCGACGCGGGCCTCCGCGTCGGCCATCAGGATGCGCCAGGCCTTGGCGCGCTTTTCCCGGTCGAGCGTGCCGGAGCGCAGATCGCGCGCGAGCCGCGTCGCCAGCCGGCGCCACGCCGTGGCAACGTCGTCCGACCGGCCGAGTGCCGGCAGGGCTTCGCCGTAGAGCATCGCGGTCGCGGCGGCGAATGCGCGCTGTGCCGCGTCGCCCGACGCCGCTTCGCGCTCGGCGATCTCGATCGCGCGGGCGATCATCAGCGCTGCGATGCGCCGGTCGTCGGCAAGCCCGGGAAGCACGGTCTCCAACAGCGTGCGCCTTGCGATGGCGAGCAGGTCGGCACCCGAGGGACGATCGCGCATCACGCCGCCTCCGGCTGCGTCATCCGCAACAGCTCCCACTCAAGTTCTGCGACGCGTCGGCCGGTCAAGGCAAGATCGAGCGACGGCTCGCTGCCGGAGACGTGGCGTTCGCCCTGCTGGAGCGCGATGACCGCCCAGCGCGCATGCGCCATCGCCTCCCAGAATGCCACGCGCGCGGGGTCGATCCTGCGGCCGCCCTCGGCTTCGTAGCCGCGATAGAACGCCGCGCGATCGGTGATACCGCCAGCCTCGCGCGCGGTCTGCCCGAAGCGCCAGCAGCGCGCGCAGAACCAACCGACATCCTCCATCGCGTCGCCCCATCCGGCGAACTCCCAATCGAGGACGCCGGTCAGCCCGTGCTCGTCGACCATGTAGTTGCCGGTGCGGAAATCCCGATGGCACAGCACCATGCCGTCGAGCGCCGGCGCGCGCTCTGCGAGCCATGCGAGGCCCCATTCGAGCGCAGGCCGCGGGTCGCGATAGCCGTCGAGCCAATGGCGATAATCGGCGATCGCGGCGGCGGCCGGGCTTGGCTTCGGCATCGTCAGGAAGGCGAGGCTGTCCACCGGGGGAACGATCCGGTGAAGCTTCGCAAGTTCGCGGCCGAGCCGCTCGGCGAGCGCACCGCGATCGCCCTTCCATTTGTCGTCGCGGGTGACGATGTGGCCGGCTGCCGTCCCGGCGACGCGGCGCATCACGTAGAACGGTTTGCCGAGCACGCTGCGGTCCTCGCACAGCGCCAGCGGCTCGGGAACCGTGACGCCGGCGCCGTGCGCGGCGCGGAGGATCGCGTACTCGTGGGCGCGACCATGGCTCACCGCGACCCCCGAGGGCGCGTCGGTGCGCAGCACCAGCGCCAGCTTGCCGGCGTGCGGCCCGCCGTTGACCGTAGCGTCGACCGCCCAGTTCTCCTGGATCGCGCCGCCCGACAGCTTGGCGAAACGACCGACCGTGACCGAGCGCGCATCGAGCGCCCCGATCAGGAAGCGGGCCAGAGCCGTTCCGGGATCAGCCGCCGAGAATCCGCCGCTCATCGCCACGACCAGAAATCCGCTCCTTCGCTGAGCAGGAAGCGCGCGAGCACCATCTTGTGGACCTCCGACGCGCCGTCGACGAGACGTGCCTGGCGGGCGTAGCGATACATCCATTCGAGCCGAGTATCGCGGGAGTAGCCGCGCGCGCCGAGCAACTGGATCCCGGTGTCTATCGCCTTCTGAAGCACGTCCGCGACCGCAACCTTGGCCATCGAGACTTCCTTGCGCGCGAAGTCGCCCTGGTCGAGGAGCCACGCCGCGCGCATGGTGAGCAGGCGCCCCATTTCGATCTCCATCGCCGCGGAGCCGAGCAGCCACTGCACGCCTTCGTGGTCGGCCAGCTTCGCGCCGAAACTTTCGCGCTCGCGGACGTAGTCGAAGGATATCGCGAGCGCACGCTTGGCCATGCCGAGCCATCGCATGCAGTGCGTGAGGCGTGCGGTGCCGAGACGGATCTGCGTCGCCTTGAGACCGTCGCCGATCTTCATCAGCACGTTGTCGTCGTCGATCTCGAGCCCGTCGAACTCGATCTCGCAGTGCCCGCCATGTTCTTCGGGTCCCATGATCGGGATGCGGCGCACGATCCGCCAGCCAGGCTGGTCGGCATGGTAGAGGAACGCGCTCAAGCCCTTGCGCGTATCGTCCGAGGTCCGGGCGATCAGGATGAAATGCTTCGCTTCTCCCGCACCGGTGATGAACCATTTGCGGCCGGAGACGACCCACTTCCCGCCGCGCCGTTCGGCCCGAGTCAACATCGAGGACGGGTCCGACCCTGCGCCGGGCATCGGCTCGGTCATCACGAATGACGAGCGGACCTTGCCGTCGATGATCGGCTGCAGCCAGCGATCCTTTTGTGCCGCCGTCGCGGTCTTGTTGAGCAGGATCATGTTGCCGTCGTCGGGCGCGGAGGCATTGAAGCAGCAGGGACCGAAGATCGACCAGCCCATCTCTTCATAGCAGGCCGCCATCCCGACGACCGGAAGCCCCATGCCGCCGCGCTCGCGCGGCATCTGCGGTGCCCACAGGCCCGCCGCCTTCGCCTTGGCACGGACCTGGTTGAGCCGTTCGAGGTCGATGTTCTCGCCTTCGCCCCATGCCGACGGATCGTCTTCCAGAGGAACGATCTCGGTCGCGACGAACTCGCGGATGCGCCTGCGGATCGTGTCGATGGCGGGGTCGAGTGTGAAATCCATGGCCGTGGGCTTCAGGTGCGTGGCGGGGTCCAGAACGGGGCAGGCCGGAGAATCGAGTTCTCCATGTGGAAGACCAGCGGCGCGCTTCTGGCAAGATATGTCTGCCAGAGCGGATCGGCCTGCATGGCCGCGCGTCGCCGCTGACGGTCGGCAAAATCGGCATAGGCCCAAAGATGGACGATCTGGTTCTGACCCCCGATGTCGCTGGCATAGAAACCCAGGCAGTTGCCGAGGTGCTTGGTCTGGGTCGCCAGGCCCTCAGCCTCGTAGAGCTTGAAGAACGACGGCAGCTTGCCCGCATGAAACGTGTAGACACGCAGGTCGACGATGCCCGGCACGAGTCCCCCTTCAGGCTTGAAGGGCCAGTACGGCGCGCTGCGCAGAATGCGATTCTCCTGCGACTGGAAATACTGCGTCGCTCGGCTGACGTAGCTCTGCCAAGCCGGGTCGGCCTGCATCGCGTCGCGCTTGTCCTGGCGCTCTTTGATGTCCCGGTACCCCCACAGATGCACGATGCGGTTCTGCACGCCGATTTCGACGGTGTAGTAGCCGAGCGGCTGGCCGAGATAGCGAGTCTGGACCGGATAGCCCTCGGTCCCATAGAGCCGGTTGTACGCTCCCAGATTTCCGGGGTGGAGCGTGTAGGTCCGCATGTCGACGATCATCAGGCGCTTCCTTGTTCCGCGATGCGAACGGCGTGGGCCGCCGCTTCCCGTCTTACCGCCGTGACGGCGTTCAGACGATACTCAAAGTGTGGCCGCCGTCGACGACGAGCACGCTGCCGGTCATCCAGCGCCCGGCATCGGACGCAAGCAGCAGCAGCGCGCCGTCAAGGTCGTCGGGTTTGCCGAATCGCCGCAGCGGAATGCGCTTGACCAGCGCCTGTCCGGCAGGCCCGGACAGGACCTCGCGATTGAGGTCGGTCTCGATGTAGCCGGGCGCGAGCGCGTTGACGCGGATTGCATGGCGGGCGAGTTCGACGGCCATGCTGCGCGTGAGTCCGATCAGCCCCGCCTTTGCAGCCGCGTAGGCGGAAACCTGCGAGGCGCTGCGCTCGCCCAGGATCGACGCGATGTTGACGATCGCGCCGCCTTGGCCGTGCTGGACCATGCGGCGCGCGCTTGACTGCGCGACGCGCCAGGCGCCGTCGAGGTCGGTGTCCAGCGTGCCGCGCCATTCCTCCTCGGACTGGTCGAGAAACGGGCGGGTCACGCCGATACCGGCATTGTTGACGACGACCGCGAGCGGACCAAGCTCGGTTTCCGCAGCGTCGATCGCGGCCTCGATCGACGCGCGGTCGCGGACGTCGAGCGCCACCGGAAGCGCCCGACCATCGAACGCCGCGATCTCGCTTGCGAGCGTCTCGAGCCGCTCGACGCGTCGCGCCGCGACAGCGACCTTGGCGCCGGCGCGCGCGAGGACCTTTGCGAAGTGCCAACCGAGGCCGGACGACGCTCCTGTTACGAGCGCCGCCCGGCCGGTCAGATCGTGAAGCGGCCCGGCGGTCACTTGCCGCGCGGCGCTGGCTGCGCCTGAGCGCCCTTGCCGCCCGGCGGAGTGGCCTGCGGTCCCTTGCCGGTCTGCTGCGGCGGCACAGGTACTGCCGGCTGGGCCGGCGTCGGCGTCGGTTGCGCGCGCTGCGGCGGTGCCGGCGCCGGAGCGGGCGCAGGTGCCGGAGCGGGAGTCGGAGCAGGAGTCGGCGTAGCGGCTTGGCCCTTCCCGCCCTGTTGCGGCTGCGCAGGCTGGGCCGGCTGTGCAGGCGGCGTCGGCGGGGTCTGCGCCGTCGGCGGGGTCGCAGGCGGCTGCGCTGCCGGCGGTTGCGTCGGCTGTCCCTGGGCCGGTCGCGTCGGGCGCGGGCTGCGCGGTGCCCCCATCGGTCCGAGCAGCGCCGTCATGTCCGATCCGTTGAGCATGAGCTGGCCCTGCTCGTTGAGTTCGACGCGATAGCTGCGCGTCGGCTGGCCATCGCTGCCCGTCCCTTGCTGGCCAAGGGCCGTCAGCATCGCGATCACCGCCGCGGGCGAGCCCTGCTGATTGGCGTTGCCGCCGCCGAACTCACGCTGGATCGCCTCGAGGCCGCGGATCACCAGTTCACCGGCCGCGACCGCCTGGAGCGGCGAGTTGCCGTTCGCGGCGATCGAACCGTTGAGCGTCGCGCCGAGTGCCGGCGAGGCGAACTGGATCGGCGCCATGCGCAATGTGGCGCCGCTCCGGAACACCGCGGCCATGAGTTCGGCCGTCGCCTGCCCCGACAGTTGCGTCGGCATGCCGTCGGGTCCGACGCGCAGGCCGGAGCCGAGCGCGCGCTTCAACGCCGCAGCCGGCAGCTTGTCCGCCGCCAGTTCGATCGTCACCTGCGACGGCACGTATTGCTGGTAGGGCACCATTCCCTGGCGCAGCACCAGGCCCTCATGGCTGTAGCGCAGCGCAAGGCGGGTCTCTTCCTGATGCAGCGGCCCGAGCACCTCGCCCAGCGACGCGCGGGCCAGTTGGAATGCCGGAGTGCCCTGCCCGTCGTTGAACGTGATGCCGGCTACTGAAATCTCGCCGCTCAGCTCGGCGAACGGAAAGTTGAACAGCGCCTCGATCATGCGGCCGGCCATCTCGGCCTGCGGCCCCCGCTGTGCCTGGTCGAACGCCGCCCGCAGCCGTTCGAGGTCGGCAATGCGGAAGCCCTGTCCGTTCCCCGACACCGCGATCTCGCCGATCTGCAGCGCCTGGCGGCCGTCCTCGTGGCGGAAATCGAGACTGCGCAGCGCGATGCGCGCGGGCGACTGCGCCAGCCCGTCGGCACCCTGGTTGATTGCGCTTGCGATCTCGAACAGTCCGATCGCGAGCGAGCCCGGCCGGCCCTCGGGCCGCACTGCCAGGTTCTCGACGCGGACGTTCAATTCGTGGGTCAGGCCGCTCTGCGGGTCGACGACCGCGGCGAACTGGCCGCCGCCGTTGGCGACGGTGGTGTTACGACCGTTGGGCGCCTGCACCCGCATCTCGCGCGGAAGCTGCGCCTCGTAGCGCATGCGGCCCGGCGCGACCTCGCGCTGGGTGACCGTGAGCGTGCCGATGAGCAGCCCCTCCGCGGCGCCGCGCGGCCCGACCATCAGGTCAGGCAAGGTCGCCGTCGCCACGCCCCCTTCCACTCGGACTTCGATGGGGCGGCTTGTCCGGGCCTCGACCTGATTGTTGGTCCGCGTCGCGACCGAGCCGAGCGCGCTTTCGATCGCCTGGCGGAACTGTGCTGCTGCATCTTGCGCGCTGGCGGGACCGGTCCACGCCGAGAGCGCGATGATGGCTGCGAAGGCGACGGGTCTTACCCGCGAGCGGAAGGACATCTGGTTTCTCCGTGGATCGGGGGCGATGGGGAACTACTTATAGCGACGCGCGGCGAACTGCGCATCTGCAACATGGTGGGCGTCATGGCGCCGTCATCTGGCGCGCGCGTTCGCGCAGGACGTATTTCTGGATCTTTCCCGTCGAGGTCTTCGGCAGCGGCCCGAAGACGATGTGCCGCGGGCATTTGTAATGCGCGAGGTTCGCGCGGCACCAGGCGATCACGTCCTCGGCAGGCGGTATCGCCGCGCCAGGCTTGACGGTAACGAACGCGCACGGCGTCTCGCCCCATTTCGCATCGGGCTTGGCGACCACCGCCGCCTCCATGACCTGAGGATGCTTGTAGAGGACCTCCTCGACCTCGAGCGACGAGATGTTCTCGCCACCGGAGATGATGATGTCCTTCGAGCGGTCCTTGATCTCGACATAGCCGTCAGGGTGCCGTACGCCGAGATCGCCGGTGTGGAACCAGCCCCCCTTAAACGCCGCCTGCGTCGCAGCGGGGTTCTTGAGATACCCCTTCATCAGCGTGTTGCCGCGCAACATCAGCTCTCCCATCGTCCTGCCGTCGCTGGGGACCGGTTCGAGCGTCTGCGGGTCCGCGACCATGAGGCCCGTCAGCGTCGGGTAGCCGACGCCCTGGCGCGCCATCAGCGCGGCACGATCGGGAAGATCGAGCCGCGCCCAGCCGGGCTGCTCTATGCAAACGGTCGACGGGCCGTAGCATTCCGTCAGTCCGTAGAGATGGGTCACGCGGAAGCCCATCCGTTCCATCGCGGCGATCACCGCGGAGGGCGGCGCTGCGCCCCCGGTTGCCACTTCGACGCGCTGCGCGAAGCGGCGGCGCGATTCCTCGGGCGCGTGCACCAGCATGGTCAGCACGATCGGCGCACCGCACATGTGCGAGACGCCGTGATCGGCGATGGCATCGAAGATGGCCGCCGCTTCCACGCGCCGGAGGCAGACATGCGTGCCGCCGACGGCCGTCACCGCCCAGGTGTAGGTCCAGCCGTTGCAGTGGAACATCGGCAGCGTCCAGAGGTAGACCGCCGACGGGGTCAGCCCGAAGGTCAGCGCGTTGCCCATCGCGTTGAGGAACGCGCCGCGGTGGTGATAGACGACGCCCTTCGGGTTTCCGGTGGTCCCGGACGTATAGTTGAGGCAGATCGCATCCCATTCATCGCGCGGCCGGACGATCGTCGCGTCGACGTCTCCCTCCTCGAGCAGCGCCTCGTAGGTTGTCGGGCCGATCTGGACGCCGTCGGGAAACGCGGGGTCGACGATGTCGACGACGGGCGGCGGCCGCTTCATCAACGCGAGCGCGGCGGCGACGGTCGGCCCGAACTCCCGGTCGGCGATCAGCAGCTTGGCGCGGCCGTGGTCCAGGATGAAGGCGATCGCCTTGGCATCGAGACGGTAGTTGAGCGCATTGAGCACCGCCCCTGCCATCGGCACGCCGTAGTGCGCTTCGAGAAGCGCGGGCACATTGGGCGCCATCACCGCTACAGTGTCGCCGCGACGGATGCCGCGCGCACGCAAGGCCGCGGCGAGCCTGCGCGCCCGCGCGCAGAATTGCGCATAGGTGAAGCGCTGCGCACCGTGGATCACCGCGACCTTGCGCGGGAAAATCGATGCCGCTCGAATCAGGAAGTCGATCGGGGTCAGCGCGGTGAAATTCGCCGGATTGCGGTCCAGGTCGCGCTCGTACATCCCGGTTGGCGCGACGGGCGTACGCCTCGCCTTCCCGGTCCCAGCCTTATTTCGCGCCACGTCATCCTCCCTCGATCGCGCCACGCCGTCGCGCCAGTATTCCCCGCGAGCCCCGGTCGGGGTCAATGACGGTGTTGGCGATCGCGCCGGCTTGCCCCGACCGCGCCGGCGGCCTACCTTCAGTGCATGCGCATCGACATCGTCTCCGACGCCATCTGTCCGTGGTGCTATATCGGCAAGCGGCGCTTCGAGAAAGCCCTCGCCCAGCTGCCGCCGGGCGAGATCAGCGTCGGTTGGCGCCCGTTCCAGCTCAACCCCGACATGCCGCGCGAAGGCATGGATCGCGGCGAGTATCTGCGCCTCAAATTCGGCGATCGCGGCGGCGGGAAGACCTATGATGCCGTGATCGAGGCCGGGCGCGGCGAAGGCATTGCGTTCGATTTCTCCGCCATCAAGCGCACCCCCAATACCATCGACGCGCATCGCCTGATCCGCCACGCCGACCGTGGCGGCAGACAGGACGCCATCGTCGAAGCTCTGTTCCAGGCCTACTTCACGCAGGGCCTGAATATCGGCGAACCGGCGACGCTGGTCGCCATCGCCGCAACGGCCGGCCTCGACGGCGCCGAAGTGGCCGCATATCTCGCCTCGGACGAGGACCTCGAGACGATCAAGGCGGAGGACGCCTTCGCGCGCCAGATCGGGATACAGGGTGTTCCCTGTTTCATCATCGAGCGCAAGTATGCCATCTCGGGTGCGCAGCCCCCCGAGGCGTTCCTCGATGCGTTCGACAAGATCCGCGCCGGCGCCGAGGCCTGATGCGGCTTCACGGCAACGCAAAGATCAGGCAGGTCGTTGTCGCATGGGCAAACGTCTTGCCCCGTGAGTCGAGCAGCTTGCCTTCCGCGGTCCCGATCGTCGTCCCGGTATGAAGCACGCGCGCTTCGGCGCGGACCTTGCCGGTCCGGTCGCTCAGCGGCCGTACGAAGTTGATCTTGAATTCGAGGGTGGTGTAGCCGACCCCGGCGCGCAGAGTCGTATGGACGGCGCACCCCATCGCCGAGTCGAGAAGGGTCGCGGCGTAGCCGCCGTGCACGCTGCCGAGAGGATTGTAGAAGTCGCCGCGCGGGATGCCTTCGAACACGGCACGCCCCACCTCCATCTCGACCGGACGGAAGTCGAGAACGCGGCAGATCGGCGGCAGCGGGTAGCTCCCGGCCATGATTGCGGCAAGGAAATCGAGGCCGGACATCGATTTCACGATGTCCGTCGGGACGATGCCGAACGATTCCTGCGGCTGCGGCGCGCTGGTCATGCGGGGTTCATACGGTTGCCGACGCCCGCGCCGACCTTGTCGCGCGCGGCGCCGGGATCAATCCAAGACTAGCCCGCGAGCTTCGCAAGGTCATCGAGAATGCGGTGCAGCCCCGCGGCGCGCTCGCGCGGATCGTCCCACGGCCGCATGTAGACGAGACGCTGGTCGGGCCGCAGCTTCACGCCGGGCTCGCGCTGGATGTAGCCGATCAGCCTGTCGGGCTTCGCCACCTTGTTTTCGCGGAAGCCGATGACGGCGCCCTTCGGCCCCGCGTCGATCCGGTCGACGCCGGCGCGCCGGCACTGCTGCTTGATGGCGATGACCTCGAGCAGATTCTTGACCTCGTCGGGCAGCGTGCCGAAGCGGTCGATGAGTTCTGCCGCGAACGAGTCGATCTCCGCACGCTCGACCAGTGCGCCGAGGCGCCGATAGAGCCCCAGCCTTACGCCGAGATCCTCGACATAACTCTCCGGGATGAGTACCGGCACGCCCATCTTGATCTGCGGCGTCCACTCGTCCGATGCGGCCGCGGCGCGCTGGCCCTCCTCGCGCGCCGCCGCCACCGCGTCTTCGAGCATCTGCTGGTAGAGCTCGATGCCGACTTCGCGGATATGGCCGGACTGCTCTTCGCCGAGCAGGTTTCCCGCCCCCCGTATGTCGAGGTCGTGCGAGGCGAGCTGGAAGCCGGCCCCGAGACTGTCGAGGGTTTGCATCACCTCAAGCCGGCGTTGCGCCGTCGGCGCAAGCACGCGATCCGCCGGCACGGTCAGGTAGGCATAGGCGCGGACCTTGGCGCGGCCGACGCGCCCGCGCAGCTGGTAGAGCTGCGCGAGCCCGAACAGGTCCGCGCGGTGGACGATGATCGTGTTGACCGCCGGGATGTCGAGTCCGGATTCGATGATGTTCGTCGCCAGCAGGATGTCGTAGCTGCCGTCGACGAATCCGGTCATCACCGCCTCGGTCTCGGTCGGCGACAGCCGTCCGTGGGCAACCGCGATCTTGCACTCCGGCACGATCTTGCCGAGCCGCTCGTGGAGCTGCGCGATATCCTCGATGCGCGGGCAGACGTAGAAGGTCTGTCCGCCGCGGAAGCGCTCGCGCATGATCGCTTCGCGGATCACCACCGGGTCGTAGGGCAGCACGAAGGTGCGGATCGCGAGCCGGTCCACCGGCGGGCTGGCGATGATCGACATGTCGCGCACGCCGGCGAGCGCGAGTTGTAGCGTCCGCGGGATCGGCGTCGCGGTCAGCGTCAGCACGTGGACCTTGGCCTTGAACTCCTTCAGCCGCTCCTTCTGCTTGACGCCAAAATGCTGCTCCTCGTCGACGATGATGAGGCCGAGGTCCTTGAACGCGATCGAACTCGCCAGCAGCGCGCTGGTGCCGACGACGACGTCGACCCGGCCCTCGGCCAGATCCTTTTTGATCTCGCGCGCGCTGCCGGTCCCGACCAGGCGCGAAAGCTGCTCGACGCGCACCGGCAGTCCTTCGAAGCGCGCGCGGAAGTTGCGGAAATGCTGGCGCGCGAGCAGCGTCGTCGGCACGACCACGGCGACCTGGCTGCCGCTCGTCGCGGCGACGAACGCGGCACGCAGCGCCACCTCGGTCTTGCCGAAGCCGACATCGCCGCAGACCAGCCGGTCCATCGGCCGGCCCGAGGCAAGGTCGGCGATCGTGTCGTCGATCGCGCGCGCCTGGTCCTCGGTCTCGGCATAGGGAAAGCGTGCGCAGAACTCCTCGTAGAGGCCGTGCGCCGGCGCCATCCTGTCGCCATCCGTGACGGTGCGCGCGGCAGCGAGGCGGATGAGGCCCGCCGCCATCTCGCCGATTCGCTTCTTGACCCGCGCCTTGCGCGCCTGCCACGCGGCGCCGCCGAGCTTGTCGAGCTCGGCGCCCGCATCCTCGGAGCCGTAACGCGACAGCACGTCGATGTTCTCGACCGGGACGAACAGCTTGTCGTTGCCGGCGTAGATCAGTCGCAGGCAGTCGTGCGCGGCGCCGGCGACGTCGATCGTGACCAGACCGTCGAAGCGGCCGATGCCGTGATCGGCATGGACGACAAGGTCGCCCTCGGTCAGCGTCGAAGCCTCGGTGAGGAAGTTTTCGGGCCGCACGCGGCGTTTGGCCGCGCGGATCAGGCGGTCGCCGAGGATGTCCTGCTCGGTGAGCATCGCAAGTCCGGGCGCCGTGAATCCGCGTTCGAGCCCGAGCACGACGAGATTGACGGTCTCACGCGCTGCCAGTGCGTCGACCCACGTATCCGCAAGCTGCAGCCCGGCGATGCCGTGATCGGCCATCAGCCCCATCAACCGCTCGCGCGATCCGGCGCTGTAGGCGGCGATCACGACCTGCCGGCCGGCGGCCCGCTCCTCCCCGATGCGCGCCGCGACCGCGTCGAACAGCGCGACACCGGATTGCTTGCGCGGGCCGGCGAAATCGAGCGCCGGTCGGGCGCCCGCGTCGATTCCGCGGGCGCCTTCGACGACGTCGAACGGGCTGAATATGCCGACGGCCCGCGCCGCGAGCGCGTCCTCCCAGTCCGCCGGGGCGAGGTAGAGCCGATCGGCCGGCAGCGGATTGTATGGCGCCGCCTCGCCGGAGTTGCGCTGGCGAAGCTGCGCCATGCGCGCATCGTAGTACTCGTTGATCTGCTCGAAGCGCGCGGCCGCCGCTTCTTCGATCTGATGATCGAATGTCACCCCGGCATTGGGGACGTAGCTGAACAGCGTCTCGAGCCGCTCGTGGAACAGCGGCAGCCAATGCTCCACCCCCGCAGGGCGCAGCCCGTTGCTCACCCCCTCGTAGAGGGGATCGTCGTCACCGGCGCCGAACAACTCGCGGTAGCCGGCGCGGAATCGCGCGATCGCCTCCTGCGACAGCGGCACCTCCGAAACGGGCTTGAGGACGAAACGCTCCAGCCGGTCGGCGCTGCGCTGGGTCATCGGGTCGAAGGCGCGGATGCCTTCGAGCATGTCACCAAAGAGATCGAGGCGCAGGGGCGTCTTGCTGCCCGGCGGGAACAGGTCGACGATACCGCCGCGTACGGCATACTCGCCCGGCTCGCGCACGGTTTCCGCGCGACGGTAGCCGTTCGCGCCGAGAAACCCCATCAGTTCCTCGAGCACCAGGCGCTCGCCCTTTGCTGCGGCGAAGCGGGCCTTGGCGAAGCTTTGCCGGGCCGGCACGCGCTGGAGGATCGCGTTGACCGTGGTGACCAGGACGAAGCTCTGACGGCCCGTCGCGGCGGCCAGGTCGGACAGCAAGTCGATGCGCTGGCTGACGATGTCGCCATTGGGCGAGATGCGGTCGTAGGGAAGACAATCCCAGGCCGGAAATGTACGCACCGTCAGGTCGGGCCGGAAGAACCCTAGAGCCTCCGCCATCGCCGCCATGCGGGCATCATCGCGGGCGACGTGGATCAGGCCGACGCCGCCGCCGGCCAGGTCCGCGAGCGTCAGCGCATCAAAGCCAGCCGGTGCGCCGGCGACCGTGAATCGGCGAGGAAATTCGAATAGTGATTTATTTAAAACAGTCACTTATTGGTCAATTCTAAAGTTTTTCAAGAGTCTTAGAACGTCTGAATCGTAACCCGCATCGGGCATCGCGCGGCCGGTCGCCCAATCGAAGATGTCGGCGTCGGGAACGCCCAGCAGGTGCTCGTACTGGTCCAGTTCGGCGACGCTGAACCGGGGGACGTGACGCATGGCAAATGCGCCGAGCAGCAGATCGGTCTCCTTCATGCCCGTATAGCGGGAGCGATGGATCAGCCGCTTCCGCCGGGCTTCCACTGTCTCGTTCATCTCCGGACCCCGACTCGGTGGGAGCCGGACAATAATGCGCCAGGCGCCCGACATGAAGCCGCCCATCGTGATATGAGACCTGCGTCCGTGGCGCGCCAACGAGTGACATTCCGCCGGTCCGCATGCGTCCGTCCGTCCTCTTCCCCCTGTTCGCGCCGGTGACGACGATCCCCGGGATTGGGCCGCGTTTCGCCAAACTGCTGGAGAAGATCGGCCTGACGCGGGTGGTCGACCTCCTCTGGCACCTGCCGACCGGAATCGTCGATCGCCGCTATGCGCCGAAGATCGCCGACGCCGAGGCCGGGCGCGTCGTCACGCTGGTCGTGCGGGTCGACAGGCACCTGCCGCCGGGCAACCCGCGCCTGCCATACAAGGTCCGCTGCTTCGACGATACAGCCTGGCTGCATCTCGTCTTCTTCCGCCCCAAGCCCGACTATCTCGCCGCTGCGCTGCCCGTCGGGGAAGTCAGGGTCATCAGCGGCCGGATCGAGCGCTATCGCGACGAGATCCAGATGACCCATCCCGATCATGTCGGGACGTACGAGGACTACGGCAGCATCGCGACCGTCGAACCGGTCTACGGCCTGACCGCTGGCATCACCCCCAAGGTGATGGCCAAGGCTGTCCGTACCGCCCTGGGCCGAGCGCCGACCCTGCCCGAGTGGCTTGACGCTGCGCTGGTCGCGCGCGAAGGCTGGCAGGCTTGGCAGCCCTCGCTGGCCGCGATTCACGTCCCGGCGGACGAGGCGGCGCTCGATCCGCAGTCGCAGCCGCGCCGCCGCCTCGCCTATGACGAGATGCTCGCCAACCAACTTGCCCTGGCCCTGGTGCGGGCGCGCCACCGTCGCCTCCCCGGCACGCCGATCGCCGGCGACGGCCGCCTGCGCGATCAGGCGCGCGCCGCCCTGCCCTTCACGCTGACGGGTGGCCAGGAGGCCGCGATCGCCGAGATCGCCGGCGACATGGCCAGCGACTTCCGCATGCTGCGGCTGCTCCAGGGCGACGTCGGCAGCGGCAAGACGGTCGTTGCCCTGATGGCAATGCTCGATGCCGTCGAGGCCGGGTTCCAGGCCGCGATGATGGCCCCGACCGAGATTCTGGCGCGCCAGCATCATGCAACGATCGCCCCGCTCGCCGCGCAGATCGGCGTCGAGGTGGCGCTGCTCACCGGGCGCGAAAGCGCGCGCGCGCGCGGGGCGGTCCACGAAGGGCTCGCCGAAGGCCGCATCCCGATCGTCGTCGGCACCCACGCGCTCGTGCAGGAGGACGTCGTCTTTAAGGCGCTCGGCATGGTCGTGATCGACGAGCAGCATCGCTTCGGCGTGCATCAGCGCCTGGCCCTGACGACCAAGGGCGAAGGCGTCAACGTGCTGGTGATGACCGCGACGCCGATCCCGCGCACCTTGATGATGTGCGCCTACGGCGACATGGACGTGTCGCGCCTCGCGGAGAAACCCGCCGGTCGCCAGCCGATCGACACCCGAGTCGCCCCGACCGAGCGGCTGCGCGACCTGCTTGACGGACTCGACCGCCGGCTTCGCCAGGGGGCGCGCGCCTACTGGGTCTGCCCGCTGGTCGAGGAATCGGAGCAGGTGGACCTTGCCGCCGCGACCGACCGCTACGAGGCCCTGTGCCGACGCTTCGGCGCCGACCGCGTCGGGCTCATCCACGGCCGCCAGAAGACGGCCGAACGCGACCTCGCCATGGCGCGCTTCGCCGCGGGCGAGACCCGCATCCTCGTCGCCACCACGGTGATCGAGGTCGGCGTCGACGTGCCGGAAGCGACGGTGATGATCATCGAGCATGCCGAGCGCTTCGGCCTCGCGCAGCTCCATCAGCTGCGCGGCCGCGTCGGTCGGGGCAAGGATGCGTCGACCTGCGTCCTGCTCTACCAGGGGCCGCTGTCGGACAACGCCAAGGCGCGGCTCGAGATCATGCGGGAGACCGAGGACGGCTTCCGCATCGCCGAGGAGGATCTACGACTGCGTGGCGCCGGCGAGATGCTGGGCACACGGCAGAGCGGCATGCCGGCGTTCAAGCTCGGCGATCCCCTCGCCCATGCCGATCTCATCGAGATCGCGCGAGACGACGCGAAACTGATGCTCGAGCGCGATCCCGGCCTCGACAGCGTGCGCGGCCAGGCGCTGCGGACGCTGCTCTATGTGTTCGAGCGCGATGCCGCGGTGCGGCTGCTGCGCTCGGGCTGACCGGCGTTCGCCGCATCGCGGCTGGGGATCGCAATGCCGCCGGAAACCATAAGCTTCAGCGCCTCCTCGACCGTGAGGTCGACCTCGACGATCTCCGACGGCGGAAACAGCGCCAGGAACCCGGCTGTGACGTTGGGGGTGTTGGGGATGAAGACGTTGACCAGCCCGCCCGGCACCAGGCTCTGCGTCCTGCCCGGCGTCGACCCGGTCACGAAGGCATAGCGCCACACGCCCTGTCGCGGAAACTCGACCAGCACGACCTGTCGGAATGCGGTCGATCGCGCCGCCAGCAGCGTCTCGAAGATCTGTTTGATCGCGCTGTAGATCGCACGGATGATCGGCATGCGGTTGACCACCGCTTCGCCGGTGCCGACGAAGATGCGTCCGAGATATCCGGCAGCCAGCCAGCCGATCGTCGCCAGCGCCCATACGACGATCACGATGCCGATTCCGGGCACCGTAAAGGGCAGGTAGGTGTTCGGATTGTAAAGCGGCGGCAGCAGCCGCGTCACCTTCTCGTCGACGAAACTGATCACCAGCCAGGCGATATAGCCGGTGATGGCGATCGGTGCGGTGACGAGAATGCCGGCGAAAATGTAGGCGCGCAGCCGGCCCAGCAGGGTCAGGTGAAACCCGATTGCCGTTTGCCCCTCGTCGTGGTGCTTCACAGGAACGCCTCCAGCGCGCTCGCCGTCTCCTCCGGCGCCTCCTCCGGCAGGAAGTGGCCGCAGCGGACCGGCCCGCCGCGTACGTCCGCCGCCCATTCGCGCCACACCACCAGCGGGTCTGCCGACCGGCGCGCCAGGCCCTGTTCGCCCCAGAGCGCCAACAGCTTGCATTCGATCCGGCGCTTGCCGAAATCCGCCTTGTCGTGCTCGACGTCGATCGTCGCTCCGGCGCGATAGTCCTCGCAGGTCGCGTGGACCACCGCCGGATCGGCGAAGCAGCGGCGGTACTCCGCCAGCGCCGCGGGCGCGAAGGCGAAGCCGGGGGCGGCCCACCGGCGCAGGCACTCGTCGAGCCACAGCGTCGGATTGGCACCGATCATGCGCTCGGGCAGCGCATTGGGCTGGATCAGGAAGAGCCAGTGGAAGGCCCGGTTGGCGCGGGTCCAGTCCATCGTCTCCCACATCGTCAGCGTCGGAACGACGTCGAGGCTCGCGATCTTCACGACCGACTGCGGATGGTCGAACGCCATCCGATAGGCGACGCGGGCGCCGCGGTCATGGCCGACCACGGCGAAGCGCTCATGCCCGAGCAGCCGCATGACCTCGACCATTTCCGCAGCCATCGCCCGCTTCGAATAGGGGACGTGCAGCGGATCGGAGGGCGGCCGGTCCGAATCGCCATAGCCGCGCAGGTCCGGCACGATCACCGTGAACCGGCGGGCAAGCCGCGGGGCGACCTGGTGCCAGATCGCGTGGGTCTGCGGATATCCGTGCAGGAGCAGGACCGGATCGCCGCTCCCGCCGCGGCGCAGATGAATGGCCCCACCCTGCGTGCGTACACGTTGGACCGAGAAACCGTCGAACATCGCCTGCCCTGTCGAAAGCGCGCTTTTCACGCATCTTAGCAAATGCGAAGCGCGCTGCGTCCTGTGTCAGCGGATCACATCACCGCGATACGTGCAATGTCGCGCAATCTTTGTTCGGATCGATGGCGGGAAAGGTGGCCGCCGCCGCCGGCCCGCATCAGGCGTAGCGCGTCAGCAGCGGCTTGCCGTCGAGATGGGCGGCCAGATTGTCGACGACGAGGTTGCACATCGCCGCCCGCGTCTCGTGCGTGGCGCTGCCGACATGCGGGCTGAGCACGACGTTGTCCAAGGACAGCAGCTCGGCCGGGACGCGCGGTTCGTCCGCGAAGACGTCGAGCGCAGCGCCGGCAATCGTGCCCGCCTTGAGCGCTGCGACCAGCGCCGGCTCGTCGACCACCGACCCCCGCGAGACGTTGATCAGAAACCCCTGTGGCCCCAGCGCCTCGAGCACCCTGGCGTTGACGATATGCCGCGTCTCCGGCCCGCCGGGGCAGATCGCGATCACGAAGTCGGCGTCGGCCGCCATCGCAGCGAGGTCGGCGTAGTAACGATACGGCACGTCGGCCTGCTGCCGGCGGCCATGATACGCGATCGTCATGTCGAACCCGGCGGCGCGGCGGGCGATCGCCTTGCCGATGCGCCCCAGCCCGATGATGCCGAGCGTCTTGCCCGATACCTTGGTGGCGAGCGGCTGGCCGGTCTTGAGCCAGCGGCCATCGCGCACCCAGCGGTCGGACAGCGCGAGGTGCCGCCCGACCATCAGCATCAGGGACACCGCGAGGTCGGCGACATCGTCGTTGAGCACATCCGGCGTGTTGGTCACCGCGATGTTGCGCCGCCTCGCCTCGGGCAGGTCGACCGCATCGACGCCGACTCCCATCACCCCGACGATCTCCAGCTTCGGCAACCTGTCCATCAGGGCCTTGTCGCAGCCGTGGAAGCCGGTCGTCTGGAGGAACCGCACCTGGTCGGCAAGCTTGCCGAGCATCGCCGCACGCTCCGGGTCGGCGGCAGGCAAGGCGTGGATGGTAAAGCGCTCGGCGAGCCGCGCCATCTGTGCGGGCAGCAGGGGCGCGATCGAGATCAGATCAGGCTTCATGGCATCACTTCTTGAAGGTCTTTGCCAGCGCTTCGCCGCCGCGCGCGAGCAGACCGACATCGCTGCCGCAGGCGACGAACATGTAGCCGGCATCGAGGTAGCGCTGCGCATCGGCGACGACGGACGTCAGGATTCCAGCAGGTTTGCCGATCTTCTTGAGCCGCTGGACCGCACCCATGATCGCCGCCTGAACCTCCGGATGCGCCGCGTTGCCGAGATGGCCGAGTGCCGCCGCGAGATCGGAAGGCCCGATGAAGACGCCGTCAACGCCGTCCACCGTCGCGATCTCCTCGAGCTTGTCGAGCGCGCTCTTGGTCTCGACCTGCACCAGGACGCAGATCTCCGACGAGGCGTTCGCGAGATAGTTCTTCACCCGTCCGAAGCCCGAGGCGCGGGTCACGCTGGCGACGCCGCGGAAGCCCTTCGGCGGATAGCGCGTCGAGGCGACCGCGCGCTCGGCTTCCTCGCGGTTCTGCACGAACGGGAACAGCAGCGCGGTGGCGCCCGAATCGAGCAGGCGCTTCGTGATCACCGGATCGTTCCAGGGCGGCCGGACCACCGCGGTCGCGGTTCCCTTCTGCATTCCCTGGAGCTGCGCGATCACCGATGCGACTTCGTTGGGACCGTGCTCCATGTCGAGCACGATCCAGTCGAAGCCGCAGCCGCTGATGATTTCCGCGACCATGCCGCTCGCAAGCTGGCTCCACAGACCGAGCTGCGGCCGGCCTTCGGCGAGCCCGCGCTTGAATGCGTTGCGGGGTAGATCCATCGCTCTATTGCTCCAGAAGTTCAGGCGTTCCCGGCGCGTGTTCTCTCACACGCCATCGGCCTTGTATAGACGCCGGGCCGCGCCGGATCTGGCGGGGGTTTGCTGACAACATCCGCCGCGCGCGACGTCCTGTCACCGAGTGTCCAGAAGCGCGCCGACATACTCGCCGATCGCCAGCGACGCGGTGAGTCCGGGGGATTCGATGCCGAGCAGATTTACCAGCCCGGGGATGCCATGGTCCGCCGGCCCTTGGATCAGGTAGTCCGCCGCCGGTTGGCCCTTGGCGCTGATCTTGGGCCGGATGCCCGCATAGGCCGGCTTGAGCGCGCCGTCGGGAAGCGCCGGCCAGTAGCGTCGGATCTCGCTGTAGAACGCGTCGGCACGGTGCGGGTCGACGTCATAGTCGATGCGCTCGACCCATTCGACGTCCGGGCCGAACCGCGCCTGGCCGCCGAGGTCGATCGTCAGATGGACCCCGAGCCCGGCCTGTTCGGGAACGGGATAGATCAGGCAGCCGAAGGGCGATCGGCCGGACAGGGCGAAATAGTTGCCCTTCGCGTAGTAGCCCTGGGGAACGCGGGATGGATCGAGGCCGGCGATTCGCCGCGCCAGGCCGGGCGCCTCGAGCCCCGCTGAATTCACCAGCAGGTCGCAGGCGAGCACCGTCGGCTCGCGCCCCCCGACCTCCAGAACGAAGCCGCCGCGCATCACTTTCGCCGACAGAAGCGGGCTCTCGAGCGCCAGCATCGCTCCATGTGCCTCGGCTTCGCCGAGATACGCGAGCATCAGCCCGTGGCTGTCGACGATGCCCGTCGAAGGCGACAGCAGCGCGGCCACGCAGGCGAGTTGCGGCTCGATCGCGCGTGCGGCCGCCCCGTCGAGCAGCTCCAGGTCGTCGACGCCGTTCGCCGCCGCCTGGGCCTTGAGCCTGGCGAGCGTCGCGACCTGCTGGTCATCGGTGGCGACGATCAGTTTGGTGCAGCGGCGATGCGGGATGCCGCGCTCGCCGCAGTAGCGATAGAGCGCCTGCTTGCCGGAGACGCAGAGGCGCGCCTTCAGGCTGCCGGTCGGATAGTAGATTCCGGCATGGATGACCTCGCTGTTGCGCGAGCTGATCTCGGTGCCTATCGCGTCGGCCGCCTCCAGGATCACCACATCCCGCCCCGCAAGCGCAAGCGCCCGCGCCACCGCGAGGCCGACCACCCCTGCCCCGACCACCACGCACTCGACGCGTTCGACCATCGTTCGTCCTGGTTTCGCCCCGCCGGCCGACCTGCTAGATATCAGCGATGCATCCGCGCGTCATCATGGCCCTTGCCGCCGTCGCGGCGCTTGCGGCCTGCGCCGCTGAGCCGCCGGCACCGCAGTCGATGGCGGTCGCCGTCAGCTTCGGCATGCGCAACTACTGCGGCCTCGGCACGTCGCCGGCGATCGCCGTCACCAATCCGCCCGCGGGCACCGCACGCTATCGCGTGCGAATGGTGAACACCGAGGTGATGTTCCCGACTGCCTACGAAACGACCGTCGATTCGCCCGGAACGTCGATTCCCGAGGGCGCGATGGCA
>JAEUKZ010000178.1 GCA_016793045.1 Alphaproteobacteria bacterium
GGCATCACCATCATCGCGTGGGCGAAGCTGAACCGCTTCATTGCCGCAGTCCCCGCGACGCGCCGCTTACGTCGCGCGATAGCGCGCGACGACGTCCCAGTCGATCGCGACGCCGAGGCCCGGCCCCTGCGGTACGGCCGCTTGGCCGTCGATCAGGTGGCGCGAGTCGCCGACTGGCTCGGTCGTCAGCGCCTGGCGCAGCGGGTTGTCGTAGGCCATGCATTCATAGGTGAGGAAGTTCGGCGCCGCGGCGGCAAGCTGGAGGCTGGCCGCGACGCAGATCGCGCCCGACCAGCCGACATGCGGCGCGTAGGCGACGTGGAAGGCGTGCGCGAGATCGGCGATGCGCCGGGTCTCGCTGATGCCGCCCGAGCGGGCGACGTCGGGCTGGATCACGCCGACGGCCTGGCGCTCGATCAGTTCGCGCGCGTGCCACACCGTGTAGTCGCTTTCGCCGGCGGCGAGCCGCACCTTGGTCTTGGCGCGCAGCGCGACGTAGCCGGAGACGTTCTCGGCCGGGATCGGCTCCTCGAACCACCAGTAGTCGAGCGCCGCCATGGCGTCGCCGACCGCCAGGGCCTCGTCGACGTCGAAGGCCCAGTTGGAATCGGTCATCAGCTTGACGTCGCCGCCCGCGACGCGGCGGATCAGCTCGCAGCGGCGGATCGCATCCTTCACCGGCTTGCCGATCTTGACCTTGATCTGCCTGAAGCCGAGTGCCAGGCAATCGCGCGTCTCGGCTTCCGCCTGAGCATCGTCGTACCAGTTGATCGACGAGGCGTAGGCATCGACGCGCGCGCGCCCCATCGAGCCGAGCAGGCGGTGCACCGGCAGGCCGGCGACCTTGCCGGCAACGTCCCACAGGGCGATGTCGACGCCGGCGATCGCCTCGATCAGCATGCCGCCGCTGCGGCCCGAGAGCTTGCGCTGCATCGTGCGCCACAGCGCCTGGCTGTCGAGCGGATTGCGCCCGACGAGCACGGGCTTGAGGATGCGCTCGATCGCCTGCGCGTAGGCGACCGAACCTGCGCGCCCCAGGCATTCGCCGAAGCCGACGATGCCGGCATCGGTGCGGACCTCGACGAGAACGATCTCGATGACGGGATAGTCGCCGAAGCCGGTGCGCTGCGGCTTGGGCAGCCGGCAGCTCAACGGATGCGCAATGACGTCGGTGATGGCGAGATCGGCCGCAGCCATTCGAGGCGTTCTCCCGGTTTCGAGCCTTGTAGTAAGGCTACATGAGCCTGCCTACCACGGTCAATCCCGGGCGTGATCTGTAGTTTTACTAGCTCAACCTGCGCCGCGAGGTAACCGGTTCGATGCGCAGATGAGCGGCGCTGTCCTTGACCTTGCGCAGCTGCGCCACGACGCCGGGCCCGAACGCGAGTGCGACGCCGGTCGCCAGGACGTCGAGCACGACCATGTGCGCGACACGGCTGATCATCGGCGCGTAGATCTCGGTGTTCTCGGCCGTGTCGACCGGCACGTGGATGTGGCCGGCGAGCGCGAGCGGCGAGCCGGTGCGGGTCATCGTGATCACCGTCGCGCCGCCTTCCGCCGCCAATTCGGCGCACCGCACGATGTCCTTCACCGCCCCGGTATGCGAGAAGCACAGCGCGACGTCGCCCGCGCGCAACGTCGCCGCCGCCGCGATCTGCGAGTGGCTGTCCGGATAGGCGATCGTCGGAATGCCGAAGCGCATGAACTTCTGCTGCGCGTCGAAGGTCAGTACGCTCGCGGCCCCGTTACCGAAGCATTCGATGCGGCGTGCCTTGGCAAGCGCGGCAATCGCCTGGCGCAGCGCCGCGCGGTCGAGCCGCTTGCCGACGCCCTCGATCGCATGGACGCTGGCGCCGCAGACCTTCTCGATCACCTGTTCGACATTGTCGCCGAGCGCGATCTCGCGATGGACGTAGGGCACGCCGGAGACGAGGCTCTGGGCGAGCCGCAGCTTGAGTTCGGGGAAGCCATCGCACCCCATCTGGCGGCAAAAACGCAATACGGTCGGTTCGCTCACCGCGGCGGCGGCTGCGAGCTCGGCCATGCTCATCCGCGTCACCGCCTCGGCCGCGCGCAGCACCGTGTCGGCGACGCGCTGTTCGGACCGGCGCAAGGTCTGGCGGCGCGCGACGATCTCGTCGAGCAGCTTGGGCGGGGCCGGGTGCAGGGCGGTGGGTGAGGGGCGGCGCGACACGGGGCGCATCGTGACGGGCGCGTGCGATTTTCACAAGCCGGGCTTGCGCCGTCCCCGCGCAGGCGACCGTGCGGGCGCCTTCAGGCGCTTCTGCAGGAAGAAGCGCTTGTGGCCGGGCGGATAGCCGTCGATGGTGCCGAACAGGCGGTAGCCGAGCCTTTCGTAGAAGGGCCGCGCCTGGAACGAGAACGTGTCGAGCCATGCGCCGACGCAGCCCTGCCTGACCGCTTCGGCCTCGGCGCGCGCGATCAATCGGCGGCCGATCCCGCCGTGCCGCGATGCCTCGTCGACCCACAGCAGCTTGATGAACAGCCACCCGTACCAGATGCCGCCTTCGAGCGCACCGATCACGCGTCCCTTGCGATCGCGTGCCGCAAGCTGGACGTAGCGATAGCTGCGCAGGCCGGTCTTCTGCTCGTTGTAGTCGATCAGGCCCTTGAGCAGCGCCTTGCTGACGGCTGGGTCGAAGCGGCGGCGCAGGCTGATGCGGGTTGAATCGATGCCCATCGGCGAAGCATCGCCGAGGCGGGATGTCGTTGTCTATTCGAACGGCGAGCGCGTGGCAGCCATGCTTGGCCGCGCGGCAACGGCATCCCACCAGCGTCCCAGTCGGTCGTGCCGCGCGACGATCGCCGCGCCTTCCGGCGCCATCCGGAAATACGCGAACATCGGCGCCGCATGCAGATCGGCGAGCGAGACTGCGGCCCCGCAGAAGAAAGGTTCTTCCAACAGGCCGGCGAGCGCTGCGAGGCAGGTCTCCGCCTTCGGCAGCGCCGCGGCGATGCGCGCCTCGTCCGCGGCCCGCCCGGTCTGCGGCGCACGGACGCGCTCGACGAAGATGTCCCAGACCAGCGTGCGATAGGCGTAGCTGTCAAGGATGCCGATCACCTGGTTCAGGCGGGCGCGGTGCTGCGCGGCGGCAGGTTGCAGCGCCGGCCCCGGAAACGCTTCGTCGACGTAGCGGCTGATCGCGCCGGTCTCGTAGAGTCCGAAGCCGTCGTGCTCGAAGGCGGGAATGCGGCCGAAAGGCTGACGCGCGAGATAGTCCGCAGGCGGGCCGCCCGGTGCGAAAGGGTCGATCTCGACCAGCCGATAGGCGACGCCCTTTTCCTCCAGCGCCAGGCGCACGATGCGCACATAGACGCTGAACGGCCGCCCGTAGACGACCGGGACGCCCATCAGCGGATCGTCGCGTGGGCGAGCGCGTCGCGATCCAGCGTCATCCCGAGCCCGGGACCGTCCGGCACGCGCACCTCGCCGCCGCCGACCGCAAGCGGCGTGGCGACCACGTCGTTCGCGAATGCATAGCGCGGCGCGTAGAATTCGCAGCCCAGCGACATGTTCGGCGTCGCCGCAATGAAGTGGCAGCCTGCCGCGAGTGCGATGCCGCCTTCCCACAGCGTGCCGCCGTAGCACGGCATGGCCGCGGCGGCGGCAATCTCCGCTACGGCGCGCGCCCTGGCGATGCCGCCGGCCTTCATCAGCTTGACGCTGACGAGGTCGCAGATGCGGTCGCGCGCCGCGGCAAGCATGTCTTCCGGCGAGAACACGCTCTCGTCGGCCATCACCGGCGTGTCGAGCGCCGCGGTCAGCGCCGCCATCGCGTCGCGCGCGTGGCGGGGCACCGGCTGCTCGATGAAGGTCGGCCTGAACCGTTCGATGTCGCGCAGCTTGGGCAGCGCGTCCCAGGCGGCAAGGCCCTGGTTGTAGTCGACGCGCAGATCGACCGTCGGCGGCAGCTCGGCGCGCAGCCGCTCGAGGCGTGCGAGGTCGGTGCGGTGGTCGGCGAAGCCGGTCTTGACCTTGAAGATTCGATGGCCCTCGGCGATCAGCGCCTTGGCCGCGGCGATGTCCTTGTCGAGGTCGGGATTGGCGAGCGAGAAGCTCAGCGGGATCGCGTCGCGGCAGCGCCCGCCGAGCAGCGCCGAAACCGGGACGCCGGCGCGCCTGCCGCAGAGATCGAGCAGCGCCATCTCGACCGCTGCCTTCGCCTCCTCGTGACCGACCAGGGCTCTGTCGCACGCGATCATGATCCCGGGCGCGTGGGTCGGATCGGCGCCGATCAGGATTGGCCGGAGATAGACGTCGATCGCGGCCGCGGCCGCCTCGGCGGTGCCCGAGAACACCTCCCATGGCGCCGCTTCGCCGAGGCCGGTGAGACCGTCCGCGGTTCTCAGCTCGA
>JAEUKZ010000180.1 GCA_016793045.1 Alphaproteobacteria bacterium
CTCCTCGACACGCCTTTGCGCGTCGCGGTCGTCGAGACGGGCGGCTTTGTGCGGTCGCCATCGACGGAGGCGTTGAACGAACTCGTCAACGACGGCCCGCTTCCGCTCGACACCGTTACGACGCGACCACGCGTACTCGGCGGCGGATCAATTGCCTGGGGCAGCTTCTGCACGCCGCTCGACAGCGGCGATTTTGCCGGCCCACCCGAACAGCCTATGCATCGCTGGCCGTTCGGGCCGGACGAGCTCGCCCCGTACTATCGGCGCGCACAGCGCATCTTCGAACTCGGACCGCCGGAATTCGACGAACGCCTCTGGCCGATCTTCGGCGCTGTTCCACCGCGGTTCGACGCGCGCCTGATCCGAACCAAGTTCTGGCAGTTCCGCTCGCCGTCGCTTCTGCCGCTGGTCGCGCCGCTCCGCTTCGGCGCCGCGTTCCGAGGCGAGTTGGCCGCCGCGCAACGCTGCCAGGTGATCCTGAACGCCACGGTCACGGGGATACGGCCGGCCAACGAGCATCGCCATGTCGACGCGATCGACATCCGCAGCCTGTCGGGCCGGAGGGCGCAGATCAGGGCCCGCTGCTTCGTGCTTGCCGCCGGCACCATCGAGAATGCGCGGCTTCTTCTCCTGTCCGCGATCGGCAACGAGCATGACATGGTGGGGCGGTGCTTCATGGAGCATCCGCACGTCGCCGTTGCAACGCTGTCGAGCGCCGATCCGGCAGCGCTGCTCGACACCTGGGCGATTCGGCGACGCCGCCAGTCCGTGGCGCTCCAGCCGTCCATGTGCCCCGCCGATGCCCTTCGCGCGTCGGCCGATATCCTGAACTGCTGCCTGGCGGTGGAGATCGACCGCGATCCGAACTGCCCGACCCACGCCTTCGCCATGATCGCTGAGGCGCTGCGGCATCGTCGTCGCCTGCCCGAGCCGTGGCGCAATCTCTGGCGCATCGTGAGCGATCCTGGAACGTTCGCGCGCAACGCCTATCGTCGGCTCGTGAAGCGTAGCGGCGTCCTACCCAGGGTCCGATCGATCAGCCTTTATTCCAGATCCGAACAGGAGCCGAATCCGGACAGCAGGGTGACGCTCCATCGCGAGCGCGATGCGCTCGGGATGAACCGGGCGCGGCTGGAATGGCGCCTAAGCGAGCGCGATCGCAGGACCGTATCGGTCTTCGCGCACACCGTTGCGTCCGAGTTCGTGCGGCTGGGCATCGCCGAAGCCGCAATCGCGCCGTGGCTCAGGGAATCCGCGGGCTGGCCCGAAGACCTTCGCGGCGGCCCACATCATTCGGGCACCACCCGCATGTCCGACGACCCACACACCGGCGTCGTCGATCGCGACGGACGCATCCATTCGATGCGCAATCTCTACGTCGCCGGCGCATCGGTATTTCCCACCGGGGGCTATGTCAATCCCGGCTTGACGGTTGTCGCCATGGCAATTCGAATGGCGGATCATCTGCGGAGCCAGCTGCCCACACTCACCCGATGATCATCGTCCGCCGTCACCCATGAAGATCGCGGTCATCGACCCTTCGCTCTACACATGGCCATACGACGCGGCGCTCGCGGCGGCCCTGTGCCGCGCCGGCCACGACGTCAGGATATTCGGCAAGGCCGTCGCGTCATCTGACCCGCGATTTGGGGACGCAATGCTGGAGCCGCTGTTCTATCGGTCGATGGCGGACGTCGCGAAGGGCCGGACGCCGCGCACCGCATTTCTGGTCCGCAAGGGTTTCAGCCATGTGACGTCGATGGTGCGTCTCGTCAAGGCGCTTCGGCGCTGGCAGCCCGCCATCATCCACATCCATTGGCTGCTGTTCCCTCTCGTCGACCGCTGCTTTCTCCGGACCTTGCGCCGGATTGCGCCGCTCGTCCTGACCGTCCATGACACGAATCCGTTCAATGCGAACCCCGCGATCCGGGTACAGGCACTGGGCGCGGTCTCGATCATGCGAAGCTTCGACCAGCTCATCGTCCACACCAGCCAAGGCATCGACCGGCTGACGGCGCATGGCATCGCGGCGGCGCGCATCACCCGAATAGCCCACGGCCTCTTGCACGCGCCCGCAGCCGCGCCGCCGCCGCCGGCGCGCCGGCCCGATGGAAGGCTGGCGTTCCTGCTGTTCGGCCTGGTGAAGCCATACAAGGGCGTGGATCTGCTCATTCGTGCCGTGGCCCAACTTGACCCTGACGTTCGGCGACGTGCCGTCTTCGAAGTGGCGGGCCGACCCGAAATGGACGTCGCCCCGCTCCTGGCCCTCGCACGCGATCTCGCCGTCGATGAAGCGATCCGGTTCGACTTCCGGTTCGTTCCCGACGACGAACTTGCAGCAAAGATGCGTGAGTCCGCCGTGCTGCTTTTTCCCTACCGAGAGATCGAAGCGAGCGGCGTCTTGCTGAGCGCGCTTGCCTGGCACCGGCCCGTGATCGCGACGCGCATCGGACTGTTCGCAGAGATCATTGAAGACGGGCGCAGCGGGCTGCTTGTCCCGCCCGAAGCCCCGTCCGCGCTCGCCGACGCGATTCGCCGCCTCATCGAGGAAAGCACGCTGCTCCCCGCGCTCGCCGAAGGCGTGCGGGACCTTGCACACAGCATTCCGGACTGGGATGCGATCGCCCGAGAAACCCTTGCGGTCTATGCCGCCGCCGGCACCAGCGCCACTAGAATACGTTGAAAAGCCGGCCGTAATGGACGAACCCCACGGCCGCGATCGCCAGTTCGAGGACCGGGTAGGCATAGCGTCCCCGCCCCCGCAGGAGCAACTGTACCTCTGAAACGCGCATGGCGAGGAACAGCAGGACGACTGAAGATGGATCGAAGTAGCGCTGGAAAATGATGCCCGTCGGCATGAAACAGGCGACGTAGATCAGGATCACCATGTTCCGCCGCCAGTCCTGCGCAACGAGGTAGGCGAGAAGCGGCACGCATGTGGAGCTGACGAGTGCGAGCAGTTGAAAGCTCGTCACCCTCGACACCGGCAGTCGCTGGAACAGCTGCGCCACAAGCCCGCCGCCGATCTCGAAGAACTCCGAAGGGCTCAGCAGGAAATAGCAGAGATAGGCGAGCCATGCGGCAACGGTGACCGCAACGACACGGCGGTCTCTGAAGGTCGCCCTGATCTCATCGCGCCGCCGTAGCAGCGCCAGGATCCACACCGGCGCGAAGTATAGCAGCAGGTTGGCAAAGACATACGGCAATGCCGCGAGTGGATAGGGACGCTGCTCGTGCTGCGCAAAGCTCGGCGGGACGACACCGTGCCAAGTGAGGATGAGCACGATCCCCGGCAACGACAGAACCGCGCACAACGCAAGGCATGGCACGCGGTTCTGGCGATCGATCAGGATATACCGCACCGCCAGATAGGCCGGCACAAACAGGTAGAACTGGCGCGTGTAGAACGCCAAGAATCCAAAGAGCAACGCCATCGCCTGGTCGCCAACGCCGCCGCGGTCGTCGTAGCGGCGGTCGAACAGCAAGGCGGCCAGAAGGAAGAGCAGCGGCATCACGTCGGTGTTCACCCAGAGCGTCTGGCCGCGGAGATAGGGACTCGCCAGAAGGAAGCCGAAGAGCGCTACCGTTGCGCCGCCGACTTCGCCGGGAAATCGCGCGTGGGCGAGAATCGCGGCGATCGCGAGAACTCCGATGCAGAGCGCAATCGACCCGGCCGTCAGCGCCATCATCGATCGTGTTGCCGCAAGCAGGGCTCCGAACACGATGTAGAACAGGGGAAACGGCGCAGCACCGTAATCCCTGACTGCATCGCCAAATGGCAGGTCCGCAAAGCGCTGAATGGTCGGCGCGTGAAACTGTTCGAAGTCGATGCGCTGCGGGACGATCGTGCCCTCGATACCCGCCCAGCCGCTCCACCACAGGGCGGCGATGCCGCAAGCAAGCAGCAGTGGAGCCGCCCAGCCTGGCGCCGCGATCCGGCGATCCGACGCAGTCATCTCGGTTGCTCGGGACGGCTGCCGGCGAACGCGAACAGCGAGAACAGGAGAAAGACGATCGGCCCGAGTTGCTGGTAGCCGCCGGTAAAGAAGAACAGGAACAGCACCGGCCAGAACAGCGTCCGCCACTCGCGGCGATTGCAGGCGGCCAGGATGAGGGCGATCCACAAGGCCAGGACGATGAGGCCATACTCGATCAGCACCTTGCCCGGCGTCGGCATGTTGTACTCGAAGCCCAGGCGCAACGCCTCTGCCGAGCCGGGCCCCAATCCGACCAGCAGGAACGTCGGAAAGCGATCGAGGATCTCTCCCAATGCCCGGAACGGCGTGACGAAACGCATGTAGGCGCTGGTGCCCTCGGTGAAGAACTCGCCCTGGCGCTGGAACAAGTAACCGCCGAGTTCGCTGAACACCGATGTCGCGAGCAGGTAGAAGAGGCCGACGAAGATCGCAATAAGCACGACTTCTTTGGCGCGATTGGCGCCGCCTCCGAAGGCGAAGTAGGCGAAGAACACCACGAGGACCATCAATCCCGTGCCAGACAGCGCCGTGAACAGCGCGACGCCGAAGAGCGCCAGCGCCAGGACGCGCTTGAAGAAGAGCACTTCGAGCATGATCGCAATCGCCATGACCTGCGAAAACAGCGACGCCTCGAGCAGGAACAGGCCGTTCGACTTGAACGTCGAGCCGCCATACTCGGTCGCGTTCAAGACATTGTAGCCTTCCTCGACAAGGAATGACGCGGGCACGAAGCCTTGAAACGAAAACAGCGGCAGCCCCAGGAACTGAAGAGCGAACTGAAGGATCCCCCCCCATGCGACGACGGTCAGGCAGCCCTGGATGATGCGGAAGACGGCGGTCGGCGATATCGGGCGGCGGGCGCGAAAGACGAACGGCGCATACATCCCGATGAAGTACAGCAGCGACGGCATGCTTCTGCGCAACGTCGGCTCGGAGCTGAACTCGATGTTTACGATGCCGCTGGCCAGCGTCGCGGCGACGAACACCAGATAGATGACCAGCGCGACCATGTTGACCGCGACTTGGCGAAACGCCAATCCGGCCGCCACGACCGCAAACGCGGTCAGCGTCGCGAGATGAAGCTTGAACTCGCCAAACGGCACGCCGAAGCGCTGGAGGAACAGGCAGGATCCGGCGATCACCGCGACCGATACGGAGGCATAGCGTGCGCCGAATCCCGCCGCAGTCGGGGGGTGCTCAGGCAGCGTGTCGGCCCCTGCCTGAGCGCGCCCGAGCGTCACGGCAGCCCTGCCATTGGTTCGTCAGAACCAGCGCTCGGGAACCTGCAGCGTGTCGCCCGGCGCGAGATAGGTCGCCTCGGTTGCCGGCTCCGCTCGACGCGCCGGATCAGCCGCGCGCACGACGGTCAGACGCCGCGGATCCGCCCGGACCGAATAGCCGCCGCCGAGCGCGACGGCATTGAGGACGGTGAGACCGCTGAAGTAGTCGAATCCGCCGGGCCGCTGTACTTCGCCGACGACGAAGATCTGGCGATACCGTGTGACATTGATGGAAACCTGGGGATTCTGAACCAGACCCTGGGCAAGGCGCTGGGTCAAAGCCTCTTCGGCCTGCCGCGTCGTCATGCTGCCCATCGGCACCTGCCCGGCGAGCGGCAGCGAAATCGTCCCGGAATCGGAAACCAGATACTCGCCGGTCATCTCGTTGACGCCGAACACCGTCACTTGGACACGATCGCCTGGCCCGATCCGGAGCGTCGGCGGTGGCCCCGGCGGCTGCGTTTCCCGCGGCTGGTTCGGGACGGCGCAACCCGATGCGCCGATTGCGCAGAGCGACGCCAAGGCAACGAAGACCCGCCGCCTCGATGGATGGACACTCCGCAACTGCTTCCCCTGGCTCATCTGCGCCTCCTGAATCGCCGCTGCTAGAACACGCGCCGCGCCTGCAGCAAGACGATGTTGCGGCGGTAGCCCCCGCTTCCGCCTTCGCCGTCCTGAATCCGGAACAAGTACTGCCCTTCGAGAAAAAGGCCCCGATCGACGCGGTAGATCAAGCCGAGATCAATACCGTAGAGATGCTCACGCCGCGTCGAGCGGTCGTAGTTGCGATCCTCGTAGATGAAGCGACCCAGCGCCAGGACGCTCGCACTGAAGTCGTGCGCGACGCGCAGGCTCGCCCTCATGCGCCGAAAGCCGGGGCTGACGTCCGCGAAGCTCGGGACAAAATCGTATCCGGCGACTCCCGTCACGGTCGTGTCGCGAGTGGGATTCCAGGACAGGGTCAGATCGCCGATCGGGCTGTCGACCGTGCCGAGCCGGCTGTCGTCGATGTCGTAGCGTTGAAACCCGCCACGCAATTCGCCGGCGATCAATCCTCCGAGGTCGAACGTCGCACCGCCGAGCGCGGTGATGGAGCGCGAACTGCGCTCGAAACCGTCGAACGACACCGGCAGGCGATAGTTGCGATCGCCGACACGGACGCGGACATAGATCTGCTCGTTCGCAAGATAAGTGTAGGCGACCTGCCCTTCGCCTGAAATCTCGTCGAAGTCGCGATCGCCCGTGTCGATGATTCCGGTCGAACCCTGGACGTCTTCGTAACGCAGCCGGACGAATCCCCCTCGGCCGGAGAAGCGAAATCGCCCCAACGAATAGTTCAGGCCGCCCGACACGACGTAGACATGAAAAACCGTGGGCTTCAGTCCCCCCACACCGTCCGGCGAATCGCGCGGCTCGATCAGCCGGCCATAGAAGGCCTGACCGTCGAATGAGACGTCGGTCGTTAGATCGAGACGGCCGTTGGCGCCGGTCCGCGCCAGCCAGTAATTCTGATCCGAGTTGCGGACATAGGCGCCGCCCTCGAGGTTGCTGAATAGTTCAAGCGAATGACGTGAAAAGGTCGAGGTCGCCGTCATTCCCGCCTTGCCGATGCCTATGCCGTCACTCCGACGACCGGACTGGCTGACGAAGATGTTGTCGTCGAAGGCCATTCCGGCGGACAGGCTCGGCTGAATGCGGAACGCCCCCATCGGCCGTCCCTCCAGCCGATCCGCACGCTCGAAGCGCCGGACGACGTCGATGACCCGCCCGTATTCACGGCTCGCGTCGCGGGCCAGAAGGTCCTGGATGTACTCCTGCGAAAGCGCCGAGCCGCTGGCGGTCGCCGCCATTGCGATGCCAAGAATTGAGCTCGCCCAGCCCTTCCTACCCCCGGCATTCGACATATCGCGGACTCGTGGATTCGCCCTGTTGCAGCCACGACTACACCAAAACCCTCTGAGATGGCGAGACATTCAGCGTGGCGACCGCGGTGACGGCCCGCCGGATTGATGAAGCGTCGTTTCGGACTTGCGGAAGATGTGCTACCAGCGAAAGCGGTGTCTGATACTGAGCTGAAGCATAGTCCCACCGCCGGATCCCCCGACGTCGACATCACGATGCTCGCCTGGAACCGGCCGGACGAAACGATCGAAGCGATCGCCAGCGCGCTTGCGCAAACCGGCGTACGCCGGCATGTCTTCGTCGTCGACCAAGGCAGCGAGCCGGAAAACCTCGCCCGTTTGAAGGCCTATTGCGCCGGCAGATCCGACGTGACGCTCAAGTGCCTCGATCACAATGTCGGCGTCGCCGAAGGACGCAACATCGCGATTGCGCTTGGGTCCGCGCCGATCATCGTCGGCATGGACAACGACGCGGTATTTCCGGACGGCACGACGATCGAACGGGCGGTTCGGCGCCTCCGGGAGGATCCGCTTCTCGGCGTCATCGCGTTTCGAATTCTTGACTTCGATACCAAAGCGGAAGACCACTGGGACTATCCGCTCGCGCTGCGCAACGGCGCCATCGAATCGTTCGAAGCGACGCGGTTCCTGGGCGGCGGCCAGGCGATCCGGCGCGACGTATTCGAAGCCGTGGGCGGCTACGACGGCGCTCTCTTCTTCATCGGCGAGGAACGCGACATCGCCTGGCGGATCATCAATGCCGGGTACCGCATAAAGTGGTTCAGGGACATCGCCATCCTCCACCACGAGCATGCAGGACAGAAGGTTACCTGGACCCGCCGCCGTTACTACTTCACGGTTCGCAACACGCTGTACATCAATTTCAAGTTCGGCATGCCGCCGCTGCGACTTCTGCGTGCGACGGTCGCCTTTCTCGTGCGCGGGGCCAGGAACGGTCTCATCGGCGCTGCGATCGAAGGCACGTACGCCAGTGTCGGAATGATGCGCCGGTTTGCGCAGACGTCGACCAACAAGGCGGCGTATCGCCTGAGCGACGACGTGCGCCGCTACATCAGGGCAACGGACCAGGAAGCCACGCGCTCCTTCGTCGATCGCATTCGCGGCCTGTTCACCCGGCTGCCGGGCTAACCCGGCCGTCCAGGGCCGACGCGATCAGTTGACGACGAAGCGCCGGCCGCCGTTCCAGAACAGCAGCGGCAGGCCGGCCAGAATCGTCCGGAGATAGTCGGTCGAACCCGAGAAATTCGGCGAAACCTCGACCCGCGGCAGCGCGACGAGATGGTCGCGATGCGCGGCGAAGAGGCTTGCCTTGCGGGTGGTCACCGCGGTGGCAAATCCCGCCTCACGGGCGAAGGCGAACTCTCTCGCCCCGGCCTGCTCCGGCTTGCCGTACGGGTAGGCAAAATGCCGTGGCGCCTGGCCGGTCTCCGCCGCGATGCGGTCGCGCGCCGTTGCAAGTTCCGCCCGCACGTCTTCGTCGCATTCGATTGCGAGCACCGGATGATTTACGGTGTGGCAGCCGAGTTCGACGAGGCCGCTGCGCTTCATCTCCGCGAGCATTGCCCAGGTGCACACTTCCCCCGCGCAGGCTTCGAGCGGGTCGATCGAGGCGGCGTCCGCAATCGCATCCACGAGGCGACGGACGTCCGGGATCACACGCCCGAAAAACGCCGGCGCGATTGCATCGAAAGCGCGGATCTTTGCGTCAGTGTCCGCTGTATCGTGAACGACGTCCTTGCCATCAAGTTGAAACGTCAAGCGATCGCGTTTCGCCAGCGCGATCTCGAGAACGTGCCACCACATCGGCATCTTCGCGTCGACGAACCCGGTCGTGACATAGATCGTCAGCGGTGCGCCGTGTTTCCTGAAGATCGGAAATGCGTGCTCGTAGTTGTCGCGATAGCCGTCATCTGCGGTAAAGCACACGAACGGCCGCTCCGGCGACGGCGACGCGAGGCGCTGCAGTGCCTGGTCCAGCGTCAGGATGTCGATCCGGTCGCGGCGAAACCGCGCAATGAGCGCATCGAGATACTCCGGTGTCACCGACAGATCACGGTTCGGCGCAAATGGCCGATGGACCCGTTCCGGCAGAACACGATGCAGCATCAGGATCGTCCCGACGCCGCGGGTAAGCGGCTCGGCCATGCGAGCCACCCCGGAGTACCAGAGTGCGGACAGGCCGAGGCGGAACAGTTCGGATTTCAGCCCGGCCACTGAGCACCCTCCGCGCCATACCGGCGACGGCTCATCGCAACCCAACCAGCTTGAAGGCGGGCCTGACGAACAGGAAATATACCTGATAGCCCGTGAACAGGACCATCGCCGCGCGACGCGACATCTTCAACCCGACCCGCTTGGCGTAGCGCTCGTAGTATTTTCGGTAGAAATAATTGGTGTAGTACACGGCCCAGTAGAATCGCGAAAACCGGTTCCTGCGCGCGCCGCCGATCTGGCACTCGGTCCGATGCAGGTGGATGCTATGGACCGCGTTGGTGACGATGATGTCGAGGCCATTGGCATACAGGTTCATCTGGTAGTCGGATTCCTCGCGAAAGCCGCTTCCCCGCGAGTAGTGCGTGTCGAAGCCGTACGTCTCGAGCAATGCCTTGGGAGTCAAGATCACCGAACTGGTCAGCGGCAATGCCCGGTCGCCGGCGAATCGCGCCTCCGGATTGAACTCGCACACATAGGCATTGAATGGCGGCTCATCACGCAGTCCATCCCCAAATCGGCGCACCGCGTCGGCCGGCGCTTCGTCGGGAAGCTTGACGACGCGTCGGCCGGATACTGCGCCGGCGCCGGTCGCTTGCAGCTTCTCGAGACAGACTTTTGCGTAGCCCGGTTCGAGATACTCGTCGTCGTCGCAGTAGAGAATGTAGGGATTGGTCGCCGCGCGAAATCCGACATTCCGGCTGAACGCTGCGCCGCTCTGCCGGTCGTTCCTCAAGAGAATCATGCGTGTAGAGGGGTAGGTCCTCGCGATCTCCGCGACGACCTCCGGCGTGTCGTCGGTGCCGCAGTCGCTCACGAATACGATCTCGTTCACCAGCTCCTGCTGAAAGTAGCTGGGCGCCACGCGTTTAAGCGTGTAGCTCCGGTTGCGGGTCGGGACGACGATCGTGATCATTCCGCCTTGCTTCCTGTCTCAACAATGGCCGGCCGACATTGCCATCGGTTTCCCAAGTGGCACGACTCGCACGCCGCGGCGGCTCTGCCTCGATGCGGCAAGGACCGGCGATCGCGACGACCTCCCTCCAGGTTCAACCACGGCACGACTTGGCCGGCGGCCTCGCTTGACAATATGCTGATTCTGCTAACAAAACCTTGCACGCATGCGTCCTGTTTGGCGGCCGCTATCCCGGCCCGCGCCCGCATTTCGGCCGGCCAAAACCCTGCTTGCGCAGGACCTGCCCCGGCTCTACGGTGCCCGCCTTGCAAGAACCATGAACGCCAAAATCACCCCCAATACAATCGCCGAGCACGGGCTCACCGCTGAGGAATACCGGACCATCCTCGGCATACTTGCGCGTGAACCGAATCTGACCGAGCTGGGCATCTTCTCGGTGATGTGGAGTGAGCACTGCTCCTACAAATCGTCGAAGGTCTGGCTCAAGACCTTACCGACAAGCGGTCCCCGGGTGATCTGCGGTCCCGGCGAGAACGCCGGCGTGGTCGATATCGGCGACGGCGATGCGGCGATCTTCAAGATCGAAAGCCACAACCACCCGTCCTTCATCGAGCCGTATCAAGGGGCAGCGACCGGCGTTGGCGGGATTTTGCGCGACGTGTTCACGATGGGCGCGCGACCGATTGCCAATCTCAATGCCCTGCGCTTCGGCGCGCCCGACCATCCGAAGACGCGCCAGCTCGTATCGGGCGTCGTGGCCGGGATCGGCGGCTACGGCAATTGCGTTGGCGTTCCGACGGTCGGCGGCGAGACGAATTTCGATCCCTCGTACAACGGCAATTGCCTCGTCAACTGCATGACGGTGGGGCTTGCCCGTGCCGATCGCATCTTCTACGCGAAGGCGGCGGGACCGGGGAATCCGGTGGTCTATCTCGGCGCCAAGACCGGGCGCGATGGCATTCACGGCGCGACGATGGCCTCGGCAGAGTTCAATGCCGATTCCGAGGAAAAGCGGCCGACCGTGCAAGTCGGCGACCCTTTCACCGAGAAGCTGCTGATCGAGGCCTGCCTCGAATTGATGGCGACCGATGCGATCGTGGCGATCCAGGACATGGGCGCTGCAGGGCTGACTTCGTCGTCGGTCGAGATGGCCGGCAAGGGCGGACTCGGGATCGAACTCGATCTCGACCGCGTGCCGATGCGCGAGCCGGGCATGACCGCCTACGAGATCATGCTGTCGGAAAGCCAGGAGCGCATGCTCATGGTGCTCCAGCCGGGCCGCGAGGCGATCGCACGCCGCATCTTCGACAAGTACGAACTGGATTTCGCGATCATCGGCCACCTGACGACCACCGGCAACCTGACGCTCAGGCGCAATGGCCAGGTGGTCGCCGATATGCCGATTGCTCCGATGGTCAGCGAGGCGCCGCAATACCAGCGCCCCTGGACCAAGTCGCCGCTTCGCCCCACTCTGGCGGCGGACGATGTGCCGCCGATCGCCGTGGCGGAGGCGCTGGTGCGCCTGATGGGCAGTCCCGACCTGTGCAGCCGGCGCTGGATCTGGGAACAGTATGATCATCTCGTTCGCGGCCAGACGGTCCAGCGGCCGGGCGGAGACGCCGCCGTCGTGCGTTTGCCCGGTGGGACCAAGGGTCTGGCGATGACGGTCGACTGCACGCCGCGCTACTGCCACGCCGATCCCGAAACCGGAGGCGCCCAGGCGGTCGTCGAGACGTGGCGCAACCTGACGGCCGTCGGGGCGACCCCGATCGCCATCACCGACAACATGAACTTCGGCAATCCCGAGCGCCCCGAGATCATGGGCCAGTTTGCCGGATGCATCGAGGGGATGCGTCGGGCCTGCGTGGCGCTCGATTACCCGGTCGTGTCCGGCAATGTGTCGCTCTACAACGAGACACAGGGCCGCGCGATTCTCCCCGCTCCGGTCATCGGCGGCGTTGGGCTGCTTGCCGATGTCGGGCAGTCCATGGACCTCGCCTTCAAGCGCCCCGGTGAGACCATCGTCCTCCTTGGCGAAACGCGCGGCTGGCTGGGCTGCTCGCTATACCTGCGCGAGCTTTGCCGGGACGGCGACCTTGCTGCAACGACGTGGGCGCCGCCGCCGGTCGACCTGGCGGCCGAGCGTCGTGCCGGGGATCTTGTCCGCCGATTGATCGCAGCCGGCCACGTAACCGCCTGCCACGACGTCTCCGATGGCGGCCTGCTGGTCGCGATCGCGGAAATGGCGCTGGCCGGAAATGCCGGATGTGCCCTCAGTTCGCATGCCGGAGTGCCGGCGCACGCCTTCTGGTTCGGAGAGGATCAAGGCCGCTACGTGATCACGACCGCGGCCCCCGGACAGGCCCTGGCGGCCGCACGCGAAGCGGGGGTGAGCATGGCAGTCATCGGGACGGTGGAGGCCGGTCCGTTGACACTCGATGGCACCCCACTTATATCGCTGCAGGAGCTGCGCGCGGTCCACGAGGCGTGGCTGCCGCGCTATATGGACGGCGCGTGACGCGAGGTTGATGCCCCCAAATGCCGATGATCGCCGAGGATATCGAACGTCTGATCCGCGAAGCCTTGCCCGACGCGCTGGTCACGATCGAGGATTTGCGCGGCGACGGCGATCACTACGCGACTCGCGTCGTTTCGGCGGCATTTCGCGGCAAGACGCGCGTCCAACAGCACCAGATGGTCTATCAGGCCCTGCGGGGCCGCATGGGCAACGAGTTGCACGCGATGGCGCTGCAGACTGCCGTCCCTGAAGGCGCATAGCCGCCAAGGAGAGAATGCAATGAGCGAGACTACGGCCCAGGACCGCATCAAGGGCGACATCGCCGCCAACGATGTCGTGCTCTACATGAAGGGTACGCCTGTCTTCCCGCAATGCGGGTTCTCCGCGGCCGTCGTCCAGGTGCTCACGCATCTTGGCGTGAAGTTCAAAGGCATCGACGTGCTGTCCGATCCAGCCATTCGGCAGGGCATCAAGGAGTTCTCGAACTGGCCGACGATTCCTCAGCTCTACGTGAAGGGGGAGTTCGTCGGCGGCTGCGACATCGTGCGCGAGATGTTTCAGTCCGGAGAGCTGCAGGAGTTGCTGACGACCAAGGGTGTCGCGCACAAGGCTGCGTAAGCGCGCCTGCACGGTTCAAGGAAGTCGAAGACGGCGGGCCCTTGGCCCGCCGTTTGCGCATGAAACGGACCCGCGTTTCAGCAGCGCAGGGACCGCTGTTCGAGACTGCAGATCCCTTCACCGCGCTCGGCGGCAAGGCCGTCCAGACCAGTCACAAGATTGTCCTCTGCAGCCAACGCCGGCCCCGCAGCGCCGCCCGCAGCAGTACCCACGACCGGCGCGCGCACCGAAACGTCGGCAGCCAGCGGGATGTCTCCCGACCGTACGCCGGCCAACTGCAGCCACCCGAAAAGCCCAAGTATCGCCGCGGCGACGAGCCACGCGGCCGAAATCTCCCTCGATCCCACTGGTATCCCCCTCGTGTTGTCGGGGTGAATGGACGGGCCTCAACGTCGGGCCGGTCCTCCATCCCAAATGGGGTTCACCAGCGAGCGGTCAAGGTCCCCGGCGTCCGGCACACGGTTTAGCCGGCGGAGACAGCGCATTCTCGCCAAGATGTGATCCGCACGGTGCGATCGCACTGTGCGCAAACGACAACGGCCCGGGAATGACCCGGGCCGTTTCACTGCAGGCGAATCGCCGCCAGCTCAGCGTGAATAGAACTCGACGACCAGATTTGGCTCCATCTGGATCGGATACGGCACATCGCCAAGCTTGGGCGCGCGCGTGAACGTACCCTTCCCGCTCCGCTCGACCGAGTTGAGATAGTCCGGGATCTGGCGCTCCTGCGAGGACAGCGCCTCGATGACCGTCGCCATCTCCTTGCTCTTGTCCTTGAGTTCGATCGTGTCGCCGTCCTTGACGAGATAGGACGAGATGTTGACCTTGCGGCCATTGACGCGAACATGCCCGTGGCTGACCAACTGACGCGCACCGAACACGGTCGCCGCGAACTTCAGCCGGTAGACCACCGCGTCGAGCCGGCGCTCCAGCAACTCGATCAGGTTCTCACCCGTGTCGCCCTTCCGCCGCGCCGCTTCCTCGTAGGTGCGACGGAACTGGCGTTCGGTGATGTTGCCGTAGTAGCCCTTGAGCTTCTGCTTGGCCATAAGCTGCAGCCCGTAGTCGGACGGCTTCTTGCGCCTCTGGCCATGCTGGCCCGGGCCGTACTCGCGGCGGTTCAACGGGCTCTTCGCCCGCCCCCACAGATTAACGCCGAGCCGCCGGTTGATCTTGTATTTCGACTGAACGCGCTTGGTCATCGCCCTATCCAGATCCGCCGTTAGCGACGGAAAATTGCCGCAAATGGCACAAGACGGCCCGCAGGCCCTCGTCGGAAGGCCCCCAGCCGTCGGAAGGGCGCAACTATACTCGGCGACTGCCCTGTGTCAATCTCTACCGTAGAACCATGTCAGAACAACAGGTTATACCGCCTGCCGGTGCTCCGCCCGAGGCTCGACCCGATCGGCGGCTGCGAATCTCGATTTCCTCCCTGCTCGGCCTGACCCTCGCTGGCCTCGTCAGCTTGACGCTGGCTCTTGTCATCACGATGGACTTCGTCGCCGGCCGATCCGCCACGCTCGTGCTGATCCGCGAGAAGGGCGAACTCGTCCTATCGGGGCTCGAGCGGTCGGTCCGCGACCTGATGCTGCCTGCCGAAAGCCAGCTCGCGTTCCTGGCCGGCGCCGTGACGCAGGCGGGCCGCACCGACGAGCCCGACCAAACGCGGATCATCGACCTGCTCACCGGCGGACTTGCAGCGGCGCCGCAAATAGCGCGGCTTGTCCTGCTGGAAGCGTCAGGGCGGGCGCTCATCGTCCAACGCGGCGCCGATCGGTCCGCCGCACTCGTGCTCGATCTCTCGGGAGACCCTTCGGCGCAGCGTGGACTTGAAGAGGCGTCACGGACCGTGGGCGGCTATTGGGGCGAATTGATCTATGACGAGGTGCTTCGGCGAACGCTGATCAATCGACGATACTCGCTGTGGCGTGACGGACGCTTTGTCGGCGTGCTCGCCAGTTTCGTCACGACCGGCCGGTTGTCGGACACGATTGCACAGGAATCGGCCGAGTTCACCGGCACGCAATTCATCCTGTTCGATCGCGACCATGTTCTCGCCCATGCGCGGATGACCGAGGCGGAGCGCGGCGGCAGGCCCGGCGCCCCCCTGCCGACGCTGGCTGCGGTCGGCGATCCCGTTCTTGCCGCGATCTGGTCGCCACCGGTCGAGGCCCGGGTCCTTGGCCGCGACGCGGGCTTTCACGTGATCGCAGTCGAAGGCGAGCGATTCATCTTCCTCGAACGGGTCCTGCACAATTTCGGCCCGGTTCCCTGGCGGCTCGGCGTCTACTATCGCGCGTCCGATCTCGGCCAGGAATTGCGAACGCTGCTGCGAAGCGCCTTGGCGGGCGTCGGCGTTCTGGTCGCCGCGGTAATCTGCGCAATCCTCCTGGGCCGCCGGCTGGCGCGGCCGATCCGTCGCGTTGCGCAGGCTGCGAACACGCTGCAGAGTTCAGGCTACTCGCGTTTCGAAATGCTTCCAGGCTCGCACGTGCGCGAGATCGACGATCAGATCCGCGCCTTCAATGCGATGCAGGCCGGCCTGCGCTGGTTCCGCGCCTACGTCCCGCGGACGGTCGTGCGCCGATTGATGACGGACCCCGACGGCGCGACCGCAGCCTCGAAGCTACGCGATGTGACGGTGATGTTCACCGATATCGTCGGCTTCACCTCGATGTCCGAAACGATGGAGGCCGGCGACACGGCCGCACTGCTCAATCACCACTTCGAAATCGTGACGCGTGCTGTCGAGGATGAGACCGGGACCGTCGACAAATTCATCGGCGATTCGGTCATGGCCTTCTGGAACGCTCCGAAACACCAGCCGGACCATGCCGAACGCGCCGTTCGCGCCGTGCTCGCGATCGCGCAGGCCTTGCGGGTCGACAACGCGGAACGCATCGCGTCAGGTCGGCAGCCGATCCGCATCCGTGTCGGCATCCATACCGGCCCGGTCGTCGTCGGCAACATCGGCGCTTCCGGGCGAATCAACTACACGATCGTCGGCGATACCGTGAACACGGCGCAGCGCCTGCAAGGGCTCGGACGCGAGGTCTGCCGCGACACTCGCGACGCGACGATCCTGTTGAGCGGTGCAACCGTCGAGCAGCTGCCGTCCGGCCTTGCGCTCGAGTTCGCGGGCACGTTCAATCTCCGCGGTCGCGCGGGCCCGATCGACGTCTACCAGCTTGGGACGTCGGTGGAGCCGGCGGCGAGCCTCGCGGCGCGTGCGGCTGTCGCGCGAGACCCGTGACGACCCCGTGCAACGTGCGTATCTCATGCGACATCAGCCCCGCACGGTGGAAGATGCTGCGTATGTTGCGCACCATCGTGGGGCGCATCTCCGAATTGCGCAGAAATCCGCAGGCATCGAGCTCGGATTCGAGCCGCTCAAAGAAGCCGGTAAGCTCCGCTTTCGTCGCCGGCGTCGCCCGCCCCAGCTGCAGCTCGCGACCCGTCGCGGTCTCTCCCGCCTCCCACCACGCCAGTCCAATCGCCAGCACCGCCTGCGCAAGATTGAGGGAATCGAATTCTGGATTGAGCGGAATGCGGACATGCGTATCCGCCAGCGACATCTCATCGTTCTCGAGGCCCGTGCGTTCCGGACCGAAGAGAATACCCGGCCGCTCACCCGCAGCGACCATTGCCCTGAGATCCTTCGCGGCCTCGCGGTGATTGATGACCGCCTTGACCATGTCGCGCCGTCGCGGGCAAGTCGCGAAGAGATGATGAAGATCGGCTACCGCGTCCTCGAGACGATCGAAAACCTGCGCTGCCTCCACGACCTGGTCGGCACCGGTCGCGGCCGCGATCGCTTTGGGATGCGGCCAGGTGCAGCGCGGCCGAACGAGCCGGAGTTCGGTCAGCCCGCAATTCAGCATCGCCCTCGCCGCGGTTCCGATGTTCTCGGCCAGCTGCGGTCGCACCAGGACGACCACCGGCCCGTCGCGCCGGGCGTCGCGATCGTTCATGGCCTCGCCCTCCGTTTCCACCTTACAAAATCTTCATGTGGCGTCCACGCCGATGCAGGTCGGTGCCCCCATTGATGACCTGCGCCGATCGGACCGGACACCTCCGATCGGCCTCAGGACTGAAGCCGGCGTCTCCCTTCGTCCGGCTTGAGCTGCGCGCTCCTCCACCTTCCCACCTGGTCGGCGCGCGCACGGGGCCATCGGCGCCGGCCCACCCGGCGTCGATGGCCCCGCCTATTTTTCGCGAGCCTCACGAGGCTTCGCCATCCTTGAGCAGCTTCCAGGTGATCGCGTCGTCCAGTGCGTTGTAGGACGCGTCGATCACGTTCGCGGAAACGCCGACCGTCGACCAGCGCCGGATACCGTCCGAACTCTCGATCATGACCCGCGTGATGGCCTTCGTGCCGGCCTCGGGCGTGAGGATGCGGACCTTGAAGTCGACGAGCTTCATGTGCTTGAGCGTCGGATGAAGCGGCACCAGGGCCTCGCGAAGCGCCCCGTCCAATGCATCGACCGGGCCGTTTCCTTCCGCGACGGTCAGCATCGTGCGGCCATGGACGCCGACCTTCACGGTCGCCTCGGTGTGATTGATCAGCGCGCCACGCGCATTGAAGCGCCGCTCGGTGATCACCCGGAACTGGATGAGCTTGAAGTACTCCGGAACGTCGGCGAGGGCACGGCGGGCGAGCAGCTCGAACGATGCCTCGGCGCCATCATAGGCGAAACCGTCGTGCTCGCGCGCCTTCACGTCATCCACGAGCTGCGCCACGCGCGGATCGTCAGCCGCGATGTCGAGGCCGATCTCGCGGAAGCGCGCGAGGATGTTCGAACGTCCCGCCTGGTCCGAGACCAGCACCGTGCGCCGATTGCCGACCACCGACGGGTCGACATGCTCATAGGTCCGCGGATCCTTCTCGACCGCGGAGACATGGAGCCCGCCCTTGTGCGCGAATGCGCTTTCGCCGACATAGGCCGCGTTGCGCGCCGGCGGCCGGTTGAGCCGGTCGTCCAGCAGTCGCGACACGTGGGTGAGATGCGTGAGGTCGTCGGCGCTCAGCCCGGTTGCGAACCCCATCTTGAGCATCAGGTTCGGGATGATCGCGACGAGATTTGCATTGCCGCAGCGCTCGCCGAGGCCGTTGAGCGTCCCCTGGATCTGCCGCGCACCGGCCCGCACGGCTGCAAGGGAGTTGGCGACCGCATTCTCCGTGTCGTTGTGGCAATGGATGCCGAGGCGATCGCCGGGTATCACGCGCGCAACCTCGCCGACGATCCGTTCGATTTCGTGAGGCAACGTTCCGCCATTCGTATCGCACAAAACCAGCCAGCGTGCCCCGCCCTGCAGCGCCGCCTTCAGGCAATCCAGCGCATAGGCGGGATTGGCCTTGTAGCCGTCGAAGAAATGCTCGGCGTCGAACATGGCCTCGCGCCTGCGGCGTACGACTTCGGCGATGCTCTCCCCGATCATTTCGAGGTTGTCGGCACGCGGAATCCCCAGTGCCGTATCGACCTGAAAGTCCCAGGTCTTGCCGACCAGGCAAGCGATCTCCGCCGACGTCCCCAATACCGCCGACAGGCCTGGATCGTTTGCCGCGCTGCGGCCGGGACGGCGGGTCATGCCGAAGGCGCTGATCCGTGCACGCTTCATCGCCGGCAATGCCGCGAAAAACGCGTCGTCGGTGGGGTTCGCGCCCGGCCAGCCGCCCTCGACATAGTCGACGCCGAGTTGATCCAGCGCGGTCGCGATCGCCAATTTGTCGGCGACGCCGAAGTCGACACCCTGGGTCTGAGCACCGTCACGCAACGTGCAGTCATAGAGATAGACGCGCTCGCTCACGGCTTCACCACGAAGGTCCAGGTCGAGGGACCCTGGCGCGGCGTGGAAACGCTGACACTCGCCGCCACGAGCTGCTTGCGGATCGCGTCCGCCGTTGCATAGTCCTTGCGCGCCCGCGCTTCGTCGAGCGCGGCGACCTGTGCGGCAATGCCCGCCTCGTCGACTTGCCCGGCACCAGGCGGGCGCCACTTGAACCACTCGGACGGCGCGGCCTGAAGAATGCCGAGCAACGCACCGGCGGCGCGCAGTTCCGCGGCGGCAAGATGCGCGTCCTTCGTGCGACCGCCGCGCAGCGCGTCGTGCAGCGCCGCGGTGAGCTGATTGAGTTCCGCCACGGCGCCCGGCGTGTTGAGGTCGTCGGACAGTGCCGCCACGACACCCGGCGGGGGCGCGACGATCTTGCCGGCGCTCGACGAATCCTCCGCCGCGTCGATCGCGCGGTACCACCGATCGAGATTGCCCTTCGCCTCGCGCAGCCCGTCCTTGGTGAAGTCCAGTGGCGCCCTGTAATGCGTCTTGAGCAGCAGCAGGCGTATCGCCTCCCCCGGCCAATCCTGCAGCAGATCGCGCACCGTGAAGAAGTTGCCAAGGCTCTTCGACATCTTCTCGCCGTTCACGGCGAGAAAGCCGTTGTGCATCCAGTAGCGGACGAACTGCACGCCGCCATGCGCGCACTCGCTCTGTGCGATCTCGTTCTCGTGATGCGGGAAGACAAGGTCATTGCCGCCGCCGTGGATGTCGAAGGTGAGGCCGAGATGCGCCTCGCTCATTGCCGAGCATTCGATGTGCCATCCGGGGCGGCCCCGCCCCCACGGCGAGTCCCATCCGGGCTGATCGGCGGCGCTCGGCTTCCACAGGACGAAGTCCGCCGGATCGCGCTTGAACGGCGCAACCTCGACGCGAGCGCCGGCGACCTGCTCGTCGCGCGAGCGGCCGGAGAGCTTGCCGTAGTCCGGCTTGCTCTGGACCGAGAACAGCACGTGACCCTCAGCGGCGTAGGCATGGCCCGACGCAACCAGGCGTTCGATCATCGCGATCATCTGGCCGATGTGCTGGGTCGCGCGCGGCTCGATCGTCGGCCGCAGCGCGTTCAGCGCCTCCATGTCATCGTGGTAGGCCTTGGTCGTTTCCGCCGTGATCGCATCGATCGGCCGGCCGCTGTCGCGCGCGCGATCCATGATCTTGTCGTCGACGTCGGTGATGTTGCGCGCGTAGGTGACGTGACCGCCGCCGTATATCCGCCGCAGCAGCCTGAAGAGCACATCAAAGACGACGACCGGTCGTGCGTTGCCGATGTGGGCGAAGTCGTAGACCGTCGGTCCGCAGACGTAGAGCCGGACGTTCGCCGGGTCGATCGGCTCGAAG
>JAEUKZ010000258.1 GCA_016793045.1 Alphaproteobacteria bacterium
ACGATAACCGGCGTCAGCACGACCGGCATGAAGAAGACGACGCGCAGATGCTTGCGCGCCTTCAGGTTGCCGTTGACCGCGATCGCCAGTGCAAGGCCGGCAGCGACCTTCGTGACCACAAGCGACCCGGCAATGAGGAGCGTCGTGACGATCGACGAACGCACCTGAATGTCGTTGATCATGCGCCAGAAATTGGCGAAGCCAATGTAGTGGACTTCGCGGCGCAGACCGTCCCAGTTGGTGAAGGCATAGCCCACGCCCGATACGATCGGAATGAAGATGACCGCGAGATAGAGCGCGAGCGCCGGAGCGATGAAAACGTATCCCACCCCGGCGGATCGCGATGCGCGCAGCCAGAACGGCTGCGCGCCGGGGGAGCCGACCGGCGCCGCGGCCGCGACGCCCCTGGTCTGCTGAACTTCGGCATTCATAGCGGAGGGGGACTCGCTTCAACGATCGGAAATGAGAACGCCAGCTGGGCGCCGCCGCCGGGCGGCGACGCCCCGCATAGGGCCTGCGTCACGTCCCCCGATAGGCGGCGTCCATCCGCGACAGCACCTGATCGACCGTCGCCGAGCCGGCAAAGATCTCGTGGATTCCGACGAAATGTGCTTCCTGCACGCGCGGGTTCGGCCACTTGTTATCCATGTAGAGAGCGCCCTTGCCCGCGTTCACATAGCGCATGATGTCGACGTAGACCGGATCCGTCTGGCTCTCGTCGGCGCCGAACACGGGAACGAGGGTGATGCGCGCCCAGTCGGCCATGATCTCCGGCTCGGCATTGAAGTTCAGGAAGGCGATCGCCGCATCCTTGTTGCGCGACCCGGCGCTGACGCCGTAGCCGTTGGTCACGCCGACCGGCACGTGCTGCTTCGCAGGATCTTCGCCCGCGGGCACCGGCCACATCACAAAGTCGCGGTGGCCAGCAGCAGCCACCATGCCCGCCATCGTGCCGGCGGTATGGATTGCCATCGCCGCGCGCCCGGACGCGACAAGCCGCTGGGATTCCTCGAACGACGTCCCGCTCGGATTGGGGTTGAAGAAGCCGCGGCGGTTGAGCTCCAGGTACTTGTTCATCGCCTCGGCCCAGCCGGACCCGACGAAGGTCGCCCTGCCCGCCCGCATCTCCTCGGGGAAGTTCGGTCGTTCGGCGTATACGAGCGTGGCAACGAGCGCATAGGTGATGAGCTGCGTGATCCATTGCGTGCCGTTGCCCAGCGCGATCGGGATGATCCCGGCGTCCTTGAGCTTCTGGCAGGCGTCGAGGAACTGGCTCCACGTCGTCGGCCGCGCCAAGGCCATGCGGTCCCAGACGCGCTTGTTGGTGATCGCGCCGATCACCGACGGCTGGTTCGCGAACCAGAAGAGCTTGCCGTCGACGGTGATCACGTCGCGGGCGAAGGCCGGCACACTGCGCGCAAAGGGCTGCGCGCTGAGATCGGTCAGGTAGCCCGCCGGCGCGATCTGGTGGACCGACAGTGGCACGCCACTGCCGGGCCAGACCGGAACGATGTCCGGCGCCGTCCCCGACGTGAGCTGCATGCGAACGGTCGCCATGAGCTGATCCACGCTCGAGACGTTCAGCCGAATGCGTAGACCGCCGTGCCGCGCCCCGAACTTTGTGACGGCGCTCTCCAGCGCCAGGCGCTTCGCGGCGTCCGCGAGAACGCGCAATTCGCCGCTGTAGCTCTGCGCCGCAGCAGGGCGCATCCGCACGCCCAGGCTCGATGCGGCTCCGGCGGCGGCGGCACCGAGCAGGAGGGAGCGGCGCGATGTCGCCGGCGTAATGCTGGACGTCCGAACCAGACTGCGTTTCCTCATCGTCTTCTCCTTTTTCGGGCGACTGCCCGCTGATCGTGAATGCCGTGTTGATCGGAACAGGGGGCCTATTCGGGCGCAGCCCGGGCATGAACGCCCTCGTCGCCCTCGTCGCCTTCGTCCCATGTGAGATCGTAGCCGAGCCGAGCCGCGGCGTTTCGGATGTGGCGGACCATCGCCTGGCGCGCCCGGTCAGGCTGTCGTGCGACGATGGCGTCGCGGATCGCCGCGTGCTCGCTGATGGTCAACAGTCGGATCTCTCCGACGATTCCGCCGGACCGCTGCCGCGTCGTGACGATCGTCTCGCGCATCTTGCCGGTGAGGGCGCCGATCGAATCGAAGATGTATGGATTGCCCGAGGCCCGTGCGATCGCGAGATGGAAGTCGAGGTCAAGGTCGACGCCCTCCTTCTCCCACCGCTCGGCCTTCTGCATGCGCTCGAGGGTCGAGGATATGGCCTGCAGCTGAGCGTCGTCCCCGCGCCGCGCAGTGAGGGCCGCGGCCTGTGACTCGATGATCGCGCGCAGTTCGTAGGCGTGGTGGAACGACATTGGGTCGTTCGGCGCCGACGACTGCCCTGCGCGCGACGGATCGCGCTGGTCGAGCGCGACGACGGTGCCGAATCCCTGCCGGGAGGTCAGAACTCCGGCCGAGCGAAGTTGCGCGATGGCCTCGCGCACGACGTTGCGACTGACGCCGAAATTGTCGGCGAGAAACTGTTCGGTCGGCAGCCGGTCGCCAAGCTTCAGCCGGCCCTCGTTGATCTCGCGCATGATCGCGGCCGCGATCCGCGCTGGCAGCCGCTGCGGCTGTTGGATCGAGTCGATTTTCATCGCGCAGGCTCCGCGACATCTCTGCGCAGTGCTTGCGCGCGACGCGCTTCACGGCAGGGGGTTCGATTGGCGGGCCACGAAGATTGCATTAGAGTATCGCTCTTGCCCGGCTGCACGGTTGCCCTACAACATGACAATATATATGTTTCACCAAAGCGCGCACAAGAGAAACAATCTGCCGCCGTGAACCCGGACCGCATTGTGGAACGTGCCCTGCCCTACCAGCACCCCACGATCGGCCACAGAACGGCGCAAGACGGAGGACCGTCCCGGATGCCGAGTTTCCCGATCATCGACACGCATCTCCATCTCTGGGACCCAGGGCTGCTCCCCTATCCCTGGCTGAAGAACGTCCCACTCCTGAACCGGCCCTATCTGCTCGACGACTATCGCCGCGCTTTTTCCGGCGTCGACATCGAAGCGATGGTGTTCGTCCAGTGCGAAGCGGACTTTGCCGCCTACGAGCGCGAGGCCGATTGGGTTGCCGAGCAGGCACGGGTCGATCCCCGCATCAAGGGATTGGTCGCCTGGGCCCCGCTCGAAAGGGGCGGCGCCGTCGCCGCGGATCTTGCGCGCCTCAAGCGCCACGGCATCCTTCGCGGCATCCGGCGGATCATCCAGTTCGAGGACGATATTGATTTCTGCCTCCGGCCGGCCTTCATCGAGGGCGTCCGCACGCTGCGCGATTTCGACCTGAGCTTCGACATCTGCATCGATCATCGCCACATGGCCAACATCCTCAAGTTCGTGGCGGCCATCCCCGACGTGCCGATGATCCTCGATCACATCGGCAAGCCCTCGATCCGCGATGGCGCACTCCAGCCGTGGTCGAGCCAGCTGCGTACGCTTTCGCGCTTCCCCAATGTGGTGTGCAAGATGTCGGGCGTGGCGACGGAGGCACGGCCGGACTGGACGCCGGCCGACCTGCGCCCGTTCATGGACACCGTGTTCGATGTCTTCGGCTTCGACCGCATCATGTTCGGCGGCGACTGGCCGGTCACGCTCCAGGCTATCCAGCCGGCTCGATGGATCGCGCTGCTCGACGAAACGCTCGCCGGCGTCGGCGAAGCCGACCGGCGGAAATTCTGGCGCGGCAACGCAGCGCGCGTCTATCGGCTCGCCGTCTGAGGCGCGAGGATCGAATTCTATCAAGCGAGGAACGAATGACGATGGATCCGTTTGCCGGCCGCAGGTTGGGCCGCAGCAGCATCACGCTGCCGCAGTTTGGCTTCGGGGCGGCGCCCCTCGGGGAACTCTTCACCAAGGTCAGCGAAGCGGACGCGGACGCGACGCTGTCGGCCGCGTGGAACGCCGGCGTGCGTTTCTATGACACCGCACCATGGTACGGGCGCGGCCAAAGCGAGCATCGCGTCGGCCGCTTCCTCTATCGTCAGCCGCGCGCCGACGTCATCCTGTCGACGAAAGTGGGCCGCATCCTGCGCGCACCGCGCCGCCCGGAGGCCTTCGATACCGGCTTCTGGGCGGGCGGCCTCCATTTCGAGCACCGCTTCGACTACAGCTACGACGGCGTGATGCGGGCCTACGAGGACAGTCTCCAGCGCCTCGGCATGAACCGCGTCGACCTGCTCGTCATCCACGATCTTGACTGGTGGCACCAAGGGCACGAGACGATGGTCGCGGCCAAGCTCGTCGAACTCGCGAATGGCGGCTACCGCGCCTTGATGGAATTGAAGCAGAGCGGCCAGATCGCCGCGATCGGCGCCGGCATCAACGAGCTTGGCATGATTCCGCGCTTCCTCGATCTGTTCGACCTCGACTTCTTCGTCCTCGCGCTGCGCTACACGCTCGGCGAACAGGAAGCGCTGAACGTCGAGATTCCTCGCTGTGTCGAACACGGCGTGAGCCTGATCATCGGGGGCGTCTTCAGCTCCGGCCTCTATGCCACCGGGCCCGTTCCGGGAGCGAAGTACAATTATAGCGATCCGACGCCGGAGATCCTCGCCAAGTGCGCAAAGATCCAGGCGGTGTGCTCACGCCATGGCGTCCCGCTCGCAGCCGCGGCGCTGCAATTCCCACTCCATCACCCGGCCGTCGCATCCGTCATTCCCGGCGCGTTCCAGCCTTCTCACGTCACGACGAATCTTGACCTCATGCGCCGGCCGATCCCCGTCGACCTCTGGGCGGAGCTCAAGCACGAAGGCCTCGTCAGAGCCGACGCGCCGACGCCGCAGGCGTAGCGTTGCAGCTGCAATTCCTACGGAGGCCCGCGCAAGTCCGATGTAGCCGTGCACGGAATGTCCCAGCTTCCGCCAGAAAGGGCTTCCCATCGCGGCAACTCGATTGTTTTCTTCTGATCGATTAGGAACGGGCAAGACGCCCGGACACTTACCGGAACTCCCGCCTGGACGACCGAAGATCCGCGTGTCGCTGGTTCAAATCCGGCCCTGGGCACCATTTTCCCGCGCCATCGCAGGCATCGCCCGCAAATGCGCGCGCACTTCGGCGGACGCAGACCAATGACGCCCGATGGGCGCCGCCACGATCGGGCCGCTCGGC
>JAEUKZ010000266.1 GCA_016793045.1 Alphaproteobacteria bacterium
CCTTCACATCCTGAGGATCTTGCCCGGGTTCATGATCCCATCGGGGTCGAGCGCCTTCTTGATCTGGCGCATCAGGCTCACCGCCTCGCCGTGCTCGGCGACGAGGAAATCGACCTTGCCGTAGCCGACGCCGTGCTCGCCGGTGCAGGTGCCCTCGAGCGCCAGCGCGCGCTTGACCAGGCGGTCGTTGAGGCGTTCGGCCTCGGCGACCTCCTTCGGATCGTCGGGCTTGAGCACGATTGTGAGGTGGAAGTTGCCGTCGCCGACGTGGCCGACGATCGGCGCCGGCAGGAAGGATTCGGCGATGTCCTTCTGCGTTTCCGTGATGCATTCGGCGAGCCGCGAGATCGGCACGCACACGTCGGTCGCCCAGACCTGCGCGCCCTGGCGCAGCGCCTTGTTGGCATAGGCCGCGTCGTGGCGCGCCTGCCACAGCCGCTTGCGGTCTTCCGGGTTGGTCGTCCACTTGAAGTCCGCCCCGCCATGGTCGGCGGCGATCGCCTGCACCATCTCGGCCTGCTCCTTCACCCCCGCCTCGGTGCCGTGGAATTCGAGCCACAGCGTCGGCGCCACCGGCATGTCGAGCTTGGAGAACTTGCGGATCGCATCCATCTGCGGGCCGTCGGCGAGCTCGATGCGCGCCACCGGCACGCCGCTCTGGATCGTCATGATCACCGTGTTCACCGCATCGGCGACCGAAGGGAAGGAGCACATCGCCGACGACATCGCCTGCGGGATGCCGTAGAGCCGCAGCGCGACCTCGGTGATGACGCCAAGCGTGCCCTCGGAGCCGACGAAGAGCCGCGTCAGGTCGTAGCCGGCCGAGGACTTGCGCGCGCGCCGCGCCGTCCTGACGATGCGCCCGTCGGGCGTCACCACCGTCAGCGACAGCACGTTCTCGCGCATCGTGCCGTAGCGCACCGCGTTGGTGCCCGAGGCACGCGTCGCCGCCATGCCGCCGAGGCTCGCATCGGCGCCCGGGTCGATCGGGAAGAACAGCCCGGTGTCGCGCAGATATTCGTTGAGAGCCTTGCGGGTGACGCCGGCCTGGACGCGGCAGTCGAGATCGTCGGCGTTGACCTCCAGCACCTTGTTCATGCGCGACACGTCGATGCACACGCCGCCGCGCAGCGCCGCGACATGGCCTTCGAGCGAGGTTCCCGTGCCGAAGGGCACGACCGGCACCTTGTGCTGCGCGCAGATGCGCACGACGTCGGCCACCTCCTCCGTCGTCTCGGCGAAGACCACGGCGTCGGGCGGCGCCGAGGCGTGATAGGACTCGTCGCGGCCGTGCTGCTCGCGCACCGCATGGGCGGTCGTCAGTCGCTCCCCGAGCAGCTGCTTGATCGCGGCGATCGCGGCGTCGCGGGCTTCGGGGGCTACGGGCTTGAGTACGGGCGCGGCGGCGGCCATGGCGTTTCCTTGCTATTGAGACGCATGAACATAAGGCGATCCGTGCGGGTCAGCAACGCCGGGCGGCGGGCGCCGGGTCACGCCGCGGCGCGGTCGCGCCGCTCGCGCCAGACGACGTAGAGACCGCTCGCCACCACGATCGCCGCGCCGAACCACACGTGCTCGCCCGGCAGCTCGTTCCACACCGCCCAGCCGATCAGGGTCGCCCAGACGAGTTCGGTGTAGTGGAACGGCGCCACGGTCCCGACCGGGGCGAGGCGGAAGGCGCGGACGGTGAGGCGCTGGCTGACCCAGACCAGCGCGGCCATCGCCAGGATGGCGGCGAAGGCGGACCAGCTCCACGGCTTCCAGAGGAACGGCGCCAGCGCGGCATTGACCACGAGCACGCCGCAATTCTGCCAGAACATCAGCGCCGCTTCGCTTTCGGTGCGCACGAGCTTGCGCATCAGCACCATCGCGGTCGCGTAGAGCGCGCTCGCGAGGATCACCAGCAGCGCCGCCGGCGAGAACGTATCCGCGGCGTCGGGCCGGGTGATCACGAGCACGCCGCCGAAGCCGACGACGATCGCCGCCCAGCGATGCAGCCCGACCCGCTCGCCCAGCATCGGCACCGACAGCGCCGTCATGAACAGCGGCGCGCCGAACGAGATCGCGACCAGCGTCGCCAGCGGCAGGAAGCGCATCGCCTCGAAGAAGGCGTAGACCGAGGCGACGATGATGAGGGTGCGGCCGGCATGCGCCCACGGCCGCTGCGTCGCGACCGCGCTCCGGAAACGTCCGCGGTACTCGAAACCGATCAGCGCCAGCACGAGGACGCTGCGTATGGCGATCATCTGCGGCACCGAGAAGCTCTCGAGCACCCATTTGGCAATGCCGTCCATCGCCGAGAGGAGCGCCACCGCCAGGATGATCCACAGAATCCCCTGGAGCGGCCGGTGCTGCGTCATCTCGGCGGGGCCGCCCGCGGCCGGCGCGCTCATCGCTGCGCCTTCGCGCGGCGCTCGCGCCACGCAACGTAGATGCCGCTGGCGACGATCAGCGCCGAGCCCGCCCAGACATGCGCCTCGACATGCTCGTTCCAGAAGATCCAGCCGAGTGCCGCGCCCCAGATCACCTCGGTGTAGTAGAACGGCGATACCGCGCCGACCGGGGCAAGGCGGAAAGCACGGATGGTCAGCATCTGGCTGACCAGGATGAGCAGCGCGCCGAGCGCGATCATCGACAGCTCGAAGGCGGTCGGCATCACGAAGAGCAGCGGCATCGCCGCGCCGCCGGCGGCGAAGGTGCCGACATTGACGTAGAACAGCATCGAGATGTCGGTCTCGGTCGGCGACAGCCAGCGCACGGTCACCATCGACAGGGCGAAGAACACCGCCGCGCCGAGCGCGAAAAGCGCGCCGATCTCGAATTCCGCCGTGCCCGGCTGGGTGACGACCAGGACGCCGGCGAAGCCGACGAGCACGCCGGCCCAGCGGTGGATGCCGACGCGTTCGCGCAACAGCGGCACCGAGAACGCGACCATGAACAGCGGCGACGACATGCCGATCGCAATCACGGTCGCGAGCGGCAGGCGCCCGAGGCCTTCGAGGAAGCACACCGTCGCGATCAGCGCGGTCGCCACGCGCAGCGCGTGGCCCCACGGCCGGCCGGTGCGCAGCGCCGCCAGGCCGCCCGCCTGGATCACCAGCGGGACCGCCAGGATCAGCACGACGAGGCTGCGGATCGCCGCGATCTCGAGCGTCGGAATCCGCACCACCGCGAATTTGAGCGCGGCATCCATGCAGGTGCCGAGGAACACGCCGCCGAGCATCACCGCGATGCCGACGAGCGGACGGTTCTGGCGCGCGGACGTTTCCTCGGGCGACGGCACGATGTTACCGGCCGGTCTCGGGCCGGCCCTTGTTGGACCCCGCGATCACCCTATCTGTCTGAGCGGGCGTTGCAACGCCCATCCCCACATAGCTGCATTCGGAATGACCATGACTGGACCGACCCGCCGACAGGCCCTGTTCGGGGGCGCCGCCGCTCTGACCGCGTTCACCCGGCCGGCGGTCGCGCGCCCCGCCGATCTCGCCGGCTGGGGCGAGACGCGCTGGGGCATGACGCTGCAGGCACTCGATCGCGCTCTCGCGGGCCGCATCCGCGTCGCCGAATCCCCGCTGATATTCGGGCCGTTCCGCGCGACGCGGTTTCTCGACCGTGTCAGCGTCGCCGGCCGGCCCTTCATCGCCTATCTGCAGACCCGCGGCGACGATCCGCGGCTTGCTCAGGTCCTGCTGCGCTATCGCGGCAGCCGTCCCGCACCGGCCGACGGCGCCGCCGTGCGCATCGCGCTCACCGCGGAACTTGGGCCGGCCAGCGAGCGCGAAGTCGAGTCCGACTACGGCGGCTCGTTCCCCTCGTTCACGGTGATCAACCGCTGGGCGTTCCCGTCGACCCGGGTGCTGCTGCGCTACAGCGACCCCAACGCGGATGTCGGCGAACGCGAGCCCAAGGAGCTGATCATCCGCTACGCACCGACCCGCCCGGCGTGACGCGCCGTCACATCGGGAAGTCGACGAAGGCCGGCGTGAATTCGACGTCGAGCGGGAACAGCGGGCGGTCGGCGCGGCGCCACGGCAATCCTGCGAGATTCGGCGTCGTCGGCCCCGGCGTGTCGAGGATGATCATCGCAGCGGCGCCGGCATAGGCCTGCTGGTAGTTCATCGGGTTCTTGACCACGACGAATTTGCGCGCGCGCGGGTCGATCCCGTTCGCGCGAAAGGCCTCGTCGCCGTATTCGTAGGCCGAGCGCGACCCGACCAGCACGTCGACCGCGCCGACGCGCAGCACCGCGCTCGGCCCCATCTCGGCGGCGACCCCCTTCATCAGCCCGCCCGCGTAGACGAAGCGGCCGTCCGAAATTGAGACCACCGCCGCCTCGACGTCGACCGGCGCGCCGTAGCTCGGGTCGAGCTTGTTGCCGAGGCCGAGACGGAGCCGCGCGCCGACGCCCGCGCGATGCGCCGCCGCCGCGGCCGGCGCGTCGACGATGTGCAGCGCCGCCGGCGCATCCGGCGCCTCGGCGAGCAGCGCCGGCAGCACCGCAACGCTGTCGCCGCTCGCCCCGCCGCCGACGCAATCCGCGGCATCGGCGAGCACGACGAAGCCCGGCGACGCCAGGCCGGCCCGCACGCCGGCGCGCGGCGCCACGGTCTCGACGACGAAGCGGTTGCGCGCATCCCACGCCATGCCCGCGATCTCGCGCGCGACACGCGATGCGGCCGCGGCGTCGTCGTGGGCGACGACGACCGAGGTGAACCCCATGCCGGGCAGGTCCATCCACGGCTGGACGCAGAAATGGCTGACCGCGCGGATGATGCCCTGCTCGCGCGCGGCCGCACGGCTGCGGATCTCCGCCATCGGGCCGTCGCCGCGGGTGCGCTGGCGCTGCGCCGGGGCGAGCAAGGGGGCGCGGCAGGCGCGCATCGCCGGCTTCAGGCGGCCGGCGACGGTGTCGGCGAGGATGGCGAGCGCACGCTCGCCGGTTTCGAAGGTGTCGTCGTGCGGATAGTGGCAATAGCCGATCAGCGCGTCGCAATGCGCGAGCATCGCCGGCGTGACGTGGGCGTGCATGTCGCAGCTGACGACGACCGGCACCGCGCCGGCGATCCGGCGCACCTGCGCCAGCAACTCGCCCTCGACGTCGTCGATCCCCTCCGCGACGAAGGCGCCGTGCAGCGCCAGGTAGATGCCGTCGACCGGCAGCGCGGCGGCGAGGCGCGCCAGCAGATCGGCGACGAATTCGTCGTGGCAGTCGCGCGCGACCCGGCCGCCGGCGCCGCCATGGGTGGCGATGAGCGGGACGAGTTCGGCCTTGCGCCGCGCCGCCTCGGCGACGGCACCCGCGATCTCGGTGCCGGTGCCGGCGAGGCGCGACAGCACCGCCTCGCCGGCGAAGCAGTACTTGGCCTCGAAATCCGCGCGGCGCGTGACGACCGGCGAGAAGGTGTTGCCTTCGAACAGGAAGGCGCCGACGGCGAGCCTCATGCGACCGCCCCGGCCGCATCGCCGCGGACCAACGTGTCGAACACCGCGCGGTCGGTGACGCCTTCGCAGGCGACGGCGAGAACGCGGCTCTCCGGCCCGATGCCGAGCGCCGCGCGCAGCGACGGATCGCGCGCCGCGAGCACGGCGCCGGCGAGCGCCGCGATGCCGGTCTCGCCGATCTCCAGCGGCGCGTCGCCGTGCGCACCGCGCGCGGCGTCGCGCAGGGTCGCCAGCGCCTGGTCGTCGGCAATCGCCAGCGCGGCGTCGAGGCCGTCGCGCAGGATCGGCCACACCACCGGCGACACGACGTCGACCACGAGGCCGTCCATCAGCGAGCGCGCCTCCCCCGCGATCGCCACCGGTTCGCCCGCCGCGATCGAGCGCCGCACCGTGTCGGACGACAGCGGCTCGACCGCGATCACCTTCGGTCCGGCGCGGCCGAGCGCCAGCCGCAGCCGCGCGACGATGGCCGCAACGAGGCTGCCGATGCCGGCGGCGACGAAGATGTGCGTCGGCAGCGCGCCGCGGCACTGGTCGAGGATCTCGCCGCCGAGCACCGAGTAGCCGGCGACGGTGTCGCGCGCGACGTCGTCGCGGCCGGCGAACGGCACGTCGGCGACCAGGATGTGGTCGTCCTTCGCCGCCTCGGCGATGGCCGCGTCGAGCGCGGCGGTGAAGTCGCCCGGCACGCGCACGACCTGCGCGCCGCGCGCGCGGATCGCCGCCTCGCGGCCGGCGCTGGTGTGCGCCGGCATGAAGATGCGCGCGGTGCAGCCGATGCGCTTCGCCCCCCAGGCGAGGGCGCGGCCGTGGTTGCCCGAGGTCGCGGCGACCGCGGTGAACGGCCCTGCCGCGCCCGCGGCGCGGCGCCGGTCGATCTCGCGCGCGAGCGCATAGGGCGGCCCGAGCGCCTTGAAGCTGCCGACGCCGAAGCGGCTGCCCTCGTGCTTCACCGTCAGCGAAGCGACATCGAGCCCGCGCGCCCAGCCCGAGAGGGAGTGCAGCGCCGTCGGCGCGTAGCCGGGCCAGCGCGACACGGTCTGCTGCGCAGCCGCCGCGGCGCGTGCGTCGACGACCGGCGCCGCCGCGGCGACGGCCGAGATGCGCGCGCGCGCGTTGAGATCGAGACGGGCGGCATTGCTCATCGCTTGCGGGTCCTTACAGCGGGGTCGGATCGTGATGCGGCAGGGCACGGCTGGTCTGCGCGAGGACAAAGCGCGTCGCCCGCGGCGGCGCCTCGCCGTGATGGAAGGCGCGCGCCCGCGCCATGACGCGGCGGTCTGCCATCGTCGCACGGTCGTAGAGCCGCAGGTGGTCGATCCACGACGGCAGTTCGAAGACCTCCACCCAGCTCTCCGGATGCTCGACGTCGTGCCAGAGCCGCCAGCGGGTCGCGCCGTTGCGCTTGCGGATGCGCCGCACGTCGCGCATCGCGATCATGAAGTCCTCCGCCTTGTCGGGCTGCACGGTGTACTCGACCGCGACGCGCACCGGCGTGTGGAAGCGGTCGAACGGGATCGCCACGTTCGGCTCCGGCGCGCTTTCGGCCGGCCGCACGTCGATCGATTCGGTTTCCGGCAGGTGGTAGCGGTGGCGCAGCAGCAGGCCGATCGCCATCACGACCGATGCGCCGAGCATTGCCACCGAAGTCGAATGCAGGGTCGCCAGTTCGCCCCACATCCAGGCACCGATGGCCATGCCGCCGAACGCCGTCGTCTGATAGATCGCCAGCGCGCGCGCCTTGACCCAGTTGGGGGCGCAGAGCTGGACCGTGGTGTTGAAGACCGAAAACGTCATCATCCAGGCGAGGCCGGTGGCGAACATCGCGACGAAGGCGGCCGGCATCCACGAAGTCAGACCGAGCACGAGGCAGGCGAACGCCAGGAAGGCGCTGCCGAGGCTTGCCAGACCCTCGCCCCGCATCGTCTCGCGCAGCCGCGCCACCACCGTCGCGGCCACGACCGCGCCGAGCCCCATCGCGCCGAGCAGCACACCGTAGGTGAGCGGCCCTCCCGCGATCTGCTGGATGGCGATGACCGGCAGCAGCGCCATGATGGCGCTCGCCGCGAAGCCGAAGAACAGCGAGCGCACCAGCACGTTCTGGATCTCGGGCGACTGGCCGACATAGCGCAGCCCGGCCACGACCGCCCCGCCCATGCGCTCGCGCGGAAGCCGCGAGGTCGGCACGCTGCGCTTCCACGTGAAGTAGACCGCGATGACCGCGAGATAGGACAGCGTGTTGAAGAGGAACGCCGCTTCGGCGCCGGCCAGGCCGACCAGCACGCCGCCGAGCGCCGGGCCGGCCGAGCGCGCGATGTTGAAGTTGACCGAGTTGAGCGCGATCGCCGCCGGGATCTCCTCGCGCGGCACCATTTCGCCCACCGAGGCCTGCCAGGCCGGGCCATAGAAGGCCTGGCCGGTGCCGATCGCGAAGGTGAGCGCGAGCAGCCACCACGGCGTGATCGCGCCGAAGAAGCCGAGCAGCGACAGCAGGGCGCCGGCGACGCACATGAAGCCGAGCGAGACGACGAGCACGCCGCGCCGGTCCCACATGTCGGCGCAGGCGCCCGCCCAGACGGAGAACAGGAGGATCGGCAGCGTCGTCGCGGCCTGGACGAGCGCCACCATGTTGGGCGACGGATCGAGCTGCGTCATCGTCCATGCGGCGCCGACCGACTGGAACCAGGTGCCGAAATTGGACGCCATGTTGGCGATCCAGATGGCGCGGAAGAAGCTGCGCTTGAACGGCGCGAGCCCACCGACCCGCGGCGGCGCACCGGCCGCCGCGCCGGGCGCGGCATCGGCCGGAGGGGCAGAATCGCGAGGGGCCATGCGGGGGAGATTAGACGAGTGCGCGCGGGCTTAGTAGAGGCGACGGGCGATCACGGCGGAAGCGGGAACCGCAGCCCAACGCGGCCGCGCGCGGTACCCGCGCTGCCGCCGCTGCCCTGCGTCGTCACGCCCGGCCGCTCGGCGTCCAATGGCCGCGCTGCCGTGCAGCCCGCCAGGGCCGCGCAAGCGAGCAGCACCAGCACGGCGCTGCGGGCGTTCATCGCACCGCGCGCCGGGCCAGCACGGCACCGGCGAGGCCGAACGCGATGGCGATGGCGCAGAGCGCGACGCTCCATTCCGGCGCGGCCGGGACATAGCGGTCGCCCCACTGCCCGCCGTCGGGACTGGGGCCGAACCGATTGACGATGCCCGCGGCCGCAACCAGCGCGGCGACCGCCACCAGCAGCAGCCCGAGCGGCCGATGCCCCCAGCCCGCGCGGGGCACGCCGAGCGCCGCCATCGCGAAGGCCGCGGCGACCGCGATCGCCGGCAGCGGATCGGGCAGGTTGAACGGCCCGGCAAGGCGCACCGGGCCGTTGAGATGCCCGAGGCCCCAGGCGCCGAGCAGGGCCGCAGCCACGACGACCAGGCGGAACGCCAGCGTCATCCGCACCGGTCCCTCACACCGGGCCGAGATTGAGTATCTCGACGCGGCGGTTGATGCCGTCGTTCGGACGCAGCGGATCGCGCAGCTTGCGCTCGCCGAAACCGATCGCGGCCAGCCGCGCCGGACCGATGTCGTGGCTCAACACCAGATACTGAACGACGGCAGCGGCGCGACGCTGCGAGAGCGTCAGGTTGTAGGCGTCGCTGCCGGCGGCATCGGTGTGGCCTTCGACCTGGAAGCGGAACTGCGGCAGCCGCGCCATCGCGGCGGCGAGGACATCGAGCGTCGCACGGGCATCCGCCGTCAGCTCCGCGGAGCCATAGGCAAACGCGATCATCAGGCCGATCTTCGGACGTTCCGGCGGCGGCGGCGGCGCGGCGCGGCTGGCGAAGGGCGCAGCACCGGGCGGTTGAGCGCCGGCGCCGGGTGGCGCGGCGCGCGCCGCCGGCGGTTCGGCGGGCGGCGTCAGCGCGCGTTCGAGATCCTCGGCGCTCGGCCGGCCGTCGAAATAGCGCGTCTGCGCCGTCGCGGCGGACGGAACCGTTGCCGACAGGACGAGGACGGCACCAAGGGCCAACACAAATCGCGACAACATGGGGGAATGCTCCCGACTCTTGCGGTCGGACTCCGGTCGCCATTATTCACGCAGTCTTGCGCGGCGCAATTCCGGTTTTGCGTCCACACCATCTAGGCGCGCGCGCGCACATGATGTATTCAAGCGCCTCTTCTCCTCCGCCGACTCCGGCGGAGTCCGCCGCGCCAGTCGATTGCTCCAGATCTTTTCCGGGCTTCACGAGGGCAGCATGGGCAGCGATACGATCGATGCTGTTGCACTCTTCGGCAGCTGCTACGCCGACGCGCGGCATGGCTTTCGTGCGGACGCCGGCGATGCGGCGGCCGACCTGCAATCCCATGTCAACGACGAGGCCGGACACGGCCCGACCGGCGAATTGCTGGCGACCGACGTGGCGCGCTTCGGGCCGCCCGGCGCCGAGCGCGTTCTGTTCGTGCTCTCGGGCGTCCATGGCAAGGAAGGCTATGCGGGGTCGGCGGTGCAGCGCGGCTGGCTCGCGGCGGGCGGGCCCGACCGCATCGGCCGTGGCTGTGCGGTGGTGCTGATCCACGCGATCAATCCCTGGGGCTTCGCCTACGGCTCGCGGACGACGGAAGGCAATGTCGACCTCAACCGCAACTTCGTCGACTTCTCGAAGCCGATGCCGGCCAACCCGGACTACGACGCGCTGCATCCGATCTTCCACACCGCGGACGCCGACCCGATCACGCTCAATCGCGCGATCTCCGCGCTCGAATCCGCACGCGCCTGGATGGGGCCCAAGGCATTCTCGAATGCGATGAGCCGCGGCCAGTACTCGCATCGCGACGGCATGATGTACGGCGGCACGTCGCCGACCTGGTCGAACCGGACGCTGCGCGCGATCTTCGCCGAGCACGCCCGCGGCGCGCGTTCCGCCGGGCTGATCGATCTCCACACCGGCATCGGCGACTACGGCGCGACGGTCTTCATCTGCCTGCATGCGCCGAACTCGCCGGCCTGGGAACGCGCGCGCGGCTGGTGGGGGCCGCGCGCGATCGACGGCTCGACCCTGCCGTCGGAGCACAAGGTGCTCGCCGACTATGCCGGCACGACCTTCGACGCCTTCGCATCGTCCGCTGGGCCGTGCGAGAAGACCGCGACGGTGATCGAGTTCGGCACGCTCGACCGCCTGTCGATGCGGCGCGCCCTGCTCGTCGACCGCTGGATGAACACGACGGGCGACCGCAGCTCGCCCGAGGCGCTGGCCCTGATGCGAGAGACGGTCGCGGCATCGGCCCCGGCCGATCCCGAGTGGCGCACGCGGGTGGTGGCGAGCGGCGTGACGGTCGTCGAAGAGGCGGTCGCCGGCATCGCCCGCGACTAGAGGTTCAGCCCTCGATCCCCATCTTGCGCAGCAGCGCCTTGCGGAGCGCGGCGCGGCGCATCTCGAACGCGGCCTCGGTCTCGGCGCCGCCGATCAGCGCGCCCGAGCGGTCGCGCATCTTCTCCTTGAGCTGGGCGAGCTTGTTGCGCTCGACCTCGGGGTCGTTGCGGCCGAGCGGCTTGTCGGAGCGCAGTTCGCGGACCAGCCGGTCGGTGAGGACCCGGCGGCAATCGGGAAACTTCGCGACCAGGCGCGCGACGATGATGCGGCTTTCCGGCACGCCGGGGCCTTCGGTGACCGAGCCGCCGATGACCTCCGCCAGGCATTGCAGCGCGGCAGCGAAATTCGCCTGCTGGCCGAGCATGTCCTGCACCATCTGGCCGACCGCGAGCAAGTCGGCGATCAGGCCGTCGACGATCGCGGTCGACTCCGGCGTCAGGTCGTCGCGCATCAGCGACGCCGCGAGCATCAGCTTGTGCTCCCAGCTGCGCCCCTCGCCGAGATAGTCGGCGAGGCGCACCATGGTCATCATGTGCCGCTCGCCCTCCGGGAAGCGCGCCTCGATCGCGCGCCGGAACCCGTCGAGATCGCGCGGATCGAACGCCGGCAGCTTCTTCTTCTCGAGCTGGGCGTCGCGCGCATGCGCGATCGCGGTGTTGATCAGCGCCTCGAGCGCGCGCGCGCGCTCCGTCACGTTGGCGGGCCCCTGCGCGCGGGCGACCGCGTGGATCGCCGCCATCAGCAGGTTGTCCTGGTTCTGCAGACGCTTCAAATGGGCGAAGTCGTAGATCAGCTCGGTCGGCGTGATCGCGTAGCGGTCGAGGAACTCGCGCAGCAGGCGGTTGATGATGATGCGGGCTTCGATGCCGCCCAGATCCGCCTCGCTCGCGCAGGGCGGCGCCCTGTCGATCGAGCCGGAGAGCTGCATCTCCCCCTTGCCTTCCTTGGCCCGCGCCTCCTGGAAGACGGTCGTCTGGGTGGTGAACCCGGTGCGCGACATCGTGCGCTGGCGCACGACCTTGACCTCGTCGATCTTGCCGCCCTCGAGCAGGCCCCGCGCATAGGCGATGGCCGGTTCCTCGCCCTCGATCACGCAGTCGATCAACCAGCGCTTGTCGGCGAAGGTCATCACCTCGTACTTGATGTCCCGGCCGAGCTTGAGATCGGCGGCAGGCGTGCGGGTCAGGGCCGAAGGGCTCTCGGTCGCCATGCTCGTTCGAGGCTCCGTATCACGCGCTCACGGCGCGGCGTTGGCCGTTCTCCAGGATCGCGCCGTCGAGGATCGCGTGCTCGAGCGAGGCATCCTTCAGATCGCAGCCGCGCATGTCGGCGTCGGCGAAGCGGGTGTCGGTGAGGTTGGCGCGCCGCAGCACGGCCCCCTTGAGATCCGCGCCCGAAAGATCGGCGCCGGCCAGATTGGCAGACCACAGCCGCCCGGTCGGCTTGCCGTCCGGACCCTTGATGTCGACGGCGCCGAGATTGGCGCCTGAGAGATTGGCGCGGGCGAACTTCGAACCCGACAGATTGGCGCCCTCGAGATTGGCGCCGCTGAGGTCCGCCTCGGTGAAATCGCAATCGGACAGGTCGGCCATGATGAGCAAGGTGCCGGCGAGCTTCGCGCCCTTCAGCTTGGCGCCGCACAGAGTGGCGCCCGACAGGTTCACGTTCGACAGGTCGATGTGCTGCATGTCCTGCGTCTGCAGGTCGGCGCGTTCGCCCTCGCGGCCGTCGGAGCGGATCCATTCGGCATGCGAGCGCAGCCGGTCCTGGATCGACTGCGAGAACGATTCGGCCGAGCGCGCGATGTTCGCGCCGTCGAGCTTGCAGCCGGTGAGGTCGACGCCGGTGAGCGTGGCGCCGCGCAGGTCCGCGCCGGACAGGTCGGCGCCGTCGACATTCGCGGCGGACAGGTCGGCGCCGCGGAGATTGGCGCCCGCGAGGCTCGCGCCGATGAAGTCGGCGCCGCGCAGGTCGGCGCCGGAAAGGTTCGTCTTCTCGAGCTTCGCCTTGCCGAGCTTGCAGCCGGTCATGCGCGCGAAGGAGCAGTCCGCGCCCGAGAGCACCGCGCCGGTCAGGTCGGCGCCCGAGACGTTGGCCTTGGCGAGCACCGCGTCTTCGAGATCGGATTCGACCATGTCGGTCGCGACGATCTTGACGCCGTCGCCCTCGTGGCCGCTGAACAGCGCGCCGCCGCGCAGGTCGACCTCGCGCAGATTGGCGCCCTTGAGCCGCGTGCCGCGCAGATAGGCCCCGCGCAGATCGGCGCGCTGGAGATTCGCGTTGGTGAGGTCGGCGCGATCGAGATTCGCGGCGAACAGATCGGCGTCGGTCAGATTGGTCGCCGAAAGGACGGCGCGCGCGAGATTGGCGCCCGACAGCTTGGCTTGATGCAGATTGGCGCCGCCGAGATTGGAGCCGTGCAGATCGGCGAGCGTGAAGTCGGCGCGCGTGCCGTTCGGGGCCTTCTTCAGCCAGCGTTCATGCGCGCCAAGGATGCGGACGATGTCTTGCGGAGTCATGGCGTTCTGGACCGACCCCCGGGAGGAGAACTTGGTCAGGAACGCAACGGCTGGCGTTCGCCAGCGCCCCATTCCCGGCCCGATCCTGCGCCTGCCTGCCCGGCCTTCGACGGCGCATCGCTCGGACGTTCTAGTTAATAGGATGACTTGCTATCAAATTCGTTAAGATCGCCGGGGCCGCTCGGCACGAAGCGCGAACATCCTGCGCAAAACGAAAAAAAGTTTCCGTGCCCGGGAGCCAGGGACTAGGCGGGGCCCCAGCCGCCGCCGAGCGCCCGGTACACTCCGACGACGGCGGTGAAGCGGGCCAGGTTGGCCTGGACGAGCTGATCTGCGGTGGCGAAGGCGGTCTGCTGCGCCTGGAGCACGGAGAGGAAGTCCGCGCCGCCGGCGCGCCAGCGCTGCTCGGCGATCTCGTAGGCGCGCAACGCCGCCGCGTAGGCGGTCTGCCGCAGCGCGAAGCTCTGCTGCGAGGAGACGCTGACCGCGAGGCTGTCCTCGACGTCCTGGAACGCGGCGAGGATCGCCTGGGCATAGCTCTCGGCGAGTTCGCGCGCGCGGGCGACCGCCTGATCCTCGCCGGCCGCCAGCCGCCCGCCCTGGAGCAGCGGCGCCGCCAGCGCCGAGCCGACCGACCACGCCGCACGCTCCGGGGTCATGAAGTCGGTGAGGTCGCGGCTCTGCAGGCCGCCCTGGGCGGTGAGCGAGAGCACCGGGAAACGCGAGGCCCGCGCGACCCGCGCATCGAAGCCGGCGGCGACGAAATCGGCCTCCGCCCTGGCGATGTCGGGGCGGCGGCGCAGCAGGTCCGACGGCAGGCCGGCGGGAATCGCGGGCACCGCCATGGTGGTGAGCGACGCCGCGGCGACGCTGACGAGATCGGGCCGCGTCCCGATGATCGCCGCCACGGCATCGAGCGCCTGGCGTTCCTGCCCGGCAAGGTCGGCCAGATTGGCCTGCTGCGATGCGACCGCGGCCTGCTGCTGCGAGATCTCGAGATCCGACGCGTTGCCGGCGCGCGCCTGATCGAGCACGACCTGGAGGATGCGCTGGGCGATTTCCAGCGTGTTGCGCGACAGCGCCAGGCGATCGCGCACCGCGAGCAGGTTGACGTAGTTGACCGCGGTCTGCGCGGTGATCGACAGCGCGGTGGCGTCGCGGTCATAGCGGCTCGACAGCAGCCGCGCCTCTCCGGCGGACGCGCCGGCGCGCACGCGGCGCCACAGATCGACCTCGTACGACGCGACGAGCGAGGCGGCGAAGCTGTTGGCTTCGACCGCACGCGACGCGCTGCCGCTGCTGCGCGCACGCCCGGCGCTGCCGCTCGCCGTCAGCCCCGGATAGAGCGGCGCCGCGGCGATGCGCGCCGCCGCCTCGGCCTGGAGGATGCGCTGCGAGGCGGCGCGCAGATCGCGGTTGTTCGCGGCGGCGGCGTCGATCAGCCGGTCGAGCTCGCCGCTGCCGAAGCTGCGCCACCACGAGGTGTCCGGCCAGACCGCGGGCGCGCCGGCCGGCGCGTTGACGAAGCGCGGTGCGGCCTCCGGCGGCGGCGCGTCGACCTGCGGCCCGAGATCGCAGCCCGCGAGCAGCAGCGCCAGGGCCATGACGGGTCGGTGCATCGTCAGTCCGACGCGAGCGCGACGACCGGGTCGAGCCCCGCGGCCTTGCGCGCGGGCAGATGGCCGAAGACGAGGCCGGTCACGAAGGCGCAGCCGAAGGCGAGAACGATCGGGCCGAGGGTGATCATCACCGGGCGGCCGGCCGCCCCCATCAGCAGCGTCGCGCCGATCCCCAGCGCCACCCCGAGGACGCCGCCGACGGCGCACACCGCGAGCGCCTCCGCGTTGAACTGCAGCATGATGTCGCGCGGCCGCGCGCCGGTCGCCATGCGGATGCCGATCTCGCGCGTCCGCTCGGTGACCGACACCAGCATGATGTTCATCACGCCGATGCCGCCGACGAGCAGCGAGATCATCGCGATCGCGCCGAGAAGCAGGGTCAGCGTGTCCTGCGAGGCGGATGCGGCCGCAAAGATCGCGGCCGTATTGCGGATCTGGAAGTCGACGACGCCATGCCGCGCGGTCAGCAGCTGCGTGATCGCCTGCTGGACCGCGTCCATCTGCGACAGGTCGGCGACCTGGGCGGTGATGACGCGGACATAGTTCTGGCCGTGAAGCCGCAGGCGGCCCGTCGTCAACGGAACGAAGATGCCGTCGTCGAGGTCCCAGCCCCAGGGATTTGCGCCCTTGGGCGAGAGCACGCCGATGACCTGGAACGGCACGTTGTTGATCATGACGAACGTGCCGAGCGGATCGGCGCCGGGCGGATAGAGGTTGTTGACGACGGTCTGGCCGAGCACCGCCACGGCGGCGAAGCCGTCCATGTCGGCCTGGCTGAAGAACACGCCGCGCGCCATCGTCCAGTTTCGAACCACCGGGAAGCTCGGCAAGGTGGCGTCGATCGTCGTCGTGACGTCGTAGCCGCCGTAGCGGACCGTCGCGTTGAACGAGTATTCGGAGAACGCGCCGCGGACTCCCGGCAGGCGCTCGATCGCCTGGCGGTCGGAATCGACCAGGGTCGACACGCCGGCAACGGTGCGGACGTTGCGCGCGCCGGGGCGGATGACCAGCAGGTCGGGCCCCATGTCGTTGATCTGGTCGAGGATGACCTGCTTGGCGCCGTTGCCGATCGCCAGCATCGCCACCACCGAGGCGACGCCGATGACGACGCCGAGCAGGGTCAGCACCGTGCGCATCAGGTTGACGCGCAGCGAGCGTGCCGCCGTCCGCAGCAATTCGCCGATCGCGGGCGCGACGACCCCGGTGCGGCGCGGCGGCGGCTGCGGCGCGACGCGATGGACGGAGCGTCGGCCGCTGTCGCGCACGATCAGGCCGTCCTGCATCTCGACGATGCGATCGGCCTGCTGCGCGACGTTCTGGTCGTGGGTGATGAGGATGATGGTGTGCCCTTCGGCGTGCAGGCGGCGCAGCAGCGCCATGACGTCGCGGCCGCTGGCGCTGTCGAGCGCGCCGGTGGGCTCGTCGGCGAGGATGACTTCCGCCCCGTTCATCAGCGCGCGGGCGATCGACACGCGCTGCTGCTGGCCGCCGGAAAGCTGCGCCGGCCGATGATCGAGGCGTTCGCCGAGGCCGAGGGTCTCCAGCAGGTCGGCCGCACGCTCCTCGCGCTCGTCGCGGGGGCGGCCGGCATAGACTGCGGGGATCTCGACGTTCTCGAGCGCCGTCGCCGTCGACAGCAGATTGTACTGCTGGAAGATGAAGCCGAAGCGGTCGCGGCGCAGACCGGCGCGTGCGTCGTCGTCGAGGTCTGCGACCTCCTCGCCTTCGAGGCGGTAGCTGCCGCCGGTCGGCCGGTCGAGCAGGCCGAGGAGGTTCATCAGCGTGGTCTTGCCGCAGCCCGACGGCCCGACAATCGCGACGAATTCGCCATGCACGATGTCGAGGTCGACGCCGCGCAGCGCCAGCGTCTCGGTCTCGCCGCGGTGGAACGAGCGGGCCAGCCCGCGTACGCGGATCACCGGCGGCGACGCCGGGGCTGCCGCAGGCGCCGCGACCGCGGCCAGCGGAAGGGGGATCGCGGTGCTCATAGCCGCGGAGTCCGCGCCGCCGGTCGGCCCGGCGTCCGAGCCGCGTCGCCGGGGCCGATGACGACCCGATCGCCGGCGGCGAGGCCGGAGCGTATCTCGACGTTGATGCGGTCGCTGGCGCCGATCTCGACGTTGCGCGTCACGATTTCGCCGTCGCTCAGGACCTGCACGGTGCGCCGGCCGCCGGCACCGCGCGCCGCCGACAGCGCGCTCACCGGCACGATGAGGACATCCGGGGCGGACGCCCGCACGAAAAAGACCTGCGCGCTCATCTGCGGCAGCAGCGCACCGTCCTCGTTGGCGACGTCGAAGAGTGCCGAATAGAGCACGACGTTGTTCACGACCTCCGGGGTCGGGTAGATCTGGCGCAGCCGCGATTCGTAGCGGCGGTCCGGCCGGCCCAGCGTATGAAACCACACCGGCATGCCGATCGACAGCCTCGGCTGGTCGGCCTCCGAGACCTGAGTCGCGACCGTCATCGTCGTCAGATCGGCGATCCGAAGAAGAATTGGCGCGGTCTGGTTCGCGTTCAACGTCTGGCCCTGGACCGCGGTCACCGAGATCACGGTGCCGTCCATCGGCGCGGCGATGCGCGTGTAGGACAGGCTCGTCTCGTCGGCGTTCAGCACCGACTGCTGGCCGACGAGCTGGGCCTGGGTCTGGGTGATCTGCGCGTCGAGGACGCGCACCGCCGCCATCGCGGTGTCGAGCGCGTCGCGGCTGGTGGCGTTGGTCGCGAACATCGTCTGCTGGCGCCGCGACTGCGCCTCGGCGAGCGCGCGCTGCGCCTGCTGCTGTGCCAGCACGCCGCGCAGGCGCTCGAGTTCCGCCCGGTCGGTCTGGACGCGCGACTGCAGCACGCGCGAGTCGATCTCCGCCAGCAGCTGGCCGCGCGTGACCTGGTCGCCGATCTTGACGTGCAGGCGCTGCAGCTGGCCGGAGATCTGCGCGCCGACGTCGACGTAGCTGACCGGCTGCAGGGTACCGAGCGCGCTGACGAGATCGGCGATGTCGCCGCGCGCGACCTCGATCGTCGCCGGGCCCGCGACCGCGGCCGGGCCGGGCCGCGTGTACCACCAGCCGGCGGCACCGGCGCCGGCGGCGAGAAGCAGCGTCAGGATCAGCCAGCGGCGCAGGCGGCGCCGGCGCGCGGCAATGCGGCGCGCCTTGCCGGCGTCGCTCGCGGCCGCCCGCACCGGATCGCTTCCGGCGCTCATCGGAGGTTTCAGCGAAACGTCATTCATTCCGCAAAGTCAGGCCGGCGCGCGCCATCAGGTTGCAATGCCCTTGCCTCGCGGAGAAACATAACACGATTGAAGCGCAGGGAAGCCCGACGCTCGGTTACCAAGTGTTACAGGGTCTCCCCGTTAACCACGATCGCCCGGCGACGGCCGCGGTATCACCGCCGACAACGCCCCCGCCCCAGCCGCGGTTGCACGGCGGCCGCTACGCCGCCGGCCGCGCCCCGCGTCTGCACAGCGCCGCGAGATCGTTCCAGCCATAGGCGACTTCGGCGAGCTTCACCGGGCCGTCGTCGTCGATCCGTTCGGCGACGACGCGGCCGCCGAGCCGGATATAGAACTGCCGGGCCGCGAGGTTGTCGCGCAGGACCCACAATGCCAGCGTGCCGAAGCCGCGCCCGGCGAGGGCGCCCGCGAGGTCGCAGACCAGCGCGCGCCCGATGCCTGCCCCCTGGGCGATGCGGCGGACATAGATGGCATAGAGTTCGCCGTCATGGCTGAAGGCATCGCCGCGGCGCGGCCCACCGGCGGCGAAGCCGACGACGGCGTTGCCGAGCTCGGCGACCATCACGCTCGTCGCGGGGCGCTCGGCGTCGAGCGCGCGCCGCCACGTCGCCGTTCGGCCGGCAACCGACTGGCCGTCGATCACGCGGTCGGGAACCAGTCCGCGATACGATTCGCGCCAGCCTACGACATGAACGAGCGCAATCGCCTCCGCATCGGCGATCGTCGCCGGCCTGATCCGGGTTTGCATGTGGACACCCCGATCATGCGGCGCTCTGACGGTCGGCGGCGGCGAGAGCGTAGGACCGCTCCCCGGCCAGGCCGAGCATCAGATCGAGATTTTGCACCGCGGCGCCCGACGCGCCCTTGCCGAGATTGTCGAGCCGCGCCACCAGCAAGGCGTGCCCGGCCTGGTCGTTGGCGAATACGAACAGCTCCATCATGTTGGTGCCGTTCAGCGCTTCGGGCTCCAGCCGCTCCGGCGGCGGCGCGGCAAGCGGCATCACCCTGACGAAGCGCTGGCCCTGGTAGCGCGCCGCCAGCACGTCGTGGATCGCCTTCGCCGTCGGCTTCTTGGGCAGCGCATGCAGATGCAGCGGCAGCTCGACGAGCATGCCCTGCGCGTAGCGCCCGACCGAAGGCAGGAAGAGCGGCGCGTGGACGAGCCCGGCATGCAGGCGCATTTCGGGCACGTGCTTGTGCGCGAGGCCGAGCGCGTAGAGGCGGTAGCGGTCCTCGGTGCGCGTCGGGCCGCTGCCCTCGAAGCTCTCGATCAGCGACTTGCCGCCGCCGCTATAGCCCGATACGGCCGGTACGATCAGCGGCAGGTCCTTCGGCACGATGCCGGCGTCGACGAGCGGCCGCGCCAGCGCGAGAAAGCCGGTCGGATAGCAGCCGGGATTGCTCACCCGCTGCGCCGCCGCGATCTTCGCCGCCTGGTCGGGCGCGAGTTCGGGAAAGCCATAGGCCCATTGCGGGTCGACGCGATAGGCGGTGCTGGCGTCGAGCACCTTGACCTTCGGGTTGGTGATCAGGGACACCGCCTCGCGCGCCGCGGCGTCGGGCAGGCACAGGATGGCGGCGTCGACGGCATTGAGGATGCGCGCGCGCTCGGCCGGATCCTTGCGTTTCTCCGGGGCGATCGCGACCAGTTCGACGTCCGTGCGGCCGGCAAGCCGGGCGCGGATCTGGAGGCCGGTCGTGCCGGCTTCGCCGTCGATGAAAATGGCTGGCTTGGTCATGGTCGTCTCCCCTTCCTCAAGCGGCGCTCTTGCGATAGAGCGCGGCGGCCGGCTGCAGCACACCGTGAATCGTTCCCAGTGCGGCCGGATCGAGCGCATGGACGAGCAGCCGCTGCGGCTTTTCGCCCGGCATCACGAAGCCGTGGGTCGCTGCCGGCACGAAGCCGAAGCGCTGATAATAGTCGAGATCGCCGACCAGCAGCACCAGCCGGTGGCCGGCCCACGCCGCCATGTCGAGCGTCGCGAACATCAGCGCGGCGCCGATACCCTGGCCCTTCAGCGCCGGCTCGACCGCAATCGGCCCGAGCAGCAGCGCCGGCGCACGCATGGCGCCGATCGCGATCGGCCAGCAGCGCACGGTGCCGAGCAGCGCGCCGTCGTTGCCGCGCGCCACAAGCTGCAGGTTGGCGACCGGATCGACGCCATCGCGGAAGCGGTACGACATCTTGCGCATCCGCCCTGGCCCGAAGGCCCGGTCGAGGAGCTGGTCGATCGCGGCCCGGTCTTCGGGCCGTTCGGTGGTGACGGTGAACATGGAACTCTCCGGAACGACGAAATCGGCTGGGTGCCCGGCGCTGCCGCCGAGCCCGTATCCGATCCGCAAGTTCTGGAGATCAGGACAGGCTCAAGCGACCGCGCCGCCTTTATGCGGTGCGCCTACTCGTCGTCGCGCGATGAGAGCCTGTTGAAGCACGGAGTCTTCCCTTCGTTCGCGCGGCATACTGAGTCACCTGCGCGCGCCCGTCAAGCCCCTGCTTTGCGTGAGGTCTCGAAAGTCGCGCCGGCTTGACAGGCGTCCGCCCCTGGCCGATATGGCCCATCCACCGCGAGGACCGCCCCCTTGAACGCCTTTACGCCCCCGCCCCGCCTGCCCGGCCTCGAAGCGCTGCTCTCCCGCCGCTCGCTGTCGCCGCGCCAGCTGATCGATCCGGGCCCCACCGGCGACGATCTCGCCGCCATTCTCGATGCCGCGGTGCGCGCACCCGACCACGGCGACCTTCGGCCGTGGCGCTTCGTGCTGGTCGAGGGCGAGGCGCGCACCCGGTTGGGCGAGGTCTTCGCGCAGGCGCGCGCGCTGCGCGAGCCGGGGATCGGCGAGGCCGAGCTCGAGAAGGAGCGCCGCAAGCCGCTTCGCGCGCCGCTGCTGATGCTGGTCGCGGCGGTGCTCGACCCGGCGAACACGAAGATCCGCATCATCGACCGCGTGCTCGCCGCTGGCGCGGCGGCGATGAACGTGATGAACGCCGCGCACATGCTCGGCTACGCGGGCATGTGGCTCACCGGAAACAACAGCCACGACCCCAACGTCAAGCGCGCGCTCGGATTGGATCCGCACGACGAGATCGTCGGCAGCCTCTATCTCGGCACGCCGGCAGGAATTCCGAAGCCGAAGGACCGGCCGCGCGGCCTCGATCTGGCGATGAGATGGGAGCGCGACCTGACGCCGGCGGGTGCCGCGCCGCTCACCGGAACAGGACGGTTCAACTTCTGAAGCGACCGCCCTACGACGGACGCTTGCCGGCCGCAAGCTTCGCCAGGTCCGGCAGCGGCCGCGCCGTGCGCGGATCGCGCGCCAGCCGCTGTTCGATCGCGTGGGCGACGTCGAGCACGAAGCGGTCGGCGCGCGCGGGCCCGCAGATCTGCAGGGCGAACGGCGTGCCCGACGGCTCGAGCCCGCATGGAATCGAGATGCAGGGATGGCCGGTGAGCGTCAGCCAGTAGGTCGGCGCCAGCCAGTGGAAATAGTTGTCCATCGTCCGCCCGCCGACCTCGGTCGCATAGCGCTGCGTCACCGGGAAAGGCGGCACCGACACGGTCGGACAGACGAGAATGTCGAACTCGTCGAAGAAATCCTGGAAGGCGCGGTATATGCGCGTCTGCATCGCATGGCCGCGCGCCGCGTCGGCGAGCGACATCACCGCCCCCTGCTCGTAGTTCTCGATCAGGCTGGGGCCGAGCTTGTCGCGATGTTTGGCCACGCGCTCGCCGAACTGCGCCTGGAACGAGATCGCGCGCAGGATATTGAACGCCTCGTCGGCGCCCGCCATGTCGGGGTCGCGGCGCTCGGCACTCTTGAAGCAGTCCGCGATCAACGCGATGCGTTCGTCGAAGGTCGCGCGCAGGCTCGGATCGAGCGGCATGCCGCCGAGATCGGCCGAAACCGCGACGCGCAACGTCGCGAGATCGACCGGCCGCGGCGCCGCGAAGTCGGCCGGGTTGACATCGTGCGCGAAGGGATCGCGGCTGTCGCCGGAGACCTGCGCCGACAGCAGCAGCATCGTGTCGGCGACGTTGCGGCCCATCGGGCCGAGGACGGAGATGGGCGTCCAGCCGAGCGGCCTTCGCTCGCTCGGCACCAGCCCGGGCGACGGGCGGAAGCCGACGACGCCGCAGAACGCCGCCGGGATGCGCAGCGACCCGCCGGTGTCCGAGCCGGTGCAGATCGGCAGCATCCCGGTGGCGAGCGCCACCGCCGAGCCGCCGGACGAGCCGCCGCAGATGCGCGGCGGGTCGAAGGGATTGCCCGTGGCGCCGTAGACCGGATTGTTGGTGTTGGCTCCGGCGCCGAACTCGGGAACGTTGGTCTTGCCGACGACGATGGCGCCCGCCGCGCGCACCGCGGCGACCATGCGCTCGTCCTT
>JAEUKZ010000347.1 GCA_016793045.1 Alphaproteobacteria bacterium
GTCGGGCGGCAGGACTTGGCGGGCGATGCCCGGCGGCAACGTGCCGCCGCGCTCGAGCCGGCGCTGGATGCCGGGCGGCAGCCCGCCGCCGCGCCCGCGCCCGTGTCCGCGCCCGGTTCCGCCGGCAGCGGCTCGCGCGTACTAGTCCAGGATCAGCTGGCGCTCGAGCGCCGAGAAGACGCGCTGGGCCACGCTGTCCTGCGCCCACGCCGCGGGCGCTGACGGCAGCATCGCAAGTCCTGACACGGCGCGAATGAAGTGTCTGCGGTCCATGAGGTCCTCGCTGCTGGTCGCGACCGGTCCGGCGGGCGACGCTGGCCGATATTTTAGAACGAGCTGGATGGCATCGAATTCCCATCCCGGGCGTTACTATAGGGTAATTACCCTGTACCAGCTTGGTGCGCGACCATCAGCGAGGACGCCATGACCCGAACCCGCCACCTCCTTACCGCCATTTCGTTTGCCGCGATTGCCGCATTGCCCTTGCCGACCGCGTCGAACGCGATTGCACGCGAGCACGGCCTCCAGCTTGCCCAGGGCAATTCCGGCAATCGCGGCCACGGCGGGGGTCAGGGCCTGCTTAATCAAGGCCAGGGCCAGTCGAACCAAGGTCGCGGCCAGGGTCAGGGCAACAGCAACACCCAGTCGCAGGGCGTCGACTGCCGCAACCCGCTGAACGCGCTGCATCCGAACTGCCGCAACAACGAGCGCTCGAACGCCGGCGGCGACCTACGCGGCGCCGACCGCTCGAACGAGGTCAAGCAGCTCAACCAGTCGAACGGGCCGAACACGACCTTGCCCGGCACGGGCACGCCCGGCAGCCAAGGCCGTGGACGCAACCGCTGACGGTCGCTGCGGCCATCACGTCGATTGGCGGTGCGCCGCCCGTGCGACAGCGCACCACCAGGACGCCATCACCATGTTGCATGCTTGACGTAGTGCGCAACGAAGCGCGCGCCGAGCTCCGTAAGCTGCTCGACCAGCGCGGCGCCAGTCTTCGGCGAGCATAGCCGCGGGTCGGCATTCCACACGCCGTTTGGCGCGATCTGGTCGAGCTCGATCGGCACGGCGATTTCCGCGCCTTCGAAGCGCGCCGTGCCGAAACCCGACACCTTCATCCCCATCACCTCCGGCGGCGTCGACGGCGCGGGCACCATGTCGGCGCGCATCAGGTGCGGGAACAGGTTCATCACCACGCTGCTCAGCGGATCGCCGCCGTGGCCGGCCGCCTTCTTGGCTTCGTCCGGACCGATGATCCCCGGCAGCAGCCCGTAGCCGATGCGCCAGAGATAGAAGCTGGGGATGAGGATCTTGCGCGCGCGATAGATCTCCTGCGTCACGTCGTGGATCGCCTGGACGTTGCCGCCGTGGCCGTTGATGACGATGAGGCGCGAGAGATTGTGGCGCAGAAGACAGGCGAACATGTCGCCGAGCACCGCCTTGAGCGTCGCCTGGCCAAGCGCGATGCCGCCGGGCATGGTGCCGAAATAGTCCGCGCCGCCGAAGGGCAGCACCGGCGCAACCACCGTTTCGGTGCCGCGCTCGCGCGCCCGCTTGGCGATCAATTCGGCCATGCGTTCGGCGGATAGATAGTCCCCCATCGGCGCATGCGGTCCTTGATCCTCGTGACTGCCCATCGGCAGCAGGATGACGGGCCTGCGCGCGAGCACCTCGCGCGCTTCACCCCCGGTCAGCTCGCACATGCGGATCTTCGAAACGGTCGCGGCGGCGGACATGACTGTATTCCTTTGCTTTTTGTCTGGCCGAATCGTCCTGCAGACTAATCCAACCGCGAGGCGGCGGCGATACGGGGCATTACCGGGGTCGCGCCGACTGCGACCGATCGCCACGGATCGCTCAGAAACGGGTCGAAAGCGCAAGAATTGTCCAGTGGCTTCATGCGCTTAGGACATTGCTGCATCGCAGCAAATCGGTGACTGGCCGGGGGGCTTCACGTTAGGGTGGTGAAGCACAATATTTTTGGGCGCGGAGGCTGCATGTTCTTTCCCGATGACCCGGCGACCGGCCGGGTGGCGCGCGATCCCGGCGGGGATCCGTGGGCACGTATGAGCAGCCACGAGCTTGAAGCGATGGTCCGGCGCGAACGCGCCGTTCTCATTGCCGCAGGGCTTCGCCGCGGGGTGGAGGCTCTGGTGCGAGCGGTGGGCAGGCTCTTCGGGCTGAAGCCCAGGGCTGGTACCGGTGCGACGGAATATCCGGCAGCCGCCGCGCGTTGGTTGGTCGACAATGAGGGGGCTGGCGACGGTCGGCGTCCGGCGGCGAATGCGTCGCCCGCGAGCCGCGATGTCGCCTGAGGGAAATCACATGAGTACGTCCGGACCGATCCGCAACGACGCCAAGCCGACCGACGAAGGGCGTGTACTGCGCCTTCGTCCGGCGGAAGGCGGCCGCGGCACGCTGCGCCTGTCGAAGGCTGCGCCCGCTCCTGCGCCGAGCGAAAGCCCGCATGCCGGCGACGCCGTCGTGTCGTCCTCGCCGGGCCGGTTGTCGGCGCCGGGTGTCGGTCCGTCGCGCGGGCGTCTGGTCACGGTCGTGTTCCCGCAGCAGCATCGCGACGCGCCGCCGCGCCGCTCGGGCGGCCATCGCCGCAACGACAAGGTCAAGGGCAACATCTTCGTCGCCAACCTGCCGCGCGGCTTCACCGACGAGCAGCTGGCCGCTGCCTTCGACGAATACGGCATCGTGCTCGGCGCCTTCCTTGCGCGCGATCAGATGACCGGCGAGCCGAAGAACCACGGCCTGGTCAACATCGCCCCGCAGCGCGCCGCCGATGCGGCGGTCGCGGCGATGAACGGCAAGACGCTCGGCGGCCGCAAGATCGAGGTCCGCCTGGCCGACCCCAATATGGCGCTGACCGTGCCCAACCCGCGCCGGATTCCCTCGCCCGCCGAGGGCTGATCCGGGCGGCTGCGCCCGGCGCGGCCCCCCACCTACTCGATCACACTGAAATCGCCGGGTTTTCCGGCGACGATGGCGGGCGTTCGGGCCGCGGCACGCCTGCCGCCTGATACGGCCCGGCGCCGGCGCTCGCAGTTGTCCGCAAACCGCGCTGCAGCCGGCCGGTTTCCGCCGTTGACCGCGCGCGGATCGTCGCCTTAAGTGTGCGTTGCAGAGAATGAAAAGCCGGGCGACCGGCCGACGTGAGGCAGTGCGATGGAAG
>JAEUKZ010000036.1 GCA_016793045.1 Alphaproteobacteria bacterium
GACAGGCGCGCCTCGATGATCTCCGCCATCGGGCGCGCCATCGGCCGCTCGATGCCGTGATTCTCGCTGTCGTCGATGCGGGCGTGTTCGCGATCGTTGCCGTCCATCTCGGCCTCCTGTCGGGGGTGCGGTTGCGCGGGAGGCTAAGCGCGACAAATGACCGATCGATGACGGTTCGATGAATGCTTGGGGGAGACTCCGGGACCGGCACCCGTCATCGCCGCGCCGGTCAAATCGTCACAGGCCCGTTATCGACGGCGGTTAGCGTCGCGCGCGATTCGCCGCAGCCGGCGGATCATCCGACGACGAACCAGGAGACTCCGATGAGCAACCCGAACGAACCGCGCCGCCTGTCGCGCCGCAAAATCATCATGCTCGGCGCCGCAGCCGGCGGCCTTGCCGCCTTGCCTTCGAGCCGTCTTGTATTCGGCCAGGGCACCGCGCCGGCAATCGCGACCGCCGACAGCCAGCGCCCGCAGATGCCGCACGGCACGATGGCGGGCGACGTCGCCGGCGATCGTGCCATCCTGTGGGGCCGCACCGACCGGCCGTCGCGCATGATGGTCGAGTGGTCGACCACCGAATCGATGCGCGACGTGCGCCGCGTGCGCGGCCCGCTGGCGCTCGACCTCAGCGACTTCAGCGCGCGCGTCGACCTGCACGGCCTGCCGGCGGGTCAGGAGATCTTCTATCGGGTGAGCTTCGTCGACGCCGCCGATCTGCGCAGCACGAGCGCGCCGCGCGCCGGCCGCTTCCGCACGCCGCCGGCCGACCTGCGCGACGTCACGTTCCAGTGGTCGGGCGACACCGCCGGCCAGGGCTGGGGCATCAATCCCGAATGGGGCGGCATGCGCATCTACGAGACGATGCGGCGCGCCAATCCCGACTTCTTCATCCATTGCGGCGACACGATCTATGCCGACGGCCCGATCCAGGCGGAAGTGCGCCTGCCCGACGGCACGCTGTGGAAGAACGTCGTCACGCCGGAGAAGAGCAAGGTCGCCGAAACGCTCGCCGAGTTCCGCGGCGCCTACAAGTACAACCTGATGGACGAAAACGTGCGGCGCTTCCATGCCGAAGTGCCGCAGATCTGGCAGTGGGACGACCACGAGGTCACCAACAACTGGTCCGGTTCGAAGGACCTGTCCGGCGACGCGCGCTACACCGAAAAGCGGGTGCCGCTGCTGATCGCGCGCGCGACGCGCGCGTTCCTCGAATACGCGCCGCTGCGCAGCTCGCCTGACGAGGCGGAGCGGGTCTATCGCCACATTCCCTATGGGCCGCTGCTCGACGTCTTCGTCATCGACATGCGCAGCTATCGCGGGCCCAACACGCACAACCGGCAGGCCGAGCCGGGACCGGAGACAGAATATCTCGGCCGCGAGCAGCTGCGCTGGCTCAAGCAGGGCCTGCTCGCCTCGCGCGCGACGTGGAAGATCATCGCCTCGGACATGCCGATCGGCCTGCTGGTCGGCGATGGCCGCGACGCCCAAGGCCGCGACCGGTTCGAGGCGGTGGCCAACGGCAACGGTCCGGTGCTCGGCCGCGAGTTGGAAATCGCCGAGCTGCTGCGCTCGATCAAGCACAACGGCATCCGCAACGTGGCCTGGGTGACGGCGGACACGCACTACACCGGCGCCCATTTCTACGACCCCGCGAAGGCGCAGTTCGCCGACTTCGACGGGTTCTGGGAGTTCATGTCCGGCCCGCTCCACGCGGGAACGTTCGGCCCGAACGCGGTCGACGATACGTTCGGCATGCAGGTCGTGTGGCAGAAGGCGCCCGCCGCAGGCCAGGTGAACCTGCCGCCGAGCGCCGGCATGCAGTTCTACGGCGAGGTCAAGATCGACGGCCGCAGCCGGGCGATGACCGTCCAGCTCAAGGACCTGAGCGGCGCCACGCTGTGGCAGCGCAGCTTCGACCCGCAGGGCTGAGACGCGCCGCGGAAAGCACAGCGGGCCGCCTCCGGTGGAGGCGGCCCGCTCGGTTCGAGCGCAGGGAAAGCGTCACACCATCGCGGGCGCGGGGTTGGCGTGGCGCTTTGCGAGCGGCTCGGACGGCATTGCCGGCATCGCCACGACGCGGCGCACCAGGGGCGCGCGCAGGGCTTCGGCCAGGCGGATCTGGGCGGTGTAGTCAGCCAGCGCGGTGCGCAGGCGGCGGTCATCCTCGACCGCATGGGTGCGGCAGAAGCTCGCCAGCACCGGCGCGACTTCGCGTTCCCACACCGCATGCCAGCGGCTGAATCGCGCGTCGAGCGCTTCGAATTCCGCCTCGGCAACGGCGAAGTCCGGATTGCGGAGCCCATCGCTTTCGACCAGGGCGAGCGTGCCGTAGACGCAGGCGACCTGCCGCTCGATCGCCAGCGTGCGCAGGCGCACCCGGCCGATCGCCGCGATCTGGGCGTCGCTGATCAGACCGGCGCGCTCGCGGCGCACCCGCATCAGCTCCTGCTCGATCCCGATCGACACCGCCGCCGCATCGTGCAGGCGGAAGACGTCGAGCAGATGGTCGATCACCGACAGCTTGAAGCGCAGCCGCCCCGCTTCGGCCTGAAGGCGGATGCGCGCGCCGTCGCCCGGGCCGCTCTGGCGCAGCGCCCGTTCCACCGGCTCGATGCGGGCCGTCACAAGCTGGCGGCGCAGGGTGTAGATCTCATCGAGCAGTGTCGTGCCGGCGAAGATGGCCGTCATCAGTGCCTCCAAGGGTTGGACGTGCTGTAGACGCCCCGCCCGCCTACAAGGCCACTATGCCTGGACCGCCTGTGACCGGCGGGCGACATCGCCGTCACAAATCGGAACAACCCCTGGATTATCAATGAATATTTCTGGTCTTTACGACTTGTTAACCAGAATCTTAACGGGCGTTTCGAAGACGTTGCGGCTGAGCGGCACAGGATGCCGCGGGCTCAGTCGAGCAGCGCGCCGATCACCGCATTGAGGACGGCGCGGCCGGCCGGCGTGGCGCGAACGCCGGCCGGCATCCGCTCGAGGAAACCACCCGCGACGAGCCGCGCGGCGGCGGCCGGGTCGATCGCGTCCATCAGTGCGACGCCGGTCTGGCGCGCGAAGCGGGCGCCATCCACGCCTTCCGCGAGGCGCAGCCCCATCATCAGGGCCTCGGTCACTGCGTCGTCGCGCCCGACCGGCAGCGATTCGACCGTCGCGTGCCCTTCGCGCATGGCCCGTGAGACCCAGGTTTCCGGGACTTTTTCCTGCCGCGTCGCATGGCGCACGCCGTCGATCGCGATGCGGCCATGCGCGCCGGGGCCGACGCCGACATAGTCCTGATAGCGCCAGTAGACGAGATTGTGCCGGCATTCGGCGCCCGGCCGCGCGTGGTTCGAGATTTCGTAGGCCGGCAGGCCGGCATCGCCGAGAACCGCCTGGGTCAGGTGGTAAAGCTCGGCGCCCTCGTTCTCCGGCGGCAGGACGAGATCGCCACGCCCAAAGACCTGATGGAACGCGGTGCCCGGCTCGATGGTGAGCTGGTAGACCGACAGATGCTCGCCGGCGAGTGCGATCCCCTCGCGCAGCTCGGCCTCCCACGCGGCGATGGTCTGACCCGGCCGCGCATAGATCAGATCGAAACTGAAACGATCGAATGTCCGCGCCGCCAGCGCGATCGCCGCCCGCGCTTCGCGGGCCGAATGCCTGCGCCCGAGCAGGCGCAGGCTTTCGTCTTCAAGCGATTGAATTCCAAGCGATAATCTGTTTATTCCGGCAGCGGAAAAATCCTTCATTTTGCCGGCTTCGACCGAGGTCGGATTGGCTTCGAGCGTGACCTCGACGGCATCGGCCAAGCCCCAACGCGCAGCCGCCCGGTCGATGATTGTTGCAGTCGCAGAACAATCCATGAGTGACGGCGTTCCGCCGCCGAAATAGATCGAGGTCACACGGCGGCCGGGCGTCAGCGCGGCAAAATGGTCGATCTCGCGCACCAGCGCGCTTGCCCAGGCATCGCTGTCGATGCGCTCACGGACGTGGCTGTTGAAGTCGCAATACGGGCACTTGGACAGGCAGAACGGCCAGTGAACATAGAGCCCGAAGGCCTCGTCGCTGGCAGCGGCCGGCGGCATGTCACCCGCCCGGCAGGTCGAAGCAGGCGGCGACGAGCCGGCGGAACGCCACCGCACGGTGGCTGATCGCGTGCTTGGCGGCCGGGTCCATCTCGCCGAACGTCAGCGCTGCGCCGGTCGGCAGGAACATCGGGTCGTAGCCGAAGCCGCGCGTGCCCCGCGCCGGCCACACCAGCGTGCCGTGCACCTCGCCGCGGAAGCGTTCGACATGGCCGTCGGGCCAAGCAAGCGCCAGCACGGCGACGAAGAACGCGCTGCGGTCCGGATTGGCGCCGAGCCCGGCGTTCACCCGCGCCATCGCGGCGCCGAAGTCCTTCGTCGGCCCGGCCCAGCGCGCCGAATAGATCCCGGGATCGCCGCCCAGCCCGGCGACGACCAGGCCCGAATCATCGGCAAGCGACGGCTTGCCTGACGCGCGTGCGGCGGCGAGCGCCTTGAGATCGGCGTTGGCTTCGAACGTCGTGCCGGTTTCGTCGGGCTCGGGCAGGCCGAGCGCGCCCGCCGCCAGCACGTTGACGCTGAACGGCGCCAGCAGCTCCGCGATTTCCGCCGCCTTGCCCGGATTGTGCGTGGCGACGACCAGATCGCCGCCGGCGAAGCGGCGCGCGCTCATGCGCCGGCGGCCCGCTTCTGCAGCACGGTGATCTCGCCGATCCCCTTGCGCGCCAGCGCCATCAGCGTCGCCAGCTCGCTGTCGCCGAAGGTCGCGCGCTCCGCGGTCGCCTGCACCTCGACGATGCGGCCGGCGCCGGTCAGCACGAAGTTGGCGTCGGCCTGGGCGTTCGAGTCCTCGGCATAGTCGAGGTCGAGCACCGCATGGCCTTCGAACAGGCCGCAGCTGACCGCCGCCACGGTGTCGATGAGCGGCGCCGACTTGAGCGCCCCGACCTTGACGAGATGCCCGAACGCGAGCCGCAGCGCGACCCACGACCCGGTGATCGCCGCCGTGCGCGTGCCCCCATCGGCCTGCAGCACGTCGCAGTCGATCTTGATCTGGCGTTCGCCCATCGCCTTGAGATCCGTCACCGCGCGGAGCGAGCGGCCGATCAGGCGCTGGATCTCCTGGGTGCGGCCGCTCTGCTTGCCCTTGGCGGCCTCGCGGTCGGTGCGGGTGTGGGTCGAGCGCGGCAGCATGCCGTACTCCGCCGTCACCCAGCCCGAGCCGCTGTTGCGCAGAAACGGCGGCACTTTTTCGTCGACGCTGGCGGTGCACAGCACCACCGTGTCGCCGAAGCGCACCAGGCACGAGCCTTCGGCGTGCTTGGCATAGCCGGGTTCGAGGACGACGGGGCGGAGCGCGTCGTTCGCGCGGCCGGATGGGCGCATGTCTGGGTCCTTCGTCGCGGGGTCGCGCAATGGGGGCGGACCGTAACGCCGGAGCAAGCGGCAGGACAAGCGCGGCGTGGAGGTATCGCCGGGGGACCAAGCCGGGGCGGCAAGGCGGCAATCGCGCATTGACGCAGCGATATGCGCTCCTTACATAACAGCGCATGAGCCTCGTGCGAAATCTCGGCGGGGCCCGGGCCCCTGCCGCGCAGAGTGCGCCCGCGGCGCCCGGATCGGCCGCCATTCCGCCGAAATCCTCGGTGCTGGCGGAGCTCGACGAGCGCAGCCGCGAGATTTTCCGGCAGGTCGTCGAAGCCTATGTCGAAACCGGCGAGCCGGTCGGCTCGCGCACGCTGTCGCGCAAGCTGACCGAAGGCTTGTCGCCGGCAACGATCCGCAACGTGATGGCCGACCTCCAGGATGCCGGGCTGCTCTATGCCCCGCACACCTCCGCCGGCCGGCTGCCGACCGATGCGGGGCTGCGCCTGTTCGTCAACGGCCTGCTCCAGGCCGGCGCGCTGACGCCGGAGGAGCGCGCCTCGATCGACAGCCGCTGCGCCGCCGACGGCCGCTCGGTCGCGCAGGTGCTCGAGCAGGCGTCGTCGACGCTCGCCGGCCTGTCGCGCTGCGCGAGCCTGGTGCTGGCGCCGACCAGCGAAGGGCCGCTCAAGCACGTCGAGTTCGTGAACATCGGCAACGGGCGCGCGCTCGTGGTCCTGGTCACCGCCAACGGCCTGGTCGAGAACCGCGTCATCGACCTGCCGCTCGGCCTGCCGGCAAGCGCGCTTCAGCAGGCGACCAACTATCTCAACGCCCGGCTGTCCGGCCGCACCTTCGCCGAGGCGCGCAGCGAAGTGCTGCAGGAGCTCGAGCACGGCCGCGCCGAACTCGACGAGCTCACCCGCAGGGTCGTCGCCGCGGGCATCGCCACGCGGGCCGGCAGCGAACAGGACAACTACCTGATCGTGCGCGGCCAGTCGCAGCTGCTCGGCGACGTCACCGCGCTGACCGAACTCGAGCGCATCCGCCAGCTCTTCGAGATCCTCGAGACCCGCGAGACGATGGTGAAGCTGCTCGACGCGGCGCATGTCGCCGACGGCGTGCAGATCTTCATCGGCGCCGAGAGCGCGCTGTTCGGGCTCTCGGGATGCTCCGTCGTGCTGTCGCCGGTCTTCGGGCCGGGCGAAGGCAAGGACAAGATCGTCGGCGCGATCGGCGTGATCGGGCCGACGCGCATCAACTACGCCCGCGTCATCCCCATGGTCGACTACACCGCGCGTGTCGTCGGCCGCTTGCTGGGTTGAATCCTCTCCACCGTCTGACCAGATAGAACGAGCCATGACCCAACAGAAGCCGGCCCACGGGGCCGAGACCGAAGCCGCCGGCGCGGCCGCCGAACAGCCGATCGACAACCCGACCGTGGCGGAGGCCGGCGCAGCCGACGCTCCGCCGGCAGAGGCCGGCGCCGCCGCACGCATCGCCGAACTCGAGGCCGAAGTCGCGAAGCTGCGCGACGACGTGCTGCGCGCCCACGCCGAGGCCGAGAACACGCGCCGGCGCACCCAGCGCGAGATCGAGAACAACACGAAATACGCGGTGTCGGATTTCGCCGCCGCGGTGCTGCCGGTCGCCGACAATCTGCGCCGCGCGCTCGACGCGCTGCCGGCCGAGCTGCGCCGGGAGAACGAGAAGTTCGAGAGCTTCGCATCCGGCGTCGAGCTCACCGAGCGCGAGCTCCTGAGCGTGCTCGAGCGCAACGGCATCAAGCCGGTCGACGCCAAGGGCAAGCCCTTCGACCACAACTTCCATCAGGCCGTTCAGCAGGTCGATTCGCCCGATCATCCGGCGGGCACGGTGGTTCAGGTGTTCCAGAGCGGCTACACGATCAACGGCCGCCTGCTGCGTCCGGCGATGGTCGTCGTCTCCAAGGGCCCGACCACCCAGCAGGGCGCCAAGGTCGACACGACGGCCTGATCGCCGCCGCCGGCTTCGCCTTCAGCGGCGGACGAACCGCAGGCTCGGTTCGTCCTCGATCACCGTGACCGGCGTCGCGCCGAAATGCGCGCGCTCGGCATCGGGCGGCAGCCGGCCGGTGCGGATGCGCTGATTGGTGTTGAAGCGGTCGACCAGGAACGGGCGGCCGGCGAGGAAGCAGATCAGCGGACGCGCGCACACCACCACGCCTTCGATCGCGGCGACGCGCGCGACAAGGCGCATCGACGTCTGCTCGGCCGCGGCGAGGCGCGCGCGCAGGTCGGAATCGAAGAGCAGCTGGACCGACGGGTTGCGGTCGGACGAAGCGATGCGCAGGCAGACCGCGAGGATGAGCACGAGCCGCACGCGGTCGCCGCCCCAGCGCCGGCCGAGGCTGGTGTCCGACGCGACATCGAGCAGCGCGCCGAATGCGAGGCAGCCGGCGATCACGAGATCGAACATCACGTTGTAGTCGACGCCTTCGCCGAGCCGGCCGGCGACGAACTCGGCCAAGCCGGCCAGGGTGAGAGCGTGGATGAGCCGGGCGCGGGCGCCGTCGCGCGCGTGCAATGCGTAGACGATCCAGGCGACGAGGCCGGCGGCGGCACGATGCGTGTGCTCCAGCCCGCGCGGCAGGAAGCCGAGCCCGTAGACCCGCGGCACGGTCAGATTGGCGACGAAGTCGGGCCCGTAGGCCGCAAGGCACGACGCGAAGCCCACCGCCATGCAGCCGATGCCGGTCACGGCGAAGCGCAGCGCGGCACGGCGATCCTCGATCAGCAGCACCGCGAAGGCCGCGAGCGGAAAGGCGAAGATGCTCGACTTGACGAAGCCGGCAGCGACCATCGTCGCGACGGGCACGACGAACCAGCGCGCCTGCCGCGCCCGCGCACGCACGAACAGCAGCAGGCCGAACGTCATGACGGCGTGCGCCAGCATCTCGGGGTCGTTCAGCGCGGCGTAGCGCTGGAAGTTGCCGACCATCGTTCCGAAGAGCATGGCGGCCGCCGCGACCGCCCACAGCCGGCCGATCGCGAGGGTCCGCGCAATCGCATAGACGGCGACCGTGATCGCAAGCAGCGATGCGAAGTTCACCGCACGGCCGGCGAACAGCTCGTTGGAAAAGAACGGTGCGATCCAGCCGATCAGCAGGAACGACAGCGGCGGGTAGTTGTTGGTGACGAGCGAATCGGCCGCCGGATAGAGCCGCCACGGATCGAGCCGCGCGGTGCGGGCGTGGTAGGCGTTCCAACCTTCATTGACGTCGATCTCGAAAAGGAATCCGGCCCGATAGAGCGGCCAGATCGCGAACACGCACGCCACGACGCAGAGCAGGCCGACCACGGCGACCAGCAGGCGATCTACGGCGGCCGGCCGTGCGTCGCGTGCCGTCGTGTCCGGGATCGGCCGGGCGTTCATGGCATTGACGCGACCGACCGGCGCACCGACGCGCGGCGGCGCGTGATCGCGTCGCCGCGCGTCGAGGCTGCGCCGACGGGCCTAGCCCTTCAGCTTCACGGTCCAGGCATGGAGATTGGCCATCAGGTCCTTGATCAGGCCCTTGCCGACCTCGTCCTTGAAGTTGCCCTGCTCGTCGAACTTGGTGTGGGCCGCGGCAATGAACACCTCCGGCTTGTTGACCGGCTTGAGATCGAGGAACACGCAGATCTGACGCAGGTGGTACTGCGCGCGGCCGGTGCCGAGCGGCCCCATCGAGGCGCCCATGATCGCGCAGGGCTTCCCGAACATCGGCACGTTGGGCGGGCGCGAGGCCCAGTCGATCGCGTTCTTGAGTACGCCCGGAATCGAGAAGTTGTATTCGGGCGTCACGAACAGGAAGGCGTCGGCCGCCGCGCACTGGTCGCGCAGCCGCTGGGCCGGCGCCGGGCAGCCGGCGGTATAGACGTCGTCGTTGTAAAGCGGCAGGTCGCCGATTTCGGCAACGTCGATGGTCATCCCGGCGGGTGCGACGGACTTCGCCACCGCGAGGGCCATCTTGTTGAAGGACTTCTGGCGCAGGCTGCCGCACAGGGCGAGCACGCGAATCGGCTGGGTCATCGGAACTCCATGGGTGCTTATCGGATCGCGATCGACGGACTGTTTAGGGGAGGCGGCCGGCGGTGGCAATTCACGGCTGCGCAACCCGCAGGCGCAGCGTCCAGGCATGCAAGTTGGCGACCAGGTCGCGGATCAGGCCCCGCGCGGTCTCGTCGGTCAGCGCCCCTGCGGCATCGAACTGGGCCGGCGCATTGATGACGAAGACCTCCGGCTTGAAGACCGGCTTCATGTCGAAGGCGCCGCAGATCTGGCGCAGGTGATACTGGGCGCGCGCCGCCCCCAGCCGGCCGCCCGCCCCCATGATGGCGTAGGGCTTGCCGGTGAGCGGGGTGCTCGGCGGGCGCGAGGCCCAATCGATAGCGTTCTTGAGCGCCCCGGAGATCGAGAAGTTGTATTCGGGGCAGGCGAAGAGCAGCGCATCGGCCCCGGCGATCTGTCCGCGCAGGCGCTCCACCGGCGCCGGCAGCCCGGCCTTCTCAATGTCCTCGTCGTAGAGCGGCAGGTCGCGGATTTCGGCGATGTCGATCGCCATTCCGGCCGGGGCGGTCGCCTGGGCGACCGCGATCAGCCGGCGGTTCAGGGACGCCTTGCGCAGGCTGCCGCACAGCGCGACCACCTTCACGGATTGCTGCATGGGGACTCCTCGTTTCGCCCGGCGCGGGTCCGGGTCTTGACGTCTTCGGGCACGACCGGGCTTTCCGGCCGCGGGGGACGGTCCGACGGATCGGCCGGATCATGCGAGAATCATTGCGCTTCCGCGACCAACGCCGTTGCACCGGGCCACCCCCCTCCCTATATAGCAGGCTGAAGTTCCCGCAGAGCCATGGGGCAGAGCCCATCTGCCGGCGTTCTGGGGGGTCGGGGCGGTGCTTCGGGCCGTCCCTCGGACCTGCCGAATCTTTCAAGGACGAACGAAATCATGAGCAAAGTCATTGGTATCGACCTCGGCACCACGAACTCGTGCGTCGCGGTCATGGAAGGCACCACGCCCAAGGTGATCGCCAACGCCGAAGGCGCCAACACGACGCCGTCGATCGTCGCCTTCACGGAGGGCGGCGAGCGCCTGGTCGGCCAGGCCGCCAAGCGCCAGGCCGTCACCAACCCCAGCAACACGCTCTACGCGATCAAGCGCCTGATCGGCCGCCGCTTCGAAGATCCGATGGTCGACAAGGACAAGGGCCTCGTCCCCTACACGATCATCAAGGCCGACAACGGCGACGCCTGGGTCGAAGCCCAGGGCAAGAAGTACAGCCCGAGCCAGGTCTCGGCCTTCATCCTCCAGAAGATGAAGGAAACCGCCGAGTCGTATCTCGGCGAGAAGGTCACGCAGGCGGTGATCACCGTCCCCGCCTACTTCAACGACTCGCAGCGCCAGGCGACCAAGGACGCGGGCAAGATCGC
>JAEUKZ010000289.1 GCA_016793045.1 Alphaproteobacteria bacterium
CCTGATCGATCTTTTCGCCGAACTCAAGCTGCCCTGCGCGGCGCTGCTCAATTCGGCGGTCTACGATGCGGCGCCGCAGCTGCCGGCGGCGTTTCGCGCCCGCGGCGACGAGATCGTCTGCCACGGCCGCACCAACTCGGAGCGCCAGGGCGAGCTTTCCGAAGCCGCGGAGGTCGCGCTGATCCGCGAAGCGACCGACGCCATCCGACGTCACGAAGGCAGCGCGCCGGCCGGCTGGCTCGGCCCGTGGATTTCCGAATCGAGGCTGACGCCCGACCTGCTGCACGAGGCGGGCTACCGCTACTTGCTCGACTGGTGCGCCGACGACCAGCCGGTCTGGATGGCGACGCGCGCCGGACGCATTCTCGCCGTCCCCTATCCGCAGGAACTCAACGACTCCAACGCCGTGGTGTGCCGGCGCATGACCGCGTCCGACTTCGCCGACATGATCGTCGACAATTTCGACGAGATGCGCGCCCAGGCCGCGAACGGCCCGCCGCTCGTCATGGGGGTGGCGCTGCACGCCTACGTCGCGGGCCAGCCCTTCCGGCTGCGCCATCTGCGCCGCGCCTTCGCGCACATCGCGGCCGCGCGCGACGCTGTGCTGATCACCACGCCGGGCGCGATCGCGGACCGGTTCGCGGCTGCGCTGCCGGCGCCCTGAAACGAACGTCGCGCGGCCGGCCGCGCGACGCTAAAGTCGCGCCATGACGACCTTCATCCCCTACGGCGCCTACTGGTCGACGCCGTTCGCGAAATGGCAGGGCAGCCTCGCCCATCTCCACGCGCTCGAATTCGCCGCCCATGTCGCGCGGGCCGAGCTCGCGAGGCGCGCCGTCCCGGCCGAAGCCTTCGACTTCGCGGTGCTCGGCACGACGGTGCCGCAGAAGGCGAGCTTCTACGGCCTGCCGTGGTTCACCGGGCTGATCGGCGCCGGCGGCGTCGGCGGGCCGACGGTCAACCAGGCCTGCGCCACCTCGGCGCGCTGCCTCGCCCTCGCGGACCACGAGATCGCTTCGGGCGGCGCGCAGGTGGCGCTGGTCGCCTGCGCCGACCGCGTGTCGAACGGGCCCGACCTCTACTATCCCAATCCGCGCGGGCCGGGCGGCGCCGGCGAGCGCGAGAACTGGGTGCTCGACAATTTCGCCGCCGACCCGCTGACCGGCCAGGCGATGGTCGCCACCGCCGAGAACGTGGCCCGCAAGTATCAGATCTCGCGCGAGCAGCAGCACGCGGTGAAGCTGCGCCGCCACGCGCAGTACCAGGCGGCGCTGGCGGACGACAGCGCCTTCCAGAAGCGCTACATGACGCTTCCCTTCGACGTCCCCGACGCGGGCCTGCGCAAGAGCGCCGGCACGCTCGCCGGCGACGAGGGCGTGTTCCCGACCACCGCCGAAGGCCTCGCCCGGCTCAAGCCGGTGGTGCCCGGCGGCACGGTGACCTACGGCGCGCAGACGCACCCGGCGGACGGCAGCGCCGCCGTCGTCCTGACGACCCGCGCGCGTGCGAAGGAGCTGTCGCGCCGGCCGGAGATCGCAATCGAGGTGCTGTCCTTCGGCCAGGCACGCGTCGCCAAGGCGTTCATGCCGGAGGCGCCGGTGCCGGCGGCGCGCCGCGCGCTGGAGGCAGCCGGCCTCAAGATCTCCGACATCGACGCCATCAAGTCGCACAATCCCTTCGCGGTGAACGACATCGTGTTCGCGCGCGAGACCGGCGCCGACCTCGATGCGATGAACAACTACGGCTGCTCGCTGATCTGGGGCCACCCGCAGGGCCCGACCGGGCTGCGCGCCATCATCGAACTGATCGAGGAGCTGGCGCTGCGCGGCGGCGGCACCGGACTGTTCCACGGCTGCGCGGCCGGCGACACGGCGATGGCGGTGGTCCTGCGCGTCGGCGACGCCTGACGCCGCCGCTGCGACCGCCCCGTTACGCCTTGTTCGACCCGCGCAGCTTGCCGATGATGCCGGTCGGGAAGAAATAGACGCTGAGCACGAACAGCACGCCCAGGAACAGCAGCCAGCGGTCCGGGTGGAGCAGCTTGGGCAGGATCGGGATGCCCTCCGTCGCCGCGGCGGCGATGCCCATCAGGCGCTGGAGATAGTTCTGCGCGACGATGAACAGGGTCGCGCCGACCACCGCGCCGTACATCGTGCCCATGCCGCCGATCACCACCATCAGCAGGATGTCGAGCATGATGGCGAAGGACAGCGTCGTGTCCGGGCCGGTGTAGCGCAGCCACAGCGCGCTCATCGCGCCCGCGCACACCGCCATCGCGGCGGCGAGGCAGTTCGCCATCGTGCGATAGTAGACGACGCGATAGCCGAGCGCCTCGGCCCGCATCGGGTTTTCGCGGATCGCCTGCAGCACGCGCCCGAAGGGCGAATTGACGATCCGCAGCGCCACAAGGAACAGCAGCACCGCCGACACGAAGACGAGGTAGTAGGTCAGCAGGCGACCGGTGATCGCCGTACCGAAGACCTCGCCGTCGAACAGGCGATAGCCGGGCCGCAGCATTTCCGGCACGCGGAACGAGCGCCCGTCCTCGCCGCCGGTGAATTCGTTGAACTGCGTCGCCAGGATCGCGAAGGCCGAGGCGACCGCGAGCGTGATCATGGCGAAGAAGATCGCCTTGACCCGCAGCGAGAGCAGGCCGATCAGCAGCGCCAGCACGATCGCGACCACGAGGCCGATCGCGAGGCCGAGCAGGATCACCGGCCAGGTCGGACCGAGAGCGTAGAGCGACAGGCCGACGCCGTAGCCGCCGATGCCGAAGAACATCGCGTGCGCGAACGAGACGATGCCGGTGTAGCCGAGCAGCAGGTCGTAGCTGACGACGAGCACGATGAAATAGCAGATCTTCGCCGCGGTGTTGATTGCGGCGGCGCCGGGGATCGCGAAGGGCGTGATCGCCAGGCCGACGAAGATCGCCAGCAGGACGACCGTGAGCACGCGGCTGCGCGGAAAGTCGCCGGAGAGAATGGCGCCGAGCATCGTCCTACCTCTTGGCCACGGGATAGAGCCCCTGCGGACGCCACATCAGCACCGCCACCATCAGCAGGATGTTCGAGGCGAGCGCCACCTTCGGCGCCAGGAAGGCGACGTAGTTCGCGGTCATCGCCACCAGGATCGCGCCGAGGAAGCAGCCGCCGACCGAGCCCAGGCCCCCGACGATGATGACGATGAACACCAGCACCATGACGTCGCCGCCGATCGACGCCGTCAAAGTCTCGCGGTAGAGCGCCCACAGCACGCCGCCGAGGCCCGCGAGCGCCGAGCCGGCCATGAACACGCCGACGAAAAGCCGGCGGATGCGATAGCCGAGCGCCTCCACCATCTCGCTGTTCTCCACGCCGGCGCGGATGAGCAGGCCGAGCCTGGTGCGGTTGAGCACGATCATCATGCCGGCGAACACCGCGAGGCCGACCGCGACCGCGAGGAGGCGGAACTTTTCCAGCGCGAAGTCGCCGATCGTGAAGGCGCCGCGCAGGGCGGTGGGCAGCGTCATCGGCTTCTGGTCGCCGCCCCAGATCACGTGGATGAGCTGCTCGGCGACGATCAGCCCGCCCATGGTGACGAGGATCTGCTTGAGGTGCTGGCCGTAGACCGGCTTGACGATCACGCGCTCGAACGCCCAGCCGAGCAGGCCGGTGCCGATCGCGGCGACCACGACCGCGAGCAGCAGCGCCAGCAGGTTGAGCGCCAGCGAATCCGCCTGCGTCCAGCCGGAAAGCGGGATCAGCACCGTCATCGCCAGATAGGCGCCGATGGCGATGAAGGCGCCGTGGCCGAAATTGAGCACGTCCATCAGGCCGAAGACGAGCGTCAGGCCGGACGCGATGACGAAGATCATCATTCCCATCGCCAGCGCGGCGATGGTGAGGGTGAGCCAGGTCGTCAGGTTGCCGACCAGCGGATAGGCCACCGCGGCGATCGCGACCGGCAGCAGGATCGGCAGCAGGTCGAGCCTGACCTTCGGGATGGCGTCGCTGGCCGTGGTGGCGGGCGCGGAGGTCATGCGGGCGCTCCTACTGATGGGCGTCGAGCGAGAGACCGAGCAGGCGCGTCTGCAGCGTCTCGTCGCCGCTCAAGCCCGCCATCGTGCCGCGATGGACGACGCGGCCGTCGTCCATGACGGCGACCTGGTCGCCGAGGCTCGCGGCGAATCGGAAGTTCTGCTCGACGAGCAGGATCGTCGTGTCGCGCTTGAGTTCGGCGAAGGCGCCGATCATCGATTCGATGATGGCCGGCGCCAGACCCTTGGTCGGCTCGTCGATCAGGATCAGCGTGCGCTTCTCGATGATCGCGCGCGAGATGGCGAGCATCTGCTTCTGGCCGCCCGACAGCACGCCGGCAGGGTACTGCCAGAACTTCTTCATCGCCGGGAAGAAGCCGAAGATCCAGTCGAGCCGCGCCGGATCGGGCGGCCCCTGGCGCGCGGCGAGGATCATGTTCTCCTCCACCGTCAGGTCGGCGAACACCGCCATCGTCTCCGGCACGTAGGCAATGCCGCCCTGGGCGATGGTCGGCGTGTCGGTGCCGCCGATGGCGCGGCCGTCGAAGGTGACGGTGCCGCGCGAGGGCTTCCACAGCCCCATGATCGTGCGCAGCGTCGTCGTCTTGCCGGCGCCGTTGCGGCCGAGCAGCACGGTGATGCCGCCGCGCGGCACGACGAGGTCGACGCCCTGGAGAATGTGATACTCGCCGATATGCGTGTGCACGCCCTCGAGCGTCAGCAGCGCCTCAGCCATGCGCGGCCGCCTTTCCGGCCGGGCGGCCGAGATAGGCTTCCTGCACCGCCGGCGAAGCGATGACGGCCGCGGGGTCGCCGTCGGCGACGAGGCGGCCGTTGTGCAGAACGACGATGCGATCGGCGAGCGAGCGCACGACGTCCATCTTGTGCTCGACCAGCAGGATCGTCTTGTCGCCGTGGCCCTTGAGGCGATGGATGAGGTCGAGGATCACCGGCACCTCGTCGACCGACATGCCCGCGGTCGGCTCGTCGAACATGAACACGTGCGGCTCGAGCGCCATCATGATCGCGACCTCGAGCCTGCGCTTGCCGCCATGCGACAGCGAAGCCGCGAGCGCATTGCGCTGGCCGGCGAGGTTGACCTCCTCGAGGTAATGCTCCGCGCGCTCGATCCAGGCGGTGTGGCTCGACCAGCGCGTCCACAGATTGGCGGCATGGCCGCTCTTCGCCTGCACCGCGAGGCGCACGTTCTCGTGCACCGTCAGGTGCGGGAACAGGTTGGTGATCTGAAAGGCGCGGCCGATGCCGAGCTGGGCGCGGCCGGAGACGCCGACGCGGGTGATGTCCTCGCCGTCGAGCAGCACGCTGCCCGAGCTCGCCGGCAGCTGGCCCGACATGATGTTGAAGTAGGTCGTCTTGCCCGCCCCGTTCGGGCCGACGATCGCGGTCAGCGTGCCGGAGTGAAAGGCGCAGCTCACGCCGTCGACGGCGACGTGGCCGCCGAAGCGGATGGTGAGGTCGCGCGTTTCGAGGACGGGGGCGGACATGGGGGCGGAGACTACGCCTTCCAGAGTGGTCTTGCGGACCCGCCCTCACCCCGCGGGCCGCAGCGACGTATACGTCGCTGGGTGTCCCGCGCCTCTCCCGCACCCGGTGGATCGCGGCGATCCACCGTCGGGAGAGGGGGTCCGAGGTGATCGTTCTGAACCCTCTCCCGCTTGCGGGAGAGGGTAGGGTGAGGGTGTCTCCGCAGTGCCTTCCTAGCGCCTGACCGTGATCGGCAGCGGCATCGAGGCGGCGGGGATCGTCGCCACGAGGTCGAGCATCTCGTTTTCCTGCGCGTTCGGGCGGATGCGGAAGTGATACATGTCCTGCAGCGCCTGGTGATCCTCGCGCCGGAAGGTCATCGAGCCCTTCGGGGTGTCGAAGCTCATCCCCTCCATCGCGGCGATCAGCCGCTCGGTGTCGGTGCCGCCGGCGCGGGTGATGCCGTGGAACACCGCCGAGGCCGCGGCGAAGCCGCCGGCCACGAAGAAGTCCGGCGGCGCGTTGTTGTTGCGCCGGCGGTACTCGGTGTTGAGCCAGGCGTTCATCGGGTTCTGCGGGAAGGCGTGATAGTAGTAGATGCCGCCTTCGGTGCCGGCGAACTGCCGCCACGCGTTCATCTGCGGCAGGATGTTGCCGCCGGGCGCGAGCTGGATGTTGAAGCGTTCCGGCCGCATGTCGACGAACTTCGCGAGCGGGTGCACGCCGGCCCAGATGAAGCCGATGATGCGCCGGCCCGGCCGTTCGCGCAGCGCCGCGAACAGGCGTTCGGCATAGGGCGCGAAGTCGGCGGTGTTGCCGGCGGCATACTCCTCCGCGACGATGCGCGCGCGCGGGCGGATCGCGGCGAGCGCGGTGCGGAACGCCGCCACGCCGTCGCGCCCGAACGCGGTGTCGAGGCCCATCATGCCGATCGACACGTCCTCGTCGGCAGGAATCGCCGCGGCGTTGGCCAGCGCGTCCTGATAGGACGAGCGGCCGGTGCGGAAGATGTAGCGGTTCCAGCGCTCGCCCGTGATCGAGTCGGCGACGGCCGGCTCGACGATCAGCACGCGGCGCGCTTCCTCGGCGACCGGCAGCATGGCGAGCGCCACTGGCGAGCCGGTGGTGCCGACGGCGAGGTCGGCGCGGTCGTCGTTGTAGCATTCCTCGAGCAGCGCGCGGCCGCGGTCGGGCCGCAGCTGGTCGTCCTTGACGATGACGTTGATGCGCCGGCCGCCGATCTGCATCGAGCCCTGGGTGAGGAACTCGAGCCCCATCATGAAGCCGACTTCGGTCTGGCGGGCATAGGCTTCGAGCGGGCCGGTGCGGCCGGTGATCAGGCAGACGCGGATGTCCTGCGCCTGCACGGCGGCCGGACCCGCAACGATCGAAACCGCAATCGCGGCGGCAGCGCCTGCGCCGGCGATCCAACGGAAACTCATGGGTGCCTCCCTCGGTTCATGACCCTTGCGCTCGCTGGTGAGCGCAAGATTGATACTTGAGTCATGTGTCATATGAAGGTATCCTGCGGCCAATTCCCCGTCAAGCACCAAGGCGCCCAGCGGACCAGCGAGGCGAACGGAGATGCCCTCAGCCGACACAGCGCCCGCCCTGCCGGTGCCGAAGACCAAGCGCGGCGAACAGACCCGCCAGAAGATCCTCGATGCCGCCGAGCGCGAGATCGGCAGCAAGGGCTTCGCAGAGGCCTCGATCAGCACGATCACCGCCGAGGCCGACGTCGCGCAGGGAACGTTCTACGTCTATTTCCGCACCAAGGAAGACGTGATGCGCGAGCTCGTGCTGCGCATGGGCCGCCGGCTGCGCCATCACCTGACCGTCGCCACCTCGGGCATCGACAGCCGGCTCGAGGTCGAACGCCGCGGCATCCACGCCTTCTTCGAATTCGTGCGCGACAACCCGAATCTCTATCGCGTCGTGATGGGGATGCAGTTCGTCGACGAGGCGACCTATCGCCGCTACTACGAGGACTTCGCCGCGAGCTACCGGGCGGCGCTCGAAGCCGCGGTCGAACGCGGCGAATTGGCGCCGGGCGATGCGGAGGTCCGGGCCTGGGCGCTGATGGGCGTGTGCGACATGGTCGGGCGCCGCTTCGCGCTGTGGGACAGGAGCGGCGCGCTCGACCGCGCCGCGGAGGAGGCCTTTGCGCTGATCGCACAAGGCCTCGAGCCCCGCGCCGCGCCATGACCGCGAGGCCGCTCGTCCTGACGACGATCGAGCGCGGAGTCGCGCGGCTGACGCTGAACCGCCCGGCGCGCCACAACAGCCTCGTGCCCGAACTTCTGGCGGATTTCCACGCGGCGCTCGACCACGTCGAGGCGGCGGAGATCTTCGCCGTCGTGCTTGCCGCCAACGGGCGCAGCTTTTCGACCGGCGGCGATCTCGCCGGCTTCGCCGCCGTGCCGCGCGCCGAGCGGCGCGCCTATGCCGACGCGCTGGTCGGATCGCTGCATCGCGCGATCCTGCGCCTGCTCGCCCTGCCCTGCCCGCTGCTCGTCAGGCTCCACGGGCCGGTCACCGGCGGATCGTGCGGCCTGGTGTTCGCGGCCGATCTCGTCGCCATCGCGCCGCCCGCGTTCCTCGCCTCGTACTACGTCGACGTCGGGTTCGGGCCGGACGGCGGCTGGACCGCGCTGCTGCCGGAGAAGATCGGCATCGCGCGCGCCGCCGCGGTCCAGCTGCTCAACCGCCCGATCGGGCCCGAAGCCGCGGTGGCGCTCGGGCTCGCCACGACGGCGAGCGAACCGGACGGACTCGACGGGCAGATCGCGGCGTGGATCGCGACGCTGCGCGGCAAGGATCGCGCGAGCCTGCGCGCGACGCGCGCGCTGCTGCTGCCGCCGCAACGGCTCGATGCCGTCCGCGCGGGGCTGGAGCGCGAGCGCGCGCAGTTCGTCGATCTCGTCGACACGCCGGAGGCCGAAGCCGGCATGGCCCGCTTCCTCGCGAGGACCGCATGAGGACCGTTCCTGACCTCGCGCGCCGCCGCGCCGAGCTGACGCCCGACCGCATCGCCTTCGTGGACGTCGCAAGCGGCCGCACCTGGACCTTTGCCGAGATCGACGAACGCGCCGAACGCGCCGCGAGCCTGTTCGAGGCGCGCGGCCTCCAGGACGGCGATCGCATCGCCATCCTCTGCCACAACACGCCGATCTTCTTCGAGATCCTGTTCGCCTGCGCCAAGGCGCGGGCGATCCTGGTGCCGCTCAACTGGCGCCAGACGCCGGCCGAGCTCGCGCCGATCCTCGCCGGCAGCGGCGCGAAGCTGCTGCTGCACGACGCGGCGACCGCCGAGCTCGCGCAGGCGCTGGGCGGGACGGGCGTTCCGCTGCTGCCCTTCGACGGCTACGAGGCGGCGCGCGACGCCACCGCCGCGAAGCCCGGCCGCGACGCCCCGTGGGAAACCGACCGCGTCTGGTACCTGCTCTACACCTCGGGAACGACCGGCCAGCCCAAGGCGGTGATCCAGACCGCCGGCATGGCGATCGCCAACGCCGCCAACGTGCAGCTCGCGACCGGACTCGACGCCGCCGACGCGATGATCTGCTTCCTGCCGCTGTTCCACACCGCGGGCATCAACCTGCACACGCTGCCGCTGTTCATCGCCGGCGGCACGACGCGCTGCCTCGCCAAGTTCGATCCCGGCGCGGTCCTCGACCTCATCGCCGGCGGCAAGCTGACGGTGTTCTTCGGCGTGCCCGCGATCTACCAGGCGCTCAGCCTGCACCCCGCGTTCGCGACGACCGACCTGTCGCGGGTGCGCCACTGGGGCTGCGGCGGCGCGCCGATCTCGGCGGCGCTGATCGGCACCTTCCTCGATCGCGGCGTCGCCATCTGCAACGGCATGGGCATGACCGAGACGGGCCCGACCGTCTTCTTCATGGACGGCGCCCACGCCGCGGCCAAGATCGGTTCGGTCGGCAAGCCGCAGCTGATGGCCGAGGTGCGCATCGTCGACGCCGACGAGCGCGACGTGAGGCCCGGCGAGCAGGGCGAGATCCTGTTCCGCGGTCCGGGCATCACGCCAGGCTATTTCGGCAATCCCGCGGCCACGCGCGCGGCCTTCGCGCCGGGCGGCTGGCTGCGCTCGGGCGATGTCGGGCGCCGCGACGAGGACGGCTACTACTACATCGTCGACCGCATCAAGGACATGTACATCTCGGGCGGCGAAAACGTCTATCCGGCCGAGGTCGAGCGCGTGCTGCACGCCCACCCGGCCGTGCTCGAAGCGGCCGTGGTCGGTGTGCCCGACGAGCGCTGGGGCGAGACCGGCCACGCGATCATCCGCTTCCGTCCCGGCCAGCATGCCGACGTCGAAGCGCTGCGCGCGCATGCGCGCGCCAGCCTTGCCGCCTACAAGGTGCCGAAGCATTTCACGTCGGTCGACGATTTCCCGCGCACGGCGGCGGGCAAGATCCAGAAGCATCTGCTGCGCGCGGTCGTCGCACGGGACAAGCCGTGATGCTCGCCCCGGGACCGCTGTTCTCCGTCGCCAGGGCGTTCACCCAGGACGAGTTCGACCGCTTCGCTGCGGTGAGCGGCGACGACAACCCGATCCATGTCGACCCCGGCTTCTCCGCCCGCACGCGCTTCGGACGCACCGTGGCGCACGGCATGCTGCTCTACACCGTGCTGTGGGGCGAACTGCAGCGCCGCGTGCCGGGCGCGCGCCAGATCGCGCAGAACCTGATGTTCCCGGCGCCGACCTTCGCCGGCGAGACGATGCGATTCGACGCCACGGTGACGCGCTGCGACGGCCGGAGCGCCGCGATCGCGTTCCGCATCGCCCGCGCCGCCGACGGCGAAGTGGTCTGCTCCGCCGATGCCGAGGTCGCCTTCGCGGAGGGCGCGCCGTGAGGGTCGGCGACAGCGCCGCCGTCACGCGCACCTACTCGCGGGCCGACATCGCGCGCTTCGCGGCGCTCGCCGGCGTCGCGGCCGACACGATCGACGCCGTGCCCGAGCCGCTGCTGGGCGCGCTGTTCTCCTATCTCCTCGGCGTCGAGCTGCCCGGGCCGGGGACGAACTATTTGAAGCAGGAGCTGCGCTTCCATGCCCCGGCGCCGCTCGGCGAAGCGCTGACCGCGACGGTCGCGATCACCCGCCTGCGGCCCGACAAGAATCTCTGCGACCTCGCGACGAGCGTCACGACGTCGGCCGGCGCGATCGTCGCCAGCGGCCGCGCGCTCGTGCTCGTCAAGGACGTCGCCCGGCCGATCGAGGCTACGTGATCCCGCTGCCCCATATCGTCGACATCGGCGCCGGCCGGCCGATCGTGTTCCTGCACGGCTGGTCGGCGCGCGCGGATTTCTTCGCGCCCCAGCAGGCGCTCGCCGGCACGGACATCCGCTTCATCGCCCCCGACCTGCCGGGCCACGGCCGCAACCAGTGCCCCGGCGTGCCGCTGACGATCGGCAATCTCGCCGACGCGCTCGCGGGCATGCTGGCGACGCTCGATCTTGCCGGCGCCGTGCTGGTCGGCTGGTCGATGGGGGCGAGCGTCGCACTCGACTACCTGGCGCGCCACGGCGCCGCGCGCGCCGCCGGACTCGTCGTCGTCGACATGACCGCGAAGGTCGCGAACGACGCGCAATGGACGCTCGGCCTGCGCGGCGGCCCGACCGCCGACGACATGATGCGCGCCGCCGTGCGGATGGAGACGCACTGGACGTCCTATGTCGAGCGCATCACGCCGCTGATGTTCGCGCCGTCGATGCGCCGCGACGATCCGATCTACCAGCGCGCCGCCGCGGCCGTCGCCGCCAATGACGGCGCAACCATGGCCGGGCTGTGGCGCTCGCTCGCCGCCGCCGACCACCGCGAGACGATCCGGCGGCTCGACCTGCCGGTGCTGGCGATCGGCGGCGCGCAAAGCCAGCTCTACGGCCCCGAGGTGGCGCGCTGGATCGCGCGGCATGCGCGCAACGGCCGCGCGCTCTCGATCGCCGGCGCAGGCCATGCCCCCCAGCTCGAGGCGCCCGACGCGTTCAATGCGGCGGTCCGCGCGTTCGTCGACGCGCTGCGGTAGCGTGCGTCACGCGCGTGTCGGCACGGTCGGCTGGGCCGGCGGGCTCATGGGCGGCGCCTCGACCGGCACCTGACCGGGCGGACGTTCCGGCGGCGGCGGGCGGTCGGGCGGCGGGGTGGCCGGGGGATCGCGGACCGGCACGACGTCGGGCCCCGGCGCCGGCGGCGACTCGACCGGCGGTTTCGGCGCGGGCCGCTCGGGCGGGGATTGCATCGTCGCTGCTCCTCGGCGGTTGCGATTGCGCATGTCGAGACAACGGCGCTTCCCCCGCCAGGGTTGCCGCAGGCCTGACCCGCGCCCGCGCCGTCTGGACTTGCGCGCGGGCGCCCGCCAGACTTGCGGCTCCTACGAGCGCGGATCACCCGAAGCGAGGCAGAGGATGGACACGGCGCGATTGACCGGTTTCGTGGACGCGTGCTGGCACGAGGAGATCGTGCCGCAGCTCGTCGAGTACATCCGCATCCCCAACAAGTCGCCGCTGTTCGACCGCGACTGGGCGGCGCACGGCCACATGGACAAGGCGGTGGCGCAGTTCGCCGCCTGGGCGCGCGGCAAGATCGCGGCGATGGCGGGCGCCACGCTCGACGTCGTGACCCTGCCCGGCCGCACGCCGGTGATCGTGATCGACATTCCCGGCAGCGGCAGCGACGCGGTGCTGCTCTACGGCCATCTCGACAAGCAGCCCGAGATGGTCGGCTGGTCCGAGGGCACCGGCCCCTGGATCCCGGTGATCAAGGGCGAGCGGCTTTACGGGCGCGGCGGCGCCGACGACGGCTACGCGATGTTCGCCGCGCTGACCGCGATCGGCGCGCTCAGGGACCAGGGCGTCGCGCACGCGCGCTGCGTCGTGCTGATCGAGGCCAGCGAGGAGTCCGGCAGCTGCGACCTGCCGTACTACGTCGACCACCTGAAGCAGCAGATCGGCAATCCGTCGCTGGTGATCTGCCTCGATTCGGGCTGCGGCAACTACGATCAGCTCTGGCTCACAACGTCGCTGCGCGGGATGTACGCCGCGACGCTCACCGTGCGCGTGCTCGAGGAAGGCGTGCATTCGGGCGACGCGTCGGGCATCGTGCCGTCGAGCTTCCGCATCTTCCGCCAGCTCGTCTCGCGCATCGAGAACGAGGGCACGGGCGAGGTCCACGCCGAGGGCCTGCACGTGCAGATCCCGGCCGAGCGCATCGGCCAGGCCCGCCAGGCCGCTGCGGTGCTCGACAAGCAGGTCTACGAGAAGTTCCCGTTCGCCAAGAACACCAAGCCGATGGCCGACGACCTCGTCGAGATGGTGCTCAACCGCACCTGGCGCCCGCAGCTCGCGATCACCGGCATGGAAGGCCTGCCCGAGCCCGGCAACGCCGGCAACGTGCTGCTGCCCTACACCAGGGCGAAGCTGAGCCTGCGCCTGCCGCCGACGCTGAAGGCCGCCGACGCCGACGCAATCATGAAGAAGGCGCTGCTCGAAGACGTGCCCTACGACGCCGAGGTGACGCTCAAGGCCGAGAACACCTCGACCGGCTGGAACGCGCCCGCGCTCGCGCCCTGGCTTGCGGCGTCGCTCGACCGCGCATCGCAGGCCGCCTTCGGCAAGCCGCCGGCCTATATGGGCGAAGGCGGGTCGATCCCGTTCATGGGGATGCTCGGCGACAAATTCCCGCACGCGCAGTTCGTCGTCACCGGCGTGCTGGGCCCGCACTCCAACGCCCACGGCCCCAACGAGTTCCTCGACATCCCGACCGGACGGCGGGTGACCGCGGCGGTGGCCCACGTCCTCGCCGACCACGGCGCGCAGGCGCGGCGCTGAGGGCTCAGGCGACCAGCCAGCCGCCGTCGACCGGCAGGGCGACGCCGGTGGTGAACGCCGATTCGTCGCCGGCGAGGTGGAGGATCGCCGCCGCGATCTCCTCGACCCGGCCGAGCCGGCCCATCGCGTGGCGCTCGCGCGAAGCCGCGCGCGCCGCCGCCGGATCGGCCCGGCGCGCCATCGCGCGCTCCAGCATCGGCGTCTCGGTGGCGCCGGGCAGCACGCAATTGCAGCGCACGCCGTCGCGCGCGTAGTCGAGCGCGACCGAACGCGTGAGGCTGATCACCGCGCCCTTCGACGCGACATAGGCGCAGTTGCCGCGCCCGCCGGCGATCGCCAGTTGCGAGGCGATGGTGACGATGGCGCCGGCGCGCTGCGCGATCATCGGCGGCAGCACCGCCTTCGCCCACAGGAACGTGCCCTTGACGTTGACGGCGAAGGTCCGATCCCACTCCGCCTCTTCGGCTTCGACGATCGGCTTGCCGAAGCTGATGCCCGCCGCCGTCACCAGCGCATCGATGCGGCCCCACCGCGCGATCACCGCGGCGGCGGCGGTGCCGACGGCCGCCGCATCGGTGACGTCGCCCGGCAGCGCCAGGCCGTCGATCGACGCCGCGAGAGTTGCCAGCGCATCGGCGTCGCGGTCGACCAGCGCGACGCGCGCGCCCTCCCGCACCAACAGCTTTGCCGTCGCAAGCCCGATGCCGGAGGCCGCCCCGGTGACGATCGCGATCTTGCCGGACATCCGGGCCATATGCGTTCTCCCTAGTGCGGCGGCGCCGCGTTCCGCCGCGTCGCGGCGATGTGATCGGCGGTGCGCAGCGCCAGCGCCTGCAGGGTCGGGGTCGGGTTGACCGCCGCCGCGGTGACGAAGGTGCTGCCGTCGACGACGAAGAGATTGGGCACGTCGTGCGCGCGGCCGTGGCCGTCGACCACCGCAGTCGCAGGGTTGCCGCCCATGTGCGCGGTGCCCATCAGGTGGAAGCCCGCATCCGCGATCAGCTGCACCTCCACCATCTCGACCGCGCCTGCGGCGGCCAGCAGCGCGCGAGCCTTGGCGATGCCGAAATCGAGGATGCGGCGCGAATTCTCCGAGACGCGATAGATCATGCGCGGCGCAGGGATGCCGTTGGCGTCGGCGAGCGTGTCGTGGAGCGCGACGCGATTGTCGAGCTCGGGCAGGTCGTCGGCGCAGATCGAGACGCTGAGCGTGCGGTCGAAGACCTCGGCGAACCGCCGATGATGCGCGCGCCCCCAGGGAATGCGGCCGGCGGTGCTGCCGCGGGCGACGAAGGCGGGGCCGTGACTGCGCAGGACGTGGAGCTTGCAGCCGCGCACGAAGCCGCGCGCCGCATCGGTTTCGTAGAACTCCATCGACGTCATCGCGCCGGCGGCGATGCCGCGATGGCCGCCGACCGGATCGGCGAACACGCCGGTCACCCGCGCCAGCGGATGCAGCATGAAGTTGCGGCCGACGAGGCCGCTCGAATTGGCGAGGCCGTCCGGAAACCGCCCCGAACGCGACAGCAGGAGCAGCCGCGCCGTGCCGACGCCGTTGGCCGCGACGACGACCGCGTCGGCCGTCATCCGCCGCGCGGCGCCGTGCGCGTCGTAGTAGGCGGCGCCCGTCGCGCGGCCCTGCGCGTCGGTCTCGATCGCGAAGACCCGCGCCTGCGTCACGACCTGGGCGCCGGCGCGCAGCGCCGCAGGCCAGTAGGTGACGTCGGCGCTGCCCTTGGCGCGATGCGGGCAGTAGAGCTCGCACGGGCCGCAATGATTGCACCGGCCGCGGCCGTCGCCGTCGCGCATCGCGACGGCGATGTCCGCCGGCCACCAGTGCCAGCCGAGCGCGTCGGCCGC
>JAEUKZ010000330.1 GCA_016793045.1 Alphaproteobacteria bacterium
GAACGCCGCGACGGTCCGCTCGATCGTGCCGAGCCGGCGCAGCGCCCCGCCGTAGTTGTTCTCGTAGTGGCCGGCGATCAGGCGTTCGGACAGGCCACGCAGCGCCTTCGGTTCGAGGAGCAGGGCCGCCACACGATGCATTGCATCCTCCAGCGGTGATGTTGGAGGATTTGATACACTCGTATCATAGAGAAGTCAATCTCGTATCAAATCATGACCCGCTGCGAGCGCTGCGGGCGGGAAGGGCTCCCTATTGGCTCACCCAGATGATGCGATGCATGAACACGACCTCGTCGGTCGACAGCGTGCGCTCGCCATGCTCGGCGTTCAGCGACGTCAGATCGATGCGACGGCTGCCACGGCGATTGAGCTGCTTTGCCATGACCTCGCCGTTCGTGGTCTTGAGCACGACGCGGTCGCCGCGGCGGATGTTGGTCGCCGGCGAGACGATCACCGTGTCGCCATCGCGATAGACCGGCGCCATGCTGTCGCCGGTGATCTGCAGTGCATAGGCGTTCGGATCGCTGATGTCGGGGAACAGCAGCTCGTCCCATCCGGTTCCGGTCGGATAACCGGCATCGTCGAAATAGCCCTGCGCGCCGGCCTGGGCATAGCCGATGACGGGGATGCGGCGGACATTGGACGTCGGCTGGGTCTGCTGATCGCCAAGGTAGCTGACGAACTCGCCGAAGGTGATGCCGGTTGCAGACAGGATCTTGGCGATGCTCTCGGTGGACGGCCAGCGCGGCCGTCCGTCGCGCGCGATGCGCTTGCTCTTGTTGAACGTGGTCGGATCGAGGCCGGCGCGACGCGCAAGGCCGGAAGCCGACAATTTGCGGTCGGCGGCGAGCCGATCGATTGCACTCCAAATCTCAGGATGACGTAGCATAGCGTTTACAGGCCCCAACTGATCATGAACAAGTGCCGCTGGCGGCATCTGCCGCTCCGCGAAACAGCGTCGCCGCCCGGCGGCACAGCGGATTGCGACAGTGGCGTAAGGACTTACCGGTGCACTGATCGGACGCGGGGTCCGCAGCGCCCTAACCTTACGGCGTCGTCAGTCTGATCGATGTCATCGATTGCCCTCCCCCCCGACCAACCCGCGATCCCCATCGCAGGCCAGGAACTAAGTCTTACACTAGCGCGGATATTAATGGTTGAAAAGAGCGATGTCAGACCTTCTTTTGCAGATCGTCGAGGCGACGCTGCATCGCCGCCAGCTGGTCTCGAAGCTGCGTGAGTTCTGCCTCGCCGCCGGGGGTTCCCGACGATGCGCCGGGCGATCCGGCCGGGGCCGGAGCGCCTTCGGCCTGTGCCGGCGCTTCGCCCGGGGCAGGGAACTTGAACGGCGAGAACATGCGCAGCGCATTCTGGAACAGCGCCATGTTCTGCTTGCCCATTTCCTCGAGCTGCTGGCTGAACGGCAGCATCCCGAACGCACCCTGCATGTAGCCGCGCATCTGTTCCTGGTTGCGCGCGAACGCCGCCATCGAGTTCTCGAGATAGCGCGGCACCAGGGCCTGCAGATTGTCGCCGTAAAAGGAAATCAGCTGCCGCAGGAAGTTCACCGGCAGCATGTTCTGCCCGCCCTTCGCCTCCTCCTCGACGATGATCTGAGTCAGCACCGAACGGGTGATGTCCTCACCGGTCTTGGCATCGTGGACGACAAAGTCCTGCCCGTCCTTCACCATGCGGCAGAGATGGTCGAGCGTGACGTAGCTGCTGGTCGCGGTGTTGTAGAGGCGCCGGTTCGCGTATTTCTTGATCTTGATCGGCGCGCGCTCGCTGGCGGCCTCGTTGCTGGCGGGCGAATCGGTCTGCGGTTCGTCGGGATGGACGGTCATGAGGTAATGGTGATCTTTTCGCGCCCGTGCTGGCAAGGAAAACTGTGGACAATTATAGTGGGCACCGATGGCCGAGTCACCCGACCTCGACACCCTGGCCAAGCGGTATTTGGACCTATGGCAGGATCAGGTCGCAGCCATGGCCGCGGACCCCGAACTGTCGGAAACCATGATGCGCCTGTGGCAGAACGCCGCTGCGGCGGGGCCGGCCGGCTGGGCGCAGCTCTGGGGCGCTGCCGCTGCCGCCCAGGCGCAGGGCGGGGCCACCGCCGGGTCGTTCCGTGACGTCGCTGCCTCCGCCGCGCCGGCTGGGCCCGCGCCCGCTGCCGCTGCACCTCGCGACCGCGGCGACGACGTGGCTGAACTCGGTCGCCGCATTGCCGAGCTTGAGCTTCGCCTCGGCCGCATCGAAGCCGCCCTTGCCATGGGGTCGGGCGGCGAGCGCCGTGGCGCGCGAGCTCGCCGGCGCGTTCAGCGGCCACCCGCCGAAGGCGGTTGAGCAGGCCGTCGGCCGCGAAGTGCGCCGGCGCCTCGATGCGCTGGTCACCGGGATCACCCGCTATCGCCAGCACCCCTACCGGCGCAGCCTTGCCGATCCTCCCGTCGTGTGGGCCGAAGGCACCACGCGGCTGCTCGATTTCGGCGGCGACACGGCGCGCCCGCTGCTGGTGATCCCGTCACTGGTCAACCGCGGCTACATCCTCGACCTGACGGAAGAGCGCAGCCTGATGCGCCATTTCGCCGGTCGCTACCGGCCCTACCTCATCGACTGGGGCCGTCCGGGCGACGTCGAGCGGGGCCTCGACCTCACCGGCTACATCGCCGGCCGCATCGCGACGGCGCTCGACCATGTGCGCGCGGCGGCGGGGCGGCCGCCGGTCGTGGTCGGCTATTGCATGGGCGGGCTGCTCGCCGCGGCGCTGGCCGTGCTGCGGCCCGCCGACGTCGCCGGCCTCGTGCTGCTGGCGACGCCGTGGGATTTCCACGCCGACCGGCCGGAGCTCGCTCGCGCTCTCGCACGTGGCGCCGCGCTGTGGATGCCGCTGGTCGATCAGATGGGGGAACTTCCGGTCGACGGTCTCCAGACGCTGTTCTTCGGGCTCGATCCGTTCCAGGTCGTCCGCAAGTTCTGCGCTTTCGCGGCGATGCGCGCCAACGACGAGCGCGCCGACGAGTTCGTGGCGCTCGAGGACTGGCTCAATGACGGCGTGCCGCTGGTCGCCCGCGTCGCCCGCGAATGCATTCTCGGCTGGTACGGCGACAATCTGCCGGGGACGGGCCGCTGGACGGTCGCCGATACGGCAATCGCGCCGGCGGCGATCCGCGCGCCGACCCTGGTGGTAATCCCGGCGCAGGACCGCATCGTGCCGCCGCCTTCGGCGTCCGTGCTGGCGCGCGCAATTCCCGGCGCGGAGTCGCTGACGCCGCCGCTCGGGCATATCGGCATGGTGGTGAGCGCGCGCGCCAAGGCGCAGATGTGGTCGCCGCTCGGTGCATGGCTCGACCGGCGCTTTTGATGCCCGCGTGGCGACGCCGTCCTTTGATCGGTCACGGGCGGACGCTATAACCACAAGAGCCTAAACCAACTCCGGAGGATCCCCCATGACCGACGTGGTCATCGCCGCCGCGGCGCGTACGCCGATCGGCAGCTTCAACGGCGCGCTCGGCTCCGTGCCCGCCCACACGCTGGGCCAGGCCGCGATCACCGAAGCGCTCAAGCGCGCCAAGGTCGCGCCGGAAGAGGTCAGCGAAGTGGTCCTCGGTCAGATCCTCGCCGCCGGCGCGGGGCAGAACCCGGCGCGCCAGGCCGCGGTCGCCGCCAAGATTCCGGTCGAGAAGACGGCCTACGGCATCAACCAGCTCTGCGGTTCGGGCTTGCGCGCGGTCGCGCTCGGCTACCAGGCGATCAAGACCGGCGACAGCACGATCGTCGTCGCCGGCGGCCAGGAGAGCATGACCCAGGCGCCGCACTGCATGAACCTGCGCAGCGGCACCAAGATGGGCAACGCCGAACTCGTCGACACGATGCTCAAGGATGGCCTGTGGGACGCCTTCCACGGCTATCACATGGGCAACACGGCGGAGAACGTGGCGCAGCGCTGGCAGATCACGCGCGAGGAGCAGGACAATTTCGCTGCCGCCTCGCAGCAGAAAGCCGAGGCGGCGCAGAAGGCCGGCCGGTTCAAGGACGAGATCGTCCCGATCACGATCAAGACCCGCAAGGGCGATGTCGTCGTGTCCGAAGACGAGTATCCCAAGCACGGCACGACGCTCGAGACGCTGACCAAGCTGCGTCCGGCCTTCGACAAGAACGGCACCGTCACGGCCGGCAACGCTTCGGGCATCAACGACGGCGCGGCCGCCCTGGTCCTGATGAGCGCCGACGAAGCGAAGAAGCGCGGCATCACGCCGCTCGCGCGCATCGTCTCGTGGGCGACCGCGGGGGTCGACCCGGCGGTGATGGGCTCGGGCCCGATCCCGGCCTCGCGCATGGCGCTCGAAAAGGCGGGCTGGACCGTGAAGGACCTCGACCTCATCGAGGCCAATGAGGCCTTCGCGGCGCAGGCCTGCGCGGTCAACAAGGACCTCGGCTGGGATACCAGCAAGGTCAACGTCAACGGCGGCGCCATCGCGCTCGGCCATCCGATCGGCGCTTCGGGGGCGCGGGTGCTGACGACGCTGCTCTACGAGATGCAGCGGCGCAACGCCAAGAAGGGGCTGGCGACGCTGTGCATCGGCGGCGGCATGGGCATCGCGATGTGCGTGGAGCGCTAGACACGGTTTGCAAACGCGGCCGGATCACGGCCTAATAACAAGGATCAATGACGCGCCCGGGAGACCTGTGGTCCCTGGGCGCGCACGAACGGGCAGGCACATTGGGAGGATAAGATGGCAGGTCGCGTGGCGGTGGTGACGGGCGGCAGCCGTGGAATCGGCGCCGCGATCGCGGTGGCGCTCAAGAATGCCGGCTACAAGGTCGCCGTGAACTACGGCGGCAACGACGAAGCGGCGAAGGCCTTTACCCAGCAGACCGGCATCCCCGCCTACAAGTGGGACGTCTCCGACTTCGCGGCCTGCGAGGCGGGCATCAAGAAGGTGGCCGCCGATCTCGGCGCGCCGGTGGAAATCCTGGTCAACAACGCCGGCATCACCCGCGACGGCACGATGCACCGCATGACCTTCGAGCAGTGGAACGCGGTGATCCAGACCAATCTCGGATCGTGCTTCAACATGTGCCGCGCGGTCATCGAGCCGATGCGCGCGCGCAAGTTCGGGCGCATCGTCAATATCGGCTCGATCAACGGCCAGGCCGGCCAGTACGGCCAGGTCAACTACGCCGCCGCCAAGTCGGGCATCCACGGCTTCACCAAGGCGCTCGCCCAGGAGGGGGCGGCGCTCGGCATCACCGTGAACGCGATCGCGCCGGGCTACATCGACACCGACATGGTGCGCGCGGTGCCGCCCAACGTGCTCGAGAAGATCGTCGCCAAGATCCCGGTCGGCCGCCTCGGCAAGGCCGAGGAGATCGCGCGCGGCGTCGTCTTCCTGGTCGCCGACGATGCGGGCTTCGTCACCGGCTCGACGCTGTCGATCAACGGCGGCCAGCATATGTATTGAGGCGCGCGCCGCGGCTTCACCGAAGGCCGCGACCCGTTCGGCTCGGCGGCGGCGCGGGCGATCTGTCGCACGCGCGCGCTCAACGTCGGCCTTGCGGCGGCCGCGCGGCGCCCGCTATCGAAAGCCTCTCTGCGACACACCCGAGGAAAGTCCGACATGCCGACCGTCAAGCCCGTCGAGTACGACGAGGCATCGCCCGAAGTTCGCGCCGTCTACGACGACATCATGGCCACGCGCAAAACCGACTGGATCAACAATTTCTGGAAGGCGCTGGCGGCGCATCCGCCGACGCTCAAGCGCACCTGGGAGAGCGTCAAGGAGGTCATGGCGCCCGGCGCGCTCGACCCGCTGACGAAGGAAATGATCTATCTCGCGGTCAGCGTCACCAACGACTGCACCTATTGCATCAACTCGCACACCGCCGCGGCGCGCAAGGCCGGTCTCACCGACGAAATGCTGGGGGAACTGGTCGCGGTCGTCGGCATGGCGAACGAGACCAACCGACTGTCCTGCGGCTTCCAGGTCGAGGTCGACGAGCGCTTCAAGCCGCGCTACTGACGCGCCGGCCGGGCGCGCGATCTCCGTCGCGCCGGTAGGGCGCGAATGCATCCATGAGCACGCGCCGCCACCAGCGGTGGCCGGGGTCATTCTGGAAACGGCGATGCCACCACAGATAGGCATCGCCGCGCGGAAGATCGAGCGGCGGCGGGCGTAGCGCCAGGCCGAACGTCGTCGTGCCGAACTCGGCGATCGATCGCGGCACCGAGGCAACGAGATCCGAGCGCGCGACCAGCACCGGGGCGCCGACGAAGTCGGGCACGGTGACGGCGACACGGCGCTTGCGCCCGAGCGCCGCCAGAGCCGAGTCGACCATGCCGCTTTCACGGCCGGCGGTGCTGACCAGCAGGTGCGGCAACGCGCAGAAGGCGTCGAGGTCGAAGCGCCGGCGCAGCGCCGGATGGCCGCGGCGCAAGATGCAGACGAAGTCCTCGCTGGCAATGCGCGCGCGCATCAGTCCGCGGTCGAGCGCGAGCTGCTGTTCGACCTCGCCGCCTGCCAGCACGGTATCGAGCGCCCCGCTCGCGAGCGCTTCCGCCAGGCCGGGTCCGAGCGGCCGGATGCGGACATCGACGCCGGGGGCTTCGCGCTTCACGACGGCGAGCAGATCGGCGACGCCGGTGAGCAGCGGGTGGTCGACGGTCGCGACGGAAAAGCTGCGCCGCGCGTGACGCGGATCGAAGACGAAGTCGCGTGCGATTGCGCGACGCAGCTCCGACAGGCCGAGCCGGACCACCGGCGCGAGCTCGAGCGCGAGCGGGGTCGCGACCAGACCGTCGGGGCCGCGCACCACGAGGTCGTCGCCGTAGAGAGCGCGCAGCCGGCGCAGCGCATGGCTCACCGCCGGCTGGCTCACTGCGAGCAGCCGGGCGGCACGGGTGACGCTGCGCTCCGTGATCAAGGCATCGAGGACCACGAGCAGACGGAAGGTCGATTCCGCGATATTCGTTTCATTCATGCAAACATGATTATCATCAATTTGCCGTATGTCGAGCGATGGGGACACTACGGGCACGGCAAACACGCCGAAGGAGACCCCTCATGAATGCCCATGTTCCGCTCGAAACGGCCGCAGCGCCGCGCGTCGATCTCTACGGCCTCGTCCACAAGGGGCTGCGCCGCGCGCTGGCCGACGCGATGGCAAGCGTCGGTGCCGCCGATCTCGCCGATGCCGCCGCCGCCGCCAGGGCGCTTGCCGCCGTGCGGACCGCGGCGTCGCTCTGCCGCGCGCATGCCACGGCGGAGACCACGCACATCCATCCTGCGCTCGACGCGGTCCGGCCGGGCGCGGCTCGCGCCTTCGACGAGGAGCACCGCGCGCACGACGTCGCGCTCGACGCGATCGAAGGCGCCGTTGCGCGCGTCGAGCAGGCGACCGCCGCGATGCGCCCGGCGGCGGGGCAAGGTCTCTATGCCGCGTTCGCGCGGTTCGTCGGCGAAAGCCTGCTGCACATGGCAGCCGAGGAGTCGGTGCTGATGCCGCAATTGGCGGCGGCGTTCGACGACGGGGAGTTGCGCGCGCTGCAGGGCCGGATCGTGGGGTCGCTCGGCGCCGACGGGCTCGCGGCGTTCCTGGTCCACATCCTGCCCGCCACGGCTCCGGAGGAGCGTGTGGCGCTGCTTCGTGGCCTGCATCTCAACGCGCCCGGACCGGTGTGGGCGGCGTCGTGGAACGCCGCGCGGCGCAGCCTGTCCCCCGCCGCATGCGCCGCGCTTGCGACCGCACTCGGCCTGCCCGAAGCGGACCTGCCCGAGCGGGTGGTTCTGATCATGGATTTCCCGTTCGACGGTCCCTGGGGCGCCGCGCTCGCCGACGCGATGAGGCCGATTGCGGCGGAGATCGCGGCAGCGGAAGGTCTGGTGTGGAAGATCTGGACGGAAGATCCCGCCGGGCGCCGCGCGGGCGGGATCTATCTCTTCGAGAGCGACGTCGCGGCCGAGAGATATCGTGCCGCCCATTTCGCCCGGCTCGCGGCGTTCGGCATCACCGGCGTCGCGGTCCGCCGCTATCGCCCGAATGCGGCGCTGAGCGCGCAGACTGCTGCGCCCCTGCGCGCAGACTGCCCGTAGCCGGCGTCCTCGACGCGTCGGCGCGGCGGATTGCGCGCCGCGCGCGCAAGGGGATATAACCCGCGCGCCTCTTCAGCCGGCCGCCGCGCCGGCTGAATTTTTTCAATCAGGCGCAAGGGGGAGCGCGATGACGAGCCGGATCGTGCCGTTCGTGCGACATCGCGCGAGGCGTCCGTGACGTCGGTTTCGACCCGCCGCGCCACGCTGATCGGCTGCGGCGCGGTGGCGCTGTGGGCGCTGCTGGCGCTGCTCACCACGGCGGCGGGGCCGATCCCGCCGTTCCAGATGACGGCGATGACCTTTGCCATCGCGGCGCTGCTCGCGCTCGGCAAGTGGCTGTGGTTCGGGGAGTCGATCCGCGCCCATCTGGCGCTGCCCTTGCCGGTGTGGACGCTCGGCGTGTTCGGCCTGTTCGGCTTCCACGCGCTGTTCTTCACGGCACTGAAGCTCGCGCCGCCGGTCGAAGCCAACCTGATCAACTATCTGTGGCCGCTGCTGATCGTGATCTTCGCCGCCGTCCTGCTCGGCGAGCGCCTGCGCTGGTGGCACGTCGCGGGTGCCGTGCTCGGCCTCGCCGGCGCGGTGCTGCTGATCGGCGGCGGGGGGCAGGGCTTCGATGCCAGCCACGCGCTCGGCTACGCCGCGGCGCTGTGCTCGGCGGTGACCTGGGCCGTCTATTCGGTGCTGTCGCGCCGGTTCGGCGCGATCCCGACCGATGCGGTCGGCGGCTTCTGTTGCGCCACGGCGGCGCTCGCCGCGGTGCTTCACCTCGCGCTGGAGACGACCGCGTGGCCGGTCGGCAGCCAGTGGCTGGCGATCCTGGCGCTCGGCGTCGGCCCGGTCGGTGCGGCCTTCTTCCTGTGGGATTACGGCGTCAAACGCGGCGATATCCGCGCTTTGGGGGCGCTCTCCTACCTGACGCCGCTGTTCTCGACCCTGCTGTTGATCGCGTTCGGGCGCGCCGCCGGCGGCTGGAGCGTGGCGGTGGCCTGCGCCCTGATCGTCGGCGGGGCGGTGCTCGCCGGCCACGAAATGCTGGTCCGGCGCAAGCCCGCGGGAACCTAGGGGAGACGTCGAGGGTTATAGGAAAATAACCAATAATTTACATTGCTGGGGCACAACGGGTTCGGTATCCCGAGTGAGCCAGGAGTCTTGAGGTCGATGATCCGGCCAATCGCAGAAAAGCTCGGGCTGTTCACGCTCAAGACGCGGGTCGCCCTTGCGACGTCGTTGATATTCCTCGTCTTTGTCGGCGCGCTCGCGATGCTGACGATCACCTATTTCGTCCGCGAGTATCGTGACTCGGTGGGGACGCAGCAGTTCGAGCTGCTGTCGGCGATCGCCCGATCGGTCGATACGCAGCTTGATGCCGCGCGCGGCGCGCTCAACCGCGCCGCCGCGGGCGTTCCGCCGGAAGCGTTCACCGACCCGGTCATCGCGCGGCAGTTCCTCAATGAGCGTTTCGTCCTGCGCGGCACGATTTTCGGCGTCAGCCTTGCGCTGGTCGACAATACCGGCCGGGTGATCGCGGAGCTTCCTCAGGCGGAGGGAGAAGGCCAGCGCGACCTCAGCGATGCAGGCCATTTCCGGGACGCCGCGCGGACGGCCGCGGCGGTCATGTCGGCCGCGCATTTCTCGGAGCGCGGCGACGGCCTGCCCGTCCTGTCCATCGCGGCGCCCGTGTTCGGTCTGCGCGGCGAGATGCTGGGACAGCTGCATGGCAGCCTGGAACTCCTCTCGCCGGCGTTTCTCGGCAGCCTTTTCGACGTTCGCGTCGGCCGCAGCGGCTACATCTTCGTCACCGACATCGACCGGCGGTTGATCCTGCATCCCGACACGTCGCGCATTCTGCAGAGCGCCGCATTGCCCGGCGCGAATCCCATGTACGACCGTGCAATCGCGGGGTTCGAAGGCAGCGGCGAGACGGTCAACAGCTTCGGCGTCGAGCAGATCGTCACCTACCGGCGGCTGTCCGCGGTGCCGTGGATCATCGGCTCGGCGCTTCCCACCGACGAAGCGTATGAGCCGTTCAACCGCGCCAAGCGGCTCGTCCTGGTGGCGATGGCGGTCGGCACGCTCCTCGTGCTCGCCGCGGCGTGGCTGACGACACGCTTCCATCTCTCGCCGCTCGAACGGCTCACCGCGCATATCCGGACCATGCAAGGCAGGAGCGGTCGCGACCGGCTTGCGCCGGCGGAGGGCGGCGGCGAGGTCGCTGCACTGGCGGAGGCCTTCAATCAGATGATGGGCGAAGCCGATCGGCGGGCCGATGCGCTCGCCGCGAGCGAGGCCAAGGCGGCGGAGGCACTGCGCTATCTCGACCGCACGATGGCCGCGGTCGACGAACTGGTCATGCTGTGGAACGATCGCGAAGAACTTGTCTTCGTCAACGCGCATTTCTACAAGCTCTACGACCGTGTCGCCGATCGCATCCGGATGGGCATCACGTTTCCCGACTACGCCGCGCTGATCTGGGATGCCGGCTACGTCCTCAACTATCCCCACGGCCGCGAACGGTTCATCGAGGAGCGCACCCACCAGTTCCGCGGCCCCGGCGGCTCGTTCACGCGCAAGGTCGCCCCTGGCAAGTGGATGCGGATGACCGAAGTGCGGCTGCCCGACGGCTGGATGGCGACTGCGAGCACCGAGATTACCGACCTGGTCCGCCACGAGCTCGAACTCGTCGAGAGCAACCAGCGGCTGGCGGACCAGGCGGTCCGGCTGGAAGTGCTGAACCAGGACTACGCGCGCGAGCGCGAAGCGGCGCGCGCGGCCAACGACGCCAAGACGCAGTTCCTCGCCAACATGAGCCACGAGCTGCGCACGCCGCTCAACGCGATCATCGGCTTCTCAGAGGTGCTCGAGCAGCAGATGTTCGGGCCGCTCACCCCGCGCTACCAGGAATACAGCCGCGACATTCTCGGCGCCGGGCGCCATCTGCTGGCGCTGATCAACGACATTCTCGATCTGTCGCGGATCGAGGTCGGCCGCTACGAGATCGCCGCGGCGCCGATCGACGTCGCCGATCCGCTGGGCAGCTGCGTCACGATGATGCGCGATCGGTTCGCCTCCAAAGGGCAGGCGTTCGACGTCGAGCTCGACGGCGGCGGCCGGCCCTTCGTCGCTGATCCGCGGATCATCAAGCAGGTCGTCCTCAATCTGCTGTCGAACGCCGCCAAGTTCACGCCGGAGCGCGGTCGCATCGGCCTTTCGGTGCGCGTCGTCCCCGGTGGAACGCTCCGGATCGTCGTTACCGACAGTGGGGTGGGAATGTCGCGCGAGGCGGTGGCGCGGGCCTTCGATCCGTTCTGGCAGGAGGAGCACGCCTATCACCGCAAGCACGAGGGGACCGGGCTCGGGCTGGCGATTACGAGGCGGCTGGTCGAGCTGCACGGCGGCACGATCGAGATCGCGAGCGCGCCGGGTTCCGGCACGACGGTGTCGGTGAGCCTTCCCGATCTCAACACGATGCTGGAACCGCATCAGGCGCAGCGCAACGTCGCCAACGGATGAGCGCCGTCGCCTAGCCCGGTTGCCAGCCTTTGGCCGCCATCTCGAAGCCGGCAAACTCGAAGGCCGGACCGACCGTGCATCCGACCAGCGTCCAGGCACCGAGACTCCTCGCCGATTGCCACGCGCCAGCGGGGACGATTGCCTGCGGCGAGGCGCCCGCGAGCACGTCATTGCCGAGCGTCACCAGGCGCGGGGCGCGGCCATCCGGTGAAATCGACAGCGACAGCCGCGCACCGGAATAGAAATGCCAGATCTCAGTCGCGTCCACGCGGTGCCACGCCGACGTCTCGCCGGCGGCGAGCAGGAAGTAGATCGCCGTCATCGCGCCGCGTCCGCCGCCGGCCGGGACGTCGCGGAAAGTCTCGCGATAGTGCCCGCCTTCGGGATGCGGCTTGAGGTCGAGGCGACGGATGATCTCCGCCGCCGTCGGCGCTGCCGCCACGCTC
>JAEUKZ010000400.1 GCA_016793045.1 Alphaproteobacteria bacterium
CCGCGTCGTCTCCGCCGAGGTCCGACAGCCCAACGGGCAGTACGTGGCGATCGACCCCAACGCCACCTACACCGTCGCCACCAACAACTTCGTGCGCCAGGGCGGCGACGGCTACAGCGCGATGCGCGACCGCGCCATCGACCCCTACGACTACGGCGAGCCGCTCGAGGACGTGGTGGCCGCCTATATCAATAGCCACTCGCCGCTGCGCGTGCAGCTCGACGGCCGCATCACGGCGCGCTGATCCGCCACGCGCCGTTCAACGTCATCCGGCAGCGGCCCGTGCCGCTGCCGGTTTCGTTTCTGCAGCCACGCAGGCGCGCTGCGCGGTGATGACGGGCAGGCCGCCCGCATCGGCGCTCACGTCGGCTTCGACGCCGTAGACCGCGCGCAGCATGTCGGCGGTGAAGACTGCGCCGGGCGCGCCGGTCGCGTGCAGGCGGCCGGCGCACAGCACCGCGATGCTGTCGGCGAAGCGCGCGGCGACGTTGAGGTCGTGCAGCGAGACGATCGTCGCCAGCCCTTTCTTGCGAGTGAGCCGGCGCACGAGCCCGAGCAGCTCGAGCTGGTTGCGCAGGTCGAGCGCGCTGGTCGGCTCGTCGAGCAGCAGCACCGCGGGATCGCCGGCAAGCACCTGTGCGAGGAAGACGAGCTGGCGCTGACCGCCGCTGAGTTCGCCGATCATGCGCGGCGCCAAGTCGGCGACGCCGAGCCGGCCGAGCAGGGCCGACGCGGCATCGACGTCCTCGCGCGTGACGCGCAGCGCCAGCGACGCAAGGCGCCCGAGCAGCACGACTTCGAGCACCGTCAGGCTGACGCGCGGCCCGATATCCTGCGGCATGAAGCCGACGTGGCGCGCCCCGCGCGGCGCGGCGCCCAGGCCGATGCGCCCTTCGTGGCGCGCCAGCCCCGCCACCGCCCGCATCAGCGTCGACTTGCCCGAGCCGTTGGGGCCAACGAGCGCGACGACCTGCCCCGGCTCGGCCGCGAGCGACACGCCGCGGAGCGCGACGTGTGCGCCGTAGCGGACGGTGACATCCTCGATCGACACTCTCACCAATAGGCCCTCCGCGAGCGGACGATCAGTCCGATGAAGAACGGCACCCCGATCAGCGCGGTGACGATGCCGATCGGGAACAGCGCGCCGGGGACGACGAGCTTGCTCGCCGCCGACGCCGCCGAGAGGATCGCCATGCCCGCCGCGGCCGACGCGGGCAGCAGGAAGCGCTGATCCTCGCCGACGAAGATCCGCGCCACGTGCGGCGCCACCAGCCCGACGAAGCCGATCGTGCCGACGAAGGCGACCGCGACGCCGGTGAGCAGCGAGATCAGCGCGAAGGCGCGCAGCCGCACGGCGCGCACGTCGATGCCGAGCGCGCGCGCACGCTCGTCGCCGAGCTTCATCGCGGTGAGCCGCCAGGCGTCGCGCGCGAGCGCCGGCGCGCACAGCGCGACGACCGCGGCGACGATCGCCAGCTTCGCCCAGGTCGCGCGCTGCAAGCTCCCGAACAGCCAGAACACGATCTGCTGCAGGGCTTCCGGCGAGGCGACGTATTGCAGCAGCGAGAGCAGCGCCTGGAACAGGAACAGCAGCGCAATGCCCGCAAGCACCAGCATCTCCGGCGTGGCGCCACGCGTGCTGCCGATCAGATAGACGCCGGCGCACGCGACACCGGCGAAGGCGAAGGCGCTGACCGGCACGGCGTAGGCATCGGACATCGGCATCGCCGCGCCGAACACGATGACCAGCGCCGCCCCGAACCCCGCCCCCGCCGACACGCCGAGCGTATAGCTCGACGCCAGCGGGTTGTTGAGGATGGTCTGCATGATCGCGCCGGACAGGCCGAGGGCGGCACCGACGACCAGCGCCATCAGCGCCACCGGCAGCCGGATCGACCACACGATCGCATCGACGGTGCGATCCTCCGCCAGCCGCGCGAGCGAGCGCGCGACCGTGGCAATCGGCAGGAAGGCCGGCCCGGTCGCGACGTCGAGCGTCGCCGTCGCCACGATCGCGGCGCCGTCGATGAGCAATACCGCCGTCCGCCTGACGGCGAGACGGCGGTATTCGGCCCAGACGATGTCCTGCGCGGTCACGGGCGCAGCTTCAGCATCCAGACGCCGCTGAAGGCGACCGGCAGGAAGCGCTCGTGATAGCTGCGCAGCGACGCGATCGGATCGACATCGGCGAACCGCTCCGGATAGAGCCGCTTGGCGATGTACTGCATCGCGGTGTAGTCGAGCAGCGACCGCCCGAGACCGTGCTCGATCGCATGGAGTTCGCCGTTGCGGATGGCATTGAGGCCTTCCCAGCCGGGCCGCGCGGCATAGGGCGCCAGGCCGCGCCGCGTCGTTTCCGCATCGACATCGTAGCCCGTGCGCACGGCATTCGGCCGGTTCACCCAGGACGACCCGCACATGAAGATGAAATCCGGGTTGGCGGCGAGCACCGCCTCCGCCGCGATCGGCCCCCACGGCCCGGGAATGCGCCCGTCCGCGAGATTCTCCGCGCCGAGCGTGGTCGCGACCTTGCCCCACATCGTGCCGCGATAGCTGTTGCCGATCGTCGCGGGGCCGGCCTGGGCAAGCTCGAAATAGACTTTCGGCTTGCGGCCGCCGCCGTCGCCGACGCGGCGCAGGATGTCCTCGAACTCGCGCTGATAGAGCGAGGCGAGCGCCTCGGCCCGCTCGGACGTACCCATGACCGCGCCGATGGCGCGGGTGCTCGCGAGGTGGCGCTCGAGCGTCTGGGCGTTGTAGTCGATGACGACGATCGGGATGCCGGCGGCCTCGAACTGCGCCCGTGCCGTGGTCAGCGCCGACCAGCTCCATTCCTGCATGATGACGACGTCCGGCCGCAGCGAGATCACCTTCTCGGCGCTGAAATCGCCGTCCTCGGTGTTGCCGACGTCGGGCAGCCGGTCGATCGACGGGATCAGCGCCGTGTAGCGGCTGTAGATCGCGGGCCGCCAGCCCGCCCACAGCGCCTTGGCGAAGCCGACGACCTTGGACCACCCCGCGACCCCGGCGATGGCCGTGAACTCCTCGTAGTTGAAGAGAACGACCACGCGGTTGACCGTCGCCGGCATGGCGACGGTGCGGCCGACCGCGTCAGTGACGGTGCGGGTCTGAGCGCGTGCGCCGGCGGGCAGCAGCGCGGGAGCAGCCAAGCCGGCGGCGCCGGCGAGAAACAGACGTCGGGAGAGCATGGAGGCGATTCCTTGATGGCGCACGCGGCGGGCCACGCATCGTCGAGACGCGCGTGCCACGGGCGGGGCCGCGCGCGACGGCGCGGCGGGCATAGCGAAGCGGCGTGCCGCGGACGTGCCGCGGCGGCGGGTCAGGCGATGGGAGTGCCGGGCGGACCGCGCGCTGCGGCCCGGAAGAGCGGGAACGAGCGGCCCGCCGCCGGTGCGGCGGCAGGCGGCGCGATCGCGACGAACGCCGGCGCGCCGAGCGCCGGCGCGCGGACCGGCCCGAGCCCGGGCGCGGCCGTGAGGCGGCATGCCTCGCAGTCACGGCCGGACGCCGCATGGTGCGCCGGCTCGCCGGCGCCTTCGGTCGTGCAGATGACGGCCGGCGTGCCGTCGGGCGCGGTGAAGGCGGCGAGATCGCCCGCCGGCAGCGTGCCGCGATGGGCAAAGCCCAGCGTGATCGCTGCCAGCGCATAGAGCGCAACGATCAGGGGCGAGCGGCGAAGAAGAGTCGAGCGGCGCACGGGTGCGATCCTACGGCCGTCGCCGCGCATGTCAATTCGCGCAACCGGCCCAAGGTTGTGCGCTCTGCGAACGGCCCATTCACGCGAATAGCCGCCAAACGCCGAAGACAGCCGTTACGTCAAGGCGTTCGGGCGATTCGACTGCTTATTCAGGGATAGCGCGCCAGCACCGACCGCGGCGATCCGCTCATCGCTTCGCCGCGGGCGCAGTGGCACGCCCACGGCCTGGGGAGGACGCGGCCCGACTGCAAGGGGCCGCCGCCCCCTCGCTCATCGGGCCGGCGCGACTGCCGGCGGCTTGGCTTCGAACGTGGCGCGGTAGAGCAACATGCCGGCGATCATCGCGGCGACGAAGACGAACGTCTCGCCGCGGCCGAAGGCGAGCCCGGCGAGCGCCGGCCCCGGGCAGTACCCCGCCAGCCCCCAGCCGATACCGAACAGCGCCGAGCCGGCGACGAGCCGCGCATC
>JAEUKZ010000404.1 GCA_016793045.1 Alphaproteobacteria bacterium
GCGCGTCGTCCTCCACACGCAGGAGCAGGCCGGCATCGACGTCGTGTGCGACGGCGAACTCTACCGCTTCGACGTCAACCATCCCGAGACCAACGGGATGATCGAATACTTCGTCCGCCCGATGGCGGGCATCCGCACCGAGGTGACGTTCGACGAGCTGATCGCCTATCGCGCGCAGCGCGGCATGGGCTTCCGCACCCGCCCGCCGGGCGTCGTCGACGGCGCGATCGACAGCGGCACGCTCGACCTGCCGCTCGCCTGCAAGCGCGCGCGCGGCCTTACGCGGAAGCCGTTCAAGTTCACCGTCACCGGCCCGCACATGCTGGCGAAGACGCTGGTCGACCACCACTATCGCGACATTGCGCGGCTCGCCGACGCGATCGCCGATGCGCTCGCGCACCAGGTGGCGCATTGCGAGGCCGACATCGTGCAGCTCGACGAAGCCAACCTCCCGGGCAGCCCCGACGAATGGGAATGGGCGGCGGCGGCGATCAACAAGGTGCTCAAGGCCGTCAAGGGCAAGGCCGCGGTGCATCTCTGCTTCGGCAACTACGGCGGCCAGTCGATCCAGCGCGGCGGCTGGGACAAGCTGATGGGCTATCTCAACGCGCTTCAGGTCGACCACATCGTGATGGAGAACGCGCATCGCCCGGCCGAGGAGCTGGCCGTGTTCCGCGAGCTCGACCCGCGCATCGGCATGGGGCTGGGCGTCGTCGACATCAAGCGCACCGAGGTCGAGAGCGCCGACACGATCGCGCGTGCGATCGAGCGCGCCGAAAGCGTGCTGGGCGCCGGCCGCGTGCGCTACATCCACCCCGATTGCGGCTTCTGGATGCTCAAGCGCTCGATCGCGGACGGCAAGATCCGCGCCCTCGTCGCCGGCCGCGACCTCTACGAAGGCAAGGCGAAGGCCCGGGCGGCGTAGCCGGCCGAGCCGCGGCTAGTGGTCGGCGCGGTTTCCCGCGCCGTTCAGCTTGACCGCCGCCTGCTGACCGCCCGCATCGGCGATCTTCGAAATCGCCGTGCGCCCCATGGTGATGTTCTTCACCGCGCGCACGTCTTCGTTCGCGAAGGTCCAGCATTCGCCGGACTCGTCCAGGAAGACGCTCCACATCAGGCTGAACTCCGGCCCGTAGTCGATCACCAGATGGGCAAGGCCGCTGCCGCGCGGGGTTTCGAGGGGGATCGGGGGCTGCAGCTGGATCAACATCGGCGCCATCCGGAGGAGACAAGGCTATTCGCCCATGACTAACCCCCGGCCGGCCGGCCGGGTTCCGGCCGCTGCGAAATTGTGCCGAGGAGTAAGCGGAATCGCGCGCGCTGACGGGCGGCCGGCTACCGCCGCAGACGGCCGACGACCGCCCGCACCATGACGATCGCGAGAGCGGCCGCCGCCGCGACCGCAAATCCGGCGGCGAAGACCAGCGGGCCGACCGCCAGCGGCATCGCGGTGATCGCGCGCTGGAACGCCGCCGATCCGAAGTCCGCCAGCCGCCCGGCCGGCGTGTCCGGGCAGATCGCGCCGGACTCGATGCGGCCCGTATCGTCGCACCCGGCCAGCGCCATCAGTCCGAGCACGTGCGCCGCGCCGCCGGCGAGCGCGAGCAGCCCCGGCATCGCGGCGAGCGCGCCGACGACCAGCGCCGGCTTCGCCCGCGCCGCGCCGCGGGGAACGGTCCAGGCGATCCACATTGCCAGTGCGCCATAGAGGATCGTGAGAATGGAATAGACGGCACCGCGCGGCGTGCGCACCAGCGCGACGATGACCTCGGGCGAGCCCGCCCACCGCGACAACTGGATGGCCGCCAGGACGACGATCCACGCGTAGACAAGTCCGACCAGCGCGGCGGCAAGAACGCGCACGTCCCCGCACCCGGTCAGGTGATCGCCGCCGGCGCCTGGGGCAGCGTCGCCCAGAATTCCGGGTCGTGGCCGTAGAACAGGCGCGCGCCGCCGGCCTCCAGCCTCGCGAGCGTGTCGAGCGAGCGCAGCATGGCGGCGTGATTCCACGCGCGCGGCGGCAGGCGGCGCTCGCGCAAGGTGCGGCAGAAGTAGCAGGCGTCGGATGTCAGCACGACGTCGCCCGAATCGAGGCGGACCCTGAGCGACTGGTGGCCGGGCGTGTGGCCGTAGGTCGGGATGCAGACGATGCGGCCGTCGCCGAAGACATCGTGCTCGCCGTCGACCTGCTTCAGCGGATGCCCGAGGTCGAAATCGCGGTGGTTGAAGCCGTGGGCTGCGGCGATGTCCGCGTTCCTGCCGGCCTCCCATTCGCGACGCTGCACGATCTGCGTCGCGTTGGGGATCAGCGCGTGGCCGCCGACATGATCGAAATGGAGATGCGAGGTGATGAGGTAGTCGATCCGGCGCGGGTCGCGGCCGATCCCCTGCAACTGAGCGCTCACCTCCTCGCCCGGCTTGAAGTCGAAGCGGAACAGCCCGGCGAGGCGCTGCCCGACCCGCGCCGCCACATCGTGCTGGCAGTCGGGATGCAGGCCGCTGTCGAACAGCACGCTGCCCTTGGGATGCTCGATCAGATAGGCAGGAACCGGGAAGGTGACCTCCCCTTCGGCCCCATCAAGCATGCCGCCGAAGCTGCCGGTCAGGCTGCCGCAGCGCATCGCATACAGCTTCATCGTCCCCTCCTTCTCCCGCCCGGCGCCGAGTGTAGCACCGCCGCCGGCGCACGCATCGCTTGCCCGGGCGGCCGCCGCGAGGCATCTATGCTTCCCCGTGCGTATCGTCGATCATCGCCTCCGCGCTGCCGGCTCGCGGTTCCGCGTCGCCCAGGCGACGACGCCGAACATGGGCGCGGCGATGGCTCCACGCTTCGTCGTGATCCATTACACCGCCGGCACGACCGCCGCCGGCGCGATCGGCTGGATGTGCGATCCCGCTTCGAAGGTGTCGGCGCATCTCGTGATCGATCGCACGAACGGCGCCGTCACGCAGCTCGTGCCGTTCGACCGCATCGCCTGGCACGCCGGGCGCAGCATCTGGCAAGGCACCGACGACCTCAACCGCTGCGCGATCGGGATCGAGCTCGACAACGCGGGCAAGCTGGAACGGCGCGACGGCGGCTGGCGCAGCACGGCCGGCGTCGCCATTCCCGACGCAGACGTCGTCGTCGCGACGCACGCAGCCGAGACCGAGCCGGCCGGCTGGCATCGCTTCACGCCCGTACAACTCGCAGCGCTCGACGCGGTCGTCCTCGCGCTGCGCGCGGCCTACCCGATCGAAGCGATCCTCGGGCACGATGAGATCGCACCCGGGCGCAAGCTCGACCCCGGACCTGCTTTCCCGATCGCAGCGCTGCGTGCACGCGCGGCGGCAGGCGGCCCGCCGGCCCCGCCCTCGCTGCGCGATCGCCTGCGCGCGCTGTTCGGACGCTGACGCCGCGCCGCGGAGTCAGCGCGGCCGCTCGTTCGGAAAGGCCTCGCCCACGGCCCGCATGCGTTCGACGCGCCGGGCGATCACCCGCGCCTGGCGGCGGAGATCGAGGCTCGGCTGCGCCGGATCGCGGCGCCGCGGGCTCGGCAGCGCCGCCGCAAGCAGCGCCGCCTCGTCGAGGTCGAGGTCGGCGGCGCGCTTGCCGAAATGCGTCTGCGCCGCCGCCTCCGCTCCGTAGACGTCGCGTCCCCATTCGGCGACGTTGAGGTAGAGCTCGAGGATCCGCCGTTTCGGCAGCAGCCGCTCGGCGAGCAGCGCCAGGACGACCTCCGCGCCTTTGCGGAACAGCGAGCGCCCGGGCCACAGGAACAGGTTGCGCGCGAGCTGCATGGTGATCGTGCTGGCGCCGCGCAGCCGGCCGCCGGCGAGATATTCGTCGATCGTCTCGCGGACCGCGGCGGGATCGACGCCGCGATGCTGCAGGAACCGGCTGTCCTCGGCGGCGATGACGGCATCGACCAGGTCGGGCGACATCGCCTCCAGCGCGCAAGGCATGACGAGCGGATGGCGGCGGGCGAGGCGCGCCCGGACGATGCGCGGCGCGAAGGGCGGACGGCCGGCGCGGTAGGCGAGCATCACCGCGCCGGCCGCAACCAGGAACGTCGCGGCCGCGCCGGCGACGAACAGCGCCAGGCCGGGCCACCCGAGCCACTGCGCCAGCGCGACCGCGCAGGCGATGACGAGCGCGGGCACCGCCGCGGCGCGCAGCCACGCGGCGAACGATCGCCGGCGCGCGGACGACGGCGTCCGACCGGCCCGCAACTGGATCAGCGCAATAGCCTGGCGCGTGATGCTCGGCCCGAACCACGGCGCGGCCACCTGCGCCAGCCGTACGAGTGCGCGTTCGAGCCGCGTGAGCCCTTCCGGCGCCACCGCGCCCGCGGCGATCAATGCCCACACCTCCTTCGAGAGCATCGGCCGCGCAAGCCAGAACCGGACATCGCTTGCCGAGGGCGGCGCCGCACGCCGCCTCGCCTCGTCGATCGCCGTCAGCATCGCCGCCTCGAAGGTCCCGGCGCTTGGCTGTCCGCGCAGCCGGGCCGAGATGAGGCGCTCCAGCGTCGCCGCGAGCGGGACGGCGGAGAGTCCGTTGGCCGCGGCATGCTCAGGAAGGCGCCGCAGCGCGGCGCAGACGTGGTCGCGAAACGGCTGCGCGAATGCATTTACGGGATCGCGGATGGCGCGCCACTCGGGCTTGCCCATCGCCACGCCGAGCGTCTGCCATCCCGCGCGCCAGGTCTGCGGGTAGGCGAGGCAGTCGGCCGCGCCCATCATGATGACGCCGGTGTCCCACGGATGGCCGCCGGCCGGGCTCCGCGACAGGCTGTCGGGCGTCGCCTGACGAATCAGCAGGTCGCGGTCGACCGCGACGATCTTCGCGCCGGCATGACCGAGGCGCTGCCAGTAGCGGGTGTCCTCGAGCTTGAGGAGCCACTCGTCGAACGGCCCGACTTCGACGATCAGGTGCCTGGCGATCATCACAGCCCCGACGAGAAAGGCGTGCTGATGGAGAAGATTGCGCGTCTCCCACACCGGCGACAGCGGCTCGCGCGGCGGCACCGGCAGTTCGCGCGGCGGGCGCGGCCGGCCGTCCATCCCCTCCTCGCGGAAACCGCAGTAGCAGATCTCGGCGTCGGCGACGGCGCGCAGTGCCGCGATCTTGGCGGCGATCGCGTCGGGCGTCAGCCGGTCGTCTGAATCGAGGAAATGCACGAACTCGCCGGTCGCGCGCGACAGGCCGAGATTGCGTGCGGCGGCGACACCCCGGTTCTCCTCCTGGCGGAGGACGACGACGCGGCCGCCGAGATCGGCGAGCGCCGCCGCGGGCGAATCGCGCGAGCCGTCGTCGACGACGATGATCTCCGCGGGCCGGTGGCTCTGCGCGAGGCAGCTTTCGACGGCGCGGCGCACGGCGCCGGCGCGGTCGAAGACAGGGATGACGACGCTGACGCGCGGCACGGCGCGCGCATCGCCGGGCGCCACGAGGTGCCAGACCCAGCGCGCGTGATAGCGCGCGCGCAGGCGAGCTGCGGCGTCCCCGCTCGGCACATCCAGCGCCGCGCAGAGCCGTTCGAGATGCCAGGCGAGCGCCCCGCGCGCCGGCGCGCGCGCGACGATGTCCACCGGCAGCGGGTCGACCCGATCCGGCGCGACCTCAGCGAACGCCCGGACGACCGCACGGGCCGCGTCATCGGACCGGTCGTCCAGGACCGCTTCGAGCGCCGCGATCAGCCGATCGACATGCATGCCGGCCGCGAGGACCGGCCGCTCCGGCGCGACACCCTGGGTCGATGCGCCTGCCATGACGTGTTGCATCCTCGGTACCGTACTTCCGGTCGATCCACCGGACTTCACGCATGTTCACGCGACGCCCCCCGCGACGCCGCTATCAAGCCACTGCCGCGGTCCGGTTGTCCAATGCCGTCATGACGCGGGCGGTGCAGCCGGCGCGCACCGCTTGCCGCCCGCCCGTCCCGCAGGCATGAATAGCCCGACCATGCGAACGCTGCCGCCCGCGACGACGCGCGACACAGTCCGGTTCCGTCAGGCCGCCGCCGGCGACAGCGGCACGGTCGCGCGCCTGCATCGCGCCACCGTGCGCGCCTGCCTGCCGTTCCTGCCCGATCTCCACACGGCGGAGGAGGACAGCGCCTATTTCCGCGACCGGCTGTTCCGCGACTGCACGGTCTGGGTGGCCGAAGTGCCGGCGGGCCGCGCGGCATCCATCGTCGGCTATTGCGCCTTCCGGCCGGACTGGGTCGATCACCTCTTCGTCGATCCCGCCCATCACGGCGAGGGGATCGGCGGCGCGCTGCTCGATCGCGCCATGGCGGCCAACGATCGCCTGATGTTGTGGGTGTTCCAGCGCAACGCCGCCGCCATCAGCTTCTACGTCGCGCGCGGCTTCCGCCTCGTGCGCACGACCGACGGGAGCGACAACGAGGAGGGCGAGCCCGACGCGCTCTACGCGTGGTCGCGCAGCCGCAAGGCGCCGTGACCGCCGCCGCGGCGACGCAGCGCTTCATCGAGCGCGCGCGGACCAACGCGGTCAATCGCGCCATCCTCGAGCGGCTGCCGCGGCTCGGGCTCGCCGATTGCTGGCTCGTCGCCGGCTGCCTGTTCCAGACGATCTGGAACGTCAGATCGCACCGGCCGCCGGACGAAGGCATCCGCGACTACGACATCTTCTACTTCGACGGCAGCGACCTCTCCTACGAAGCGGAGGACCGCGAGATCCGCCGCGCGGCGGCGCTGTTCGCCGATCTCGGCGTCGCGGTCGAACTCAAGAACCAGGCGCGCGTCCATCTCTGGTATTCGAAGCGCTTCGGGCCGGGCTATCCGCAGCTGCGCTCGAGCCGCGACGGCATCGACCGGTTCCTGGTCAGCTGTACCTGCGTCGGCCTGCGGCCCGACGAGGACGGCACGATCGAGCTCTACGCGCCGTTCGGTCTCGACGAGCTGGAGAAGGGCATCCTGCGCCCCAACCCCAACAACCTGCGCGGCGACCGCTTCGTCGAGAAGGCTGAGAGCTATCGCGCGCGCTGGCCCTGGCTGACCATCGCGTCGGCGTAAGCCGCGATCAGGCCGCCGGAGGCGCACGGCGCCTGCGGACGGCGCGCCAGACCAGCCCGCCGACGATCGCAAAGGCCACGAGGCCGATCAGCGCGTCGCGGCCGCGCTCCTGCCCGAGCCGGCCGGCGACGCCGGCCAGGACGGCGAGCCCCAGGACGGCGCCGATCGTCACCGGCCAGCCGTAGCGCCGCGCCGCCATGCGCAGCGTCCACAGCAGCGAATAGATCGGCGGCAGCATGCCGATGCCGACGAAGGAGAAGACATAGGTCAGCGTGACGACCGTCCCGACAAGGCGGGCCACGGCGCCCGGAACCGTCGGCGGGCAGCGCGTCTCCAGCCCGACCAGCGAGCATTCCGCCCAATCTGTCAGCGGCTCCCATGCGAGCACGCAGGCGATGACGACGAAGCCCGGGATCGCGAGAACCGCCCCCACGATGTCCCAGCGAATGCGCATCGGACCCCCTTCGCCGTCAAAGCCGCCCGCGCCGACTTTGCCCGGTCTTCGGGCCCGGGGCCAGCGCCCTCAGGTCGCGCTGGCGTAGCGGTCCTTCACGGTGCGCATCACTTCGTCGGCGTCGCGCTTCCACCAGTTGTTCTGGGAGAAGATCTCGACCTCGCGCGGACCGGCATAGAACTGCGCCTCGACCATGCGGCGGATCGCCGGAATGTCGATGACCCCATCGCCCATCATGCCGCGGTCGAGCAGCAGGTCGGTGGTCGGCACCAGCCAGTCGCAGAGATGGAAGCCGAGGATGCGCTTGCCCGCGCGCTCGATCCCGGCCGCGAGGTCGGGATCCCACCACACGTGATAGACGTCGACCGCGACGCCGAGCCCCGCGCCCAGCGCGTCGCAGAGGTCGAGCGCATGCTCGAGAGTGTTCACGCAGGCGCGGTCGGCGGCGTACATCGGGTGCAGCGGTTCGATCGCGAGCGGCAGCCGCGCCGCGCGAGCATGCTCCAACAGCGCCGCGATGCCGTCCTTCACCTGGGCGCGTGCGCCGGCGATGTCCTTCGAGCCCTTCGGCAGGCCGCCGGCGATCAGCACCAGGCAGGCGGCGCCGAGTTCCGCCGCCTCGTCGATCGCGCGCTTGTTGTCGTCGATCGCGGCGCGCCGTCCCGCATCGTCCGCGGCCGGGAACATGCCGCCGCGGCACAGGCTCGAGACTTTGAGGCCGTGCGTCTTGATCAGCGCCTTGGCGCGCGCGAGACCGCATTCGGCGAGCTTGTCGCGCCACGGCGCGATCCAGCCGATGCCGTGGCGCGCGCAGCCCTCGATCGCCTGTTCGAGCGACCACTGCGTGCGCACGGTCGCGACGTTGAGGGACAGCAGCGTCGGATCGGGCGCGCTCATGCGACACCGTGGGTCGCGAGCAGGCTCGTCATCCGCCGCGCTGCGAGGTCGGGATCGGCAATCAGCCCGGCGCGGTCGGCCAGGCGGAAGAGTTCCGCAAAGTGCACGATCGAGCGCGCGCTCTCCTGGCCGCCGACCATCGTGAAATGCTGCTGATGGCCGTTGATCCAGGCCATGAAGACGACGCCGGTCTTGTAGAAGCGCGTCGGCGCCTGGAAGATGTGGCGCGACAGCGGCACGGTCGGGGCGAGGATGCGGTGGAACTCGTCCTGGTCGTTGCCGGCAAGCGCCGCGAGCGCCGCCGAGGCGGCCGGCGCGATCGCATCGAAGATGCCGAGCAGCGCGTCGGAATGGCCCTGCGCGTCGCCGGCGATCAGCTCCGCGTAGTTGAAGTCGTCACCGGTGTACATGCGCACGCCCTTGGGCAGGCGGCGGCGCATCGCGATCTCCTTGTCCTTGTCGAGCAGCGAGATCTTGATGCCGTCGATCTTGCCGGCATTGGCGTGGAGCATCTGCAGGCAGACGTCCATCGCCTTGTCGAGATCCTTGTGGCCCCAATAGCCGGCGAGCGCGGGGTCGAACATGTCGCCGAGCCAGTGGATGATCACCTTGTCCCTGAGCTGCCCGAGGACGCGGCCGTAGACCTTGAGGTAGTCGTCGGGCGACTTCGCGCAGGCGGCGAGCGCGCGGCTCGCCATGAAGATGATGCGCCCGCCGAGCGCCTCGATCGCCGCGCATTGTTCCTCGTAGGCCGCGATCACGCGCTCGACGGTCATGCCGGCCGCGGGCGGCACGTGGTCGGTGCCCGCGCCCGAGAACAGCACCGCGCCGGGAATGTCCTTCGCGGCATCGATCGAGCGGCGGATCAGCTCGAGCGCGGTCGGCCAGTCGAGGCCCATGCCGCGCTGCGAGGTGTCCATCGCCTCGGCGAGGCCAAGCCCGAGCTTCCAGAGGTGACGGCGGTAGGCGATGGTGCGGTCCCAGTCGACCGCGGCGTCGAGCCAGGGATCGCGCGTCTTGAGCGGATCGGCGACGACGTGCGCCGCGGCGAGCGCGATGCGGTTGAACGGCCGCTTCGGCACGTCGAAGCCGCGCGGGCCGCTGGTGGTGAACGGCGCGATCGTGCCGTCGGCAGT
>JAEUKZ010000433.1 GCA_016793045.1 Alphaproteobacteria bacterium
GAAGCCTTCGACGAAGCGGTCGTAGACGCGCGCATCGACATAGATGCGTTCGATCCCGCAGCAGGACTGGCCGGAGTTGAAGAACGCGCCGTCGACCAGGTTCTCGACCGCGTGCGCCATGTCGGCATCGGCGCGGACATACGCGGGATCCTTGCCGCCGAGTTCGAGCCCGGTGGCGATGAAGCGGTCGGCCGCTGCGCGCTGCACCGCGTGGCCGCCCTCGACCGAGCCGGTGAAGGCGACGAAGTCGACCTCCGGGCTCTTGATCAGCGCCTCGGTTTCGCCGTGCGACAGGTGCAGCACCTGGAAAACGCCCTTGGGCAGGCCCGCGGCGGCGAAGCCCTCGGCGAAGCGCTCGGCCACCAGCGGCGTCTGCGCCGAGTGCTTGAGGATCACCGTGTTACCGGCGAGGATCGCCGGCACGATCGCGTTGACCGCGGTGAGGTAGGGGTAGTTCCACGGCGCGACGACGAAGACGACGCCGAGCGGCTCGTGGCGGATGAAGCGGGTGAAGCCGGCCTTCGGCTCGACCGCGAGGTCGGCGAGCGCTTCGCCCGCCGCCGCGATCATGTAGCGCGAGCGCTCCTGCAGGCCGCCGCCGATCTCGTTCGGGGTGTAGCGGACCGGGCGCCCCATTTGCCAGGAGAGTTCGGCGCCGATCTCCGCCTTCTTCGCCACCATCGCGTCGACAAAGCGTGTGCAGATCGCCTGCCGTTCCTTGAGCGGCGCCGCACGCCACGCAGGGAAGGCCGCGCGCGCGGCGTCGAGGGCGCTGCGGATCGCGGCGGCTTCGGCGAGCGGCCGCTCGACATAGACCCGGCCGTCGACGGGGGAAATCGTCTTGATCGTTGCCATGCTCAGATGATCTCGAAGTAGCGGTCCAGTTCCCAGTCGGAAACGTGCTTGCGGAACTCGCGCTCCTCCCACTCGCGGGTCGCGGCGTAGTGGTCGACGAATTCGTCGCCGAACAGCGCGCGCGCCGCCTTGGAGCCCTTGAGCCTGTGCGCCGCCTCCATCAGCGTGCGGGGCAGGTCGAGCTTCGCGGGGTGCTTCTTGTCATAGGCGTTGCCCACGATCGGCGCCCCGAGCTCAAGCTTGTTCTCGACGCCCCAGAGGCCGGAGGCGAGCGCCGCCGAAAGCGTCAGATAGGGGTTTCCGTCGGCCGCGGCAACGCGATACTCGACGCGCTGGGACTTGGCCGAACCGGGGATGACGCGCAGCGCCGTGGTGCGGTTCTCGACCCCCCAGGTCGCGGAGGTCGGCGCCCAGAAACCGGGGATCAGGCGGCGATAGGAATTGACCGTCGGGGCCACCATCGCCAGCAGCTCGGGCATCAGTGCCTGCTGGCCGGCGACGAAGTGCCGCATCGTCTTGCTCATCCGATGCGGGTCCTTGTCGTCGAAGAAGGCCGAGCTGCCCTTCTTCTTGTCCCACAGCGAGACGTGGATGTGGCCGCCGCAGCCCGGCCAGTCCTTCGACCATTTGGCCATGAAGCTCGCCATCCAGCCGCGCCGCTGGGCCAGCACCTTGGTGAAGGTCTTGAACAGCGCGGCCTTGTCGGCGCTGGCAAGCGAATCGTCGACGCGGATCGCGGCCTCGAGTACGCCCGCCCCGGTCTCGGTGTGCAGGCCCTCGAGGCCCATGTCCATGCCTTCGCACAGTGCCAGCAGATCGCGGTAGAACTCCGCATGCACCGAGTTGCGCAGGACCGAATAGCCGAAGAAGCCCGGCGAGATCGGCTTCAGGTTGCGGTAGTGCTTCTCGCGCACCGAATGCGGCGTCTCCTCGAAGACGAAGAACTCGTACTCGAGCGCGCTCTTGGGCTCGAAGCCCATGGCGCGCGCCTTTTCGACGACGCGGCGCAGCACGCCGCGCGGGCAGATCGCCTCCGCCTTCTGGGCGAACTCGGCGAGGAAGAACAGCATGCCGTTCTCGAGCGGCAGGTCGCGGCAGGTGTCCGGCACGATGCGGATCGGCGCGTCGGGATAGGCGGTGTGCCAGCCGGTATAGGTGACGTTGTCGTAGAGCTGGTCGTTCGAATCCCAGCCCAGCACGACGTCGCAGAACCCGGCGCCTGAATCGAGTGCGCCGAAGAACTTGTCGCGTCCCAGATACTTGCCGCGCAGAATGCCGTCGGCGTCGAATGCCCCTAGCTTGACGTGCGACAGATTTCGTTCGCGCACGATCTTGCGCGCGTCGTCCGCGGTCTTGACCTGTCTCGGTTCCATGGTGCCCCCGCTTGTCCTGGGGCGACGCTAACCCGGCTTCCGGCTGTTGGAAAGCGCGCGATTTCGTTGCGTCCTGTTGCGCTGCGCGGACGCGCCGCTAACCAATTGCTAACGATGGCCGCTCCAGATTCGAACCGGGACATGGGTCGGGGGACACGTGGGAATCGAGGCGACGACGTCGGAGGCGGAGGAGGGGGGCGAGCCGCGTCCGGATGACGCCCGGCTGCAGCGCCTGCTCGCCTATTGGAACGATCGCCGCGGCGATCGTTCGATGCCATCGCGTGCCATCATCGACCCGCTCGATTTCGCCTACATCCTCGGCAACGTCGTCCTCTTCGGCGTCGAGCGCGACCCGCTGCGATTCCGCATCCGCCTGCAGGGCTCCACCCTCGTGCAGCGCCTCGGCTTCGACCTGACCGGCCGGCTGCTCGACGACCTCACCGGCATGCCGAACTTCCGCGATCTCATCAAGGTGGCGGCCACCGCGGTGGTCGCGGCGGGCAGGCCAATTCATCGCCGCCGCAACATGATCATGGACGATCGGCTGCTGCGCTACGAAGCGCTGCTGCTGCCGCTCGGCACCCCGGAAGGCGCGGTCGAGCACGTGCTGATCGGCTGCCTGATGAACGGGGCCTGAGCCCGCTCAGCGCACCGCGAAGACCGTCAGCAGCGCCGACAGCGTCACCAGCGACGCAAGCGTCGACAGCACGATCAGGTTGACCGAACGCTCGACGCAGACGTCGTAGCGCTGGGCGAGGATGAACACGTTGACGCCGCTCGGCAGCGCGGCGCACAGCGTGCACACCGCGACCGCCAGCGGATCCAGGCCGAAGGCGAAGCGCGACAGCAGCCACGCCGTCGCCGGCATCACCAGCAGCTTGAACAGCGTGATCACGGCGCTCTCGCTCAAGTGTCCGCCGAGCTTGAAGCGCGCCATGCTCGCCCCCATCGCGAACAGCGCGCAGGACGTGCTGGCGCCGCCGAGCAGCCGCAGCCAGCTCTCGGCCGGTCCCGGCAGCGGCCAGCCGGTGGCCGACCAGGCGAGGCCCGCGGCGATGGCGAGGAGGATCGGGTTGGTCACCAGCGCACGTGCCGCGAGCACGAGCGTTCGGCCCGGGTGGCCGCCCTTGCGGGTCGCCTCGATGATCAAGGTGGGCAGCGAGATCATCACCGCCGAGTGCACCGAGACGATCAGCATGTGCTGGCGCAGGCCCTCGGGGCCGAAGGCCTGCAGCGCCAGGGGAATGCCGAGCTGCACCGTGTTCGAGAAGGCAGCCCCCATCGCCATCACCGCGCGGGCGGCGATCGAATCGCGATAGAGCACCCAGCCGACGCCCAGGCTCGCCGCAAAGGCGACGACCGACGACCCCAGATAGGCCGCGATCAGCGCGAGGTCGGGCCCGCCGGGCAGCGTCGCATGCGCCATCGTGGCGAAGAGCAGCGCCGGGATCGCGGCGTAGAAGACGAAGTTGGACAGGCCGCGTATGCCCTCGGCGCTCAACGCGGGCGTGAGCGCCATCAGGTAGCCGGCCAGCACCACGCCGAAGATCGGCGCGACGATCTCGATGAGGACGATCACAGGCTCTCGGCGAGCAGGCGCTCGTAGTCCGCGGCGGTCGCCGGGCGGGGATTGGTGAGGCCGGAATGGTCCTTCGCCGCCGCCGCGGCGATCGCGGCGATTCGCTCGCGCGGCACGCCCATCGCGGCAAGCCCGGCGGGCAGGCCGAGCCGGCGGTTGAGGTCGACGATCCATGCGGCGAGGTCGGCGCCGTCCGGCAGCCTCGCGGCCGCGCGGATCGCGGCACATTTGTCCGCCGCCGCCGGCGCGTTGAAGCGCAGCACCGCCGGCAGCAGCACCGCGTTGAGGGTGCCGTGATGCAGGCCGAGCTCGCCCAGCGGCGTCGCCATCGCGTGCACCGCGCCGAGGCCTTTCTGGAACGTGAGCCCGCCTTCCAGGGCCGCCATCAGCATCTCGCTGCGAGCCTCCCGATCCGCCCCGTGATGCGTCGCGCGCTCGATCCAGCGAACGCAGCGGCCGAGCCCGTCGAGCGCGATCGCCGCGGCGGGCGGGTTGGGGCGTGACGACAGGAAGGTTTCGATGCAGTGCGACAGCGCGTCCATGCCGGTCGCCGCGGTCAGCAGCGGCGGCAGGCCGAGCGTCAGATCGGGATCGCAGATCGCCACCTTGGGCACGAGATGGAGGCTCACCAGCACGACCTTGCGGCCGCTGTCGAGCACGACCACGCTGGCGCGGCCGACCTCGGCGCCGGTGCCAGCCGTGGTCGGTATGGCGATGATCGGCGCCACGGCCGGCGTGATGCGGTCGGAGCCGCCGGACAGCACCGTATAGTCCGACAGCGCGCCCGTGTGCGTCGCCAGCAGCGCCACCGCCTTGGCGAGGTCGATCGGCGAGCCGCCGCCGAGCGCCACGATGCCGTCGCAATGGTGGTTGCGGTAGAGGTCGAGCGCGGCATGGATGGCCCGCTCGGTCGGGTTGGAGGGCGTGCCGTCGAAGATGGCGGCGACCTGTCCCGGCGCAAGCGTGTCGACGATGCGCTGCACGACCCCTGCGGCGGCGAGGCCGCGGTCGCTCACCAGCAGAGGCCGGCGGATGCCGACCGCCGCGAGTTCGTCCGGCAGCAGCGCCGCCGCGCCGAAGTCGAACTGCACGCGGGC
>JAEUKZ010000450.1 GCA_016793045.1 Alphaproteobacteria bacterium
CGGCAGATTGGTCGGTCCGACGAACCACAGGAACGCGGCCAGCCGCTTGGGGACGAGGAACGACAGCGCGATCGGCAGGACGTGCCAGGCGAAGAGCCGGCGCGCGCCCGCGGGGACCGCGGCGGCGAAAGCGGCGCGACCGGCGTACCAGATCTGCGCGATCCGGAGGAAGACGAGCGCATAGCCGACCGTGAGCAGGTTCTCGGGCGGATGGAGCGAGACGCTCGAACCGAAGAGAACGACCGTGGTCGGGCCGTTCAGCGTGATTGCGGCGACGGCGCACAGGACGATCGCGGCGGCGAGGCCGATCGGATGCCACAACGCCCCGCGGATGAACCCGCGCTGCGTGCGCTTCGCCGCCTCGCCCCTGATCCACGACCACGCCGCGCGGGGCGCGACGGTGGTCGCCGCCGCGGCGAGGGCGGCGACCACCAGGCCCCAGTAGTTGCCCTTCTCGAAGAACAGCAGCGTCAGGACCAGGCCGAGCTGGGCCCACCGGCGCATGTCCGCGGGCCGCTCGCGCACCCGGATGTAGCCGAGCAGCGCGAATACGCTGAGCGCGGCGCCGAGGCTTTCGAGCATGGCGTCGACGCCGTAGGCGCGCATCGCCGGGCTGGCGGCGATCCACAGCGCGGCCGCGGCGCCGGCGGCAAGGCCCGCGGCGGCGTCGGCGAGCAGCCGGCGCGCGATCATGAAGGCGCCGAGCATCGTCGCCGCCCAGGCGGCGGCGCTGACCACGCCGGCCAGGCGGAAGTCAGGCCCGAAGGCCGCGAGGACGGGCGCCAGCAGCAGGCCATGCAGCGGCGGCCAGACGCGCGCGTTGTAGAGGTCCTGCAGCAGCCGGACCGGATCGAGATCGCGGATCGCAAGGGCGATGCCGGCCGCGTAGGCGTAGTGGCCGTTGCGGTCGTGGAGCGCCCCGAGCCACAGCGTGCGCGGCGCTTCGAGATGCGTCAGGTAGAGTGCGGCGGCGCACGCGACCGCCAGCGCGGCGACGATCGCATCGGCGATCATGCCGGCCCCGCTGCATCGGGACGGCATGGGGGCGGTCGGGGTCACGCGAGGCAGGGTAGCGTCAGGGCGCGCGCGCTGTCATCCCGCGTCTGGCGGCGCCCGCCGCGTTTCGCGGATGCACGCGGCGATGCTAGGCTTGCGCGCCCGCACCGGGAATCAACGACGGCCGACGATGACCACCCCCCGCACCGATCTCTATCTCGACGACTTCAAGCCCGGCGACCGCTTCGAGGGCCGCGGCTACACCTTCACCGAATCGGAGATCATCGACTTCGCGCTGCGCTACGACCCGCAGCCGATCCACATCGACGTCGAGGCGGCGAAGGCCGGGCCGTTCGGCGGGCTGATCGCCAGCGGCTTCCAGTCGCTCGCGATCACGTTCCGGCTGATCTACCAGACCGGCTGGTTCTCCTCCGCGAGCCTCGGCGGACCGGGCATGGACAATCTGCGCTGGCACAAGCCGGTGCGCCCCGGCGACACGCTGCGCGCCTTCGCCGACGTGAAGGAGGTCCGCCCGTCGAAATCGAAGCCCGATCGCGGCCTGCTGATCTACGAGCTTTCGGCGGTCAACCAGAGCGGCGAAACGGTCATGACCGCGACCCTGATGTCGTTTCTGAAGCGCCGGCGCGATCCATAGCGCCGGGGCAAGATGCCGCGGGCGCCCCTGCGGCATCCTGTTTTTCGCTCCGCACGCTACCGCCACGGATCGTAGGTGCCGAAGTTCCAGATCCGGCCCTCGGGGTCGCGGCAGGTGTAGCCGCGGCCGCCATAGTCCTCGTCCTTGATGTCGATGACGATGTCGGCGCCGGCCTTGACCGCGCGCGCATAGTGCGCGTCGGCGTCGGGTACGATCACATAGGCGCTCTGGGTCTCGCGTCCGCCGATCTCGTCGGGCTGCGCCATCAGCTTGCCGAATTCGGACTCGACGATCGACGACAGCATGATCATGCCGTTGCCGAGCGTGAGCTGGGCGTGGACGATCGTGTTGTCCGGACCCGGCACCACGAGATGCTCCTCGAAGCCGAACGCCTTGCACAGGAACGCGATCGCCGCCGGCGCGTCGCGGTAGCGCATCGCCGGCACGATCCGCGCCGGAGCGGGGCGGGCGGGCGCCGGCCGCGCGGCGGCCTTCGCCTTGGGCGAAGCCGCGCGTTTGGCGGGCGCGGCGCGCTTCGCCGGCATCTTGACGGCATGCCTGCCCTTGGTCGCCTTGCGCACGGCGGTACGCTTCTTCGTCGCCATGTTGAGTCCTCCCCTTATGCGCCCGCGGCGTCGATCGCCTGGGCGCGTTGGAATGCCGGCCGGCCGGTGCAGCGCGCGACATAGGCGGCGAGCGCCGGGCGCGGCTCGACGATCTTGAACACGTTGATGCCGTAGTTGAGGTCGGCGCCGATCATCACGTCGGCGGCGGTGAACTGCTCGCCGAGCAGCCACGGCCCGGGCTGCACGGCGGCGTCGAGCACGTCGATGACCCGCTCGAAACTGCTCCAGCCGGCCTGCGACGTGTTCGGCAGCTTTGCGCCGGTGAACTTCTCCGTATACGCCGCCTCGATGCAGCCGGCGGCAAAGAACAGCCAGTGCAGGTAGCGGCCGCGCTTGGGCGAGCCGAGCGGCGGGGCCAGATCGGCCTCCGGACAGCGTTCGGCGACGTAGGCGCAGATCGCGGCGGATTCGGCGACGGCGGCCTCGCCGTCGGTCAACGCCGGCACCTTCATCATCGGGTTGATGGCGCGAAAGGCCGGGGCGTTTTGCGCACCCTTGCGGATGTCGACATGCACCCGTTCATAGGGGCAACCGGCTTCCTCCATCATCCACAGCGCCCGAAACGCCCGCGACTGCGGGGCCCAGTAGAGTTTCATCCTGCCCTCCCTCATCATCCCAAGCGGCCCGTGCATCGGAACATAAAGGGAACAAGCGGGGCGAGTCGAGTCGATTCCGGGCGCGCCGGCGCGTCCGCCCGATGTCAGCCGAACGCGTTCAGCTGAAATAGCGGTTGGTCAGGTCCTTCTGCGCTTCGTAGATCGAGCCGTAGGGCCGGTCGGGGCGCGGGATCGGCATGCGCACCGGCACCTCGGTGACGCGCGGCTTGACGATCGCGCGGCCGGCGATGCCGCGGCTCTCCAGCGGGCCGTCGGAGGCGACGACGCCGGGGTCGTTGATCTGGTGGATCGGCCAGGCGTCCGACGCGACGAACTCGTAGAAGCAGGTGCGGCGGATGTTCTTCGACTGGTTGCTCGCGGCACCGTGGACCATGAAGGCGTCGAACACGAAGATCGATCCGGCCGGCCCGGTCACCGGCACCGCCTTGGTGAAGTCGATCTCCTTGCGCGTCGGATCGATGGCGCCGGCGAACACGCCGTCCTGGTGATGGTCGAGCACGCGGCGCGGGCGGTGGCTGCCGGGGATGACCAAGGTCGGCCCGTTCTCCGTCGTCACGTCGTCGATCATCAGCCCGACGGCGAGCACCGAATCGTTGCAGTGCGGATAGAACGCCCAGTCCTGGTGCCATTCGAGCGCCGAACCGCCATCGGGGAACTTGGTATTGAGCTTGACGGTCTGGTGGCGGATGTCGGGGCCGAGGATCGCCGTGAGCACCGCCTGCAGCTTCGGATGGGCCATGAAGTCCCGGAACACCGGGTCGACGCGATGGGGCTGCTTGATGCGGCGCAGGCGCGGACGCTCGGCGGTATGGTCGGGCTCGAGGTCGAAGACGTCGGTATGCTGGGTGATGCTGCGCGAGCGCTCGATCAGTCCGTCGATGACGGTGCGGAAGCGCTGCACCTCGTCCATGTTGAGCAGATTGGGCACCAGGAAATAGCCGCGCTCGTGATACTCGGCGACGAAATTCGGCTGACCTGCTCCGTCCATCTTCGGTACTCCCCTCAGTCGGTCGGCGGCCATCCTAGTCCAGCGCGGCGGGCGATGCAGGCGTCGATGCGGTCCGTCCCACGAAATTGCGATGATCTGCCGCAGCGCACAAAACCGGGTTGCGGGCACGGGCGACTCTCTATAGCGTCCGCGGCGGGCCAGAACCTCCCAACGGGTTCCGGCCATTCTGAAAGGAATGGCATCACATGACAGACCACGCCCGGCCGAGCCTTCGGCCACGCATCCCCCATTTTTCCTCCGGTCCGTGCGCCAAGCGTCCAGGGTGGTCCCTCGACGCACTCAAATCCGCGACCCTCGGCCGCTCGCATCGCGGCAAGGAGGGCAAGGCCAAGCTCGCCGAGGCGATCGAGCTGAGCCGTGCCGTGCTCGGCATCCCCAAGGACTATCGCATCGGCATCGTGCCGGCCTCGGACACCGGGGCGGTCGAGATGGCGCTGTGGTCGCTGCTGGGCCCGCGCGGCGTCGACATGCTCGCCTGGGAAAGCTTCGGCTCCGGCTGGGTGACCGACGTCGCCAAGCAGCTCAAGCTCGCGGACGCGCGGGTGATGGAAGCGCCCTATGGCCAGCTTCCCGACCTTTCGAAGGTCGATTTCGCCCGCGACGTCGTCTTCACCTGGAACGGCACGACCTCCGGCGTGCGCGTGCCCGATGGCGCGTGGATCGCGAGCGCGCGCGAGGGACTCACGATCTGCGATGCGACCTCGGCCGCGTTCGCGATGGACCTGCCGTGGCCGAAGCTCGATGTCACCACCTGGTCGTGGCAGAAGGTGCTGGGCGGCGAGGGCGGGCACGGCATGATCGTGCTGAGCCCGCGCGCGGTCGAGCGCCTGACCAGCTACACGCCGCCCTGGCCGCTGCCGAAGATCTTCCGCCTGACCCAGGGCGGCAAGCTGATCGAGGGCGTGTTCAAGGGCGAGACGATCAACACGCCGTCGATGCTCTGCGTCGAGGATGCGATCGACGGCCTCAAATGGGCGCAGTCGGTCGGCGGCCTCCAGGCGCTGATCGGCCGCGCCGAGGGCAACCTCGCGGCGATCGAGGCCTGGGTGGCGCGCGCCGGCTGGGCGGGCTTCCTCGCCGCGGACAAGCGCATCCGCTCCTGCACCTCGGTGTGCCTCACGATCGTCGACCCGGCGATCGCCGGCCTGCCGGCCGAACAGCGCGCCGCGGTGTCGAAAGCGCTGGTCGGCCTGCTCGAGCAGGAGAAGGTGGCCTACGACATCGACGCCTATCGCGATGCGCCGCCGGGCCTGCGCATCTGGGCCGGCGCGACGGTGGAACGCAGCGACCTCGAAGCGCTGTTCCCCTGGCTCGACTGGGCCTTCGCCCAGGTCCGCGCCAAGGCCGCGGCGTAAGCCTTTCTTCGGCGCGACCCCCACCCCATCCCTCCCCCGCGAGCGGGGGCGGGGGAAGAACTCCGCCCCCTCCCTCGCGCATCGCGCGGGGGAGGGTGGGGAGGGGGTGCCGCCGCAAGTCCGATCCCTCAATCTCAATTGCGATCGCGAGATTCCCCCATGCCCAAGGTCCTCATCGCCGACAACCTCTCCCCGCGCGCGGTCCAGATCTTCAAGGACCGCGGCATTCCCTGCGACGTGAAGACCGGCCTCAAGGCCGACGAGCTCGCCGCGATCATCGGCGACTACGAAGCGCTCGCCGTGCGCTCGGCGACCAAGGTCACTGCCGCGATCGTCAAGAACGCCCACAGGCTCAAGGTGATCGGCCGCGCCGGCATCGGCGTCGACACGATCGACGTGCCGGCCGCCACGGCGCGCGGCATCGTGGTGATGAACACGCCCTTCGGCAATTCGATCACGACGGCCGAGCACGCGATCGCGCTGATGTTCGCGCTCGCGCGCCAGATCCCCGCCGCCGACCGCTCGACCCAGGCCGGCAAGTGGGAGAAGAACCGCTTCATGGGCGTCGAGCTCACCGGCAAGACGCTCGGCATCGTCGGCTGCGGCAACATCGGCTCGATCGTCGCCGACCGCGCGGTGGGGCTGAAGATGAAGGTGATCGCCTACGATCCGTATCTCTCGGCGGAGCGCGCGGACCAGCTCGGCGTCGAGAAGGTCGAGCTCGACCAGCTCTTCCCGCGCGCGGACTTCATCACCTTGCACACGCCGCTCACCGAGGCGACGCGCAACCTGATCGACGCCAAGGCGATCTTCAAGATGAAGAAGGGCGTGCGCATCATCAACTGCGCGCGCGGCGGGCTGATCGTCGAGGCCGACCTCAAGACCGCGCTCGACGCCGGCCATGTCGCCGGCGCGGCGCTCGACGTCTTCCCCGTGGAGCCCGCCAAGGAGAACGTCCTGTTCGGCCGCGACGACGTGATCTGCACGCCGCATCTCGGCGCCTCGACGAGCGAGGCGCAGGAGAACGTGGCGGTCCAGGTCGCCGAGCAGATCGCCGACTTCCTGATGTCCGGCGCGGTGATCAACGCCGTCAACATGGCCTCGGTCTCGGGCGAGGACGCGCCCAAGCTGCGCCCGTACATGGCGCTCGCGCGCAATCTCGGCCTGTTCCTCGGCCAGCTCGCCGAATCGACGATCAAGTCCGTCACCGTCGAGTTCGAGGGCCACGCCGCCGCGCTCAACATCAAGCCGCTGACGGCGGAGCTGCTGGCCGGGCTGATGCAGCCCGCGCTCGAGTCCGTCAACCCGGTGTCGGCGCCGGTGCTGGCGCGCGAACGCGGCATCGCGGTGTCCGAGGTCCGCCACGACCGCGCCACCGACTACCAGACGCTGATCCGCGTGACGGTGGAGAGCGAGGACCGCACGCGCCGCGCCGCCGGCACCCTGATCGGCGAAGGCAAGCCGCGGCTGGTCGAGATCGACGGCATCCCGATCGAGGGCGAGTTCGGCCGCAACCTGCTCTACACCCGCAACGAGGACAAGCCCGGCTATATCGGCGCGCTCGGCCGCACGCTCGGCGACGCCGGCGTCAACATCGCGACGATGCATCTCGGCCGCACCGCCCCGGGCGAGGACGCGCTCTGCCTCGTCCAGGTCGATCAGCCCTTGACCGAGGACGTGCTCGCGAAAGTGCGGGCGATCCCGCTGGTGGTGAAGGCGCGCGCGCTCAGGTTCTGAGCGCGCCGCAGACGGCGCCCTGAATTTCAATTATAAGGAGCCCTCGTCCGGCCGGCGTGACCGGCCCCGGAGTTGGGGGGCTCATGGCGGATTTTCCGATCGAACCCGGCTGGGGCGTGCCGACGCAACTTCGGGAAGCCCTCGGCAAGGCGCAGCCCGGCGACGTCGTGCGGCTCCTGCCTGGCGAGCACCGCTATTTCGAGCCGGCGACGCTGATGCGGCGCAGCGGCGCGCCCGGCAAGCCGATCGTCATCCGCGCGGAGCGGGGGGCGATCGTGCGCGGCTATGCGGGGCCGGTGCCGCATCTCGAATGGAACCTGCCGGACGGCAAGGACTGGGCCTTCCTCCGAATCATCGATTCGGACCACGTCAGGCTCGAAGACGTCTACTTCGCCGAGTGCTGGCCGATGGCGGTGTTCGCCGAAGGCAGCAGCCATCTGACCTTCAGCAACTGCACCGGCGTCGGCGGCACGTTCCTGTTCGTCGTGCGCGACCGGCCGCCTTACGGCCGCGTGCGGGAAATCGTCGTCGACGGGTGCAGCTGGGCGCAGGACCCGCGCATCTGGGCCAACATTCCGTGGAAATGGATCCACGACAACGACCGGCTCTACAACTATCTCGACGGCGGCATCCTCGGCACCGGCGACATCGTCGGCGACGTCGACTTCACCAACAACCTCGTCGCCGACTGCTACAACGGCCTCGTCGTCGACATCTCGCCGGAGTTCCGCCGGATCAGCGGCAACTATGCCCAGACCAACCGCAATTTCCACATCGCGCACAACACCTTCGAGCGCGTGCGCGACAATCCGATCGAGCCGGAGTGGCATGCCTTCAACTGGCACATCCACCACAACACCTTCGTCGACTGCCATTCATGGTTCTCGCTCGACAACGTTCGCGGCGGCTGGTGGACGATCTACGCCAACCGGGGCTACTTCCGCTCGCGGCCCGGCAGTGCGATCGGCGACGGCCATTCGATCGGCGAGGCGTTCAAGCTCACCGATGCAAAGCAGCCGCCGGAATTCGGCCGAGTCTTCGTCTTCAACAACAGCTTCCGCATGCGCGCGCCGATGTTCGGCAACGCGAACGACGACGAGGACGACCCCAACAAGCGGTTCTACGAATTCCGCAACTGGACGGTGGCCGACAACGCCTTCGAATGGTGCGGGCCGGCCGACGGCGGCGCCCGGCCGGTCTGCCAGGGGCCGGTCGACCCGTTCGAGCCGGGCGTGCGGTTTCCCGGCGAGACGCGGTTCGACCGCACGCTGACGAACGCCCCGCGCTGGCAGCAGCAGCTCGCGGCCCACGGGCAGGCGGAGCGCGCGCATCGCTACGTCGGGGCGCCGATCTTCGCGGCGGGCGGCGGCGGCGACTTCGCGCTCGTCGGCGAGGCGGCCCATCTCGGCGCAGCCGGCGCGCTGGCGATCGTCTACCCCGACGGCAGCGAGCACACGCTGCGCGTGCCGCGGCGGATCGGGGCGGCGGACAACGACGGCGCCGACTGGCCGCCGTTCAAGGAATTCTGAACGACCCGCCGCCGCGCGCCGCTTTGCGGTGCGCGGCGGGGTTCCGCTCAGCCGACCCGCATCCGCGCGCGTGCGTTCAGCTTGGCGCGGATCGCGGCCAGCACGTCGCCGGCGCGAGCGGCGCGCGACGGCGCGCCGGGCTTCGCCGTCGTCGGCCATTCGATTCGCCATTC
>JAEUKZ010000045.1 GCA_016793045.1 Alphaproteobacteria bacterium
GCCGCCGCCGCCCGCGCCGCCGCCACCCGGGCCGGCGCCGCCGGCTCCGCCGCCACCGCCCCCGGCGCCGCCCCCGCCTGCGCCGCCGCCAGCACCGCCTCCGCCGCCGCCGCCGGCGCCGCCACCCCCGCCGCGGCCGCGCGCGATGACGGATCAGGAGCTGCGCAATCTTCTGCGCAACATCGACCGGCCGCGGACTCCGCCGCCACCGCCGGCGTCGCCGCGCCAGGACCGGCAGCAGGGGCCCGCGCGGCCGAATTCGGCCAATGTCGCGAGCAATCCGAACCTGCCGGTGTCGCGCAGCGAACAGGACGCGATCCGCGAGCATGTCAGCCGCTTCTGGAACGTGCCGATCGGCGCGCGCGACGCGGAGAATCTCGTCGTCGACCTGCGCATCGAGTGCGATCCGGACGGCACCGTGCGCAACGTCCGGCTGGAGAACAGCGCGCGCATGGCCAGCGATCCGATGTATCGCGCCGCCGCCGATTCGGCGATGCGCGCGGTGCGGATGGCGAGCCCGCTGCCGATTCCGGCCGGCAAGGCCGCGCAGTTCCGCGATTTCATCTTGAGCTTCAATCCGCGCCAGCTGATGGGACTCGGCGGATGACGCTGCAGGCTGGCGCGATTGCGCCGCGCCCCGGCGATATGCGAGGTTGCGCCCGATTCGGGCCGTTGGTCAGGGAGAGTGCGTGATGAAGATTCAGGCGACGCGACGCACGATGCTGCGCGGTGGCGCGATGCTGCTCGGCGGGCTCGCATCCGCGACGGCGCTGCGCCCCGCGCAGGCGCAGCTCCGCATCGACATCACGCGCGGCCGCGTCGAACCGATGCCGATCGCGGTCTCGCCGTTCTTCGCCGCGCAGGAGGGCGAGCGCCAGTACGGCGACAACATCCCGCAGGTGGTCGCCGACGATCTCGAGCGCTCCGGGCTGTTCCGGCCGCTCCCGCGCGCGTCGTTCACGCAACAGCCCGCGGCGATGCGCAACACCGCGCCGCGCTTCGGCGACTGGCGCCAGATCGGCGCGCAGGCGCTGGTCAATGGCGGCATCGAGATCCAGCGCGACGGCCGCGTGAAGGTCGAGTTCCGGCTGTGGGACGTGACCTCCGGCCAGCAGCAGGAAGGGCAGGTCTACACCACCACGGCGCAGAACTGGCGGCGCATCGCGCACATCATCGCCGACGCGATCTACAAGCGAATCACCGGCGAGGACGGGTACTTCGACACGCGCATCGTCTTCGTGACGGAGAGCGGCCCGGCCCAGCGCCGCATCAAGCGCCTGACCATCATGGACCAGGACGGCGCCAACGTGCGCTACCTCACCGACGGCTCCGAGCTCGTCCTCACGCCGCGCTTCTCGCCCAATTCGCAGGACGTGACCTATCTCGGCTACGTCAGCGAACAGCGCCCGCGCGTCTACATGATGAACATCGATTCGGGCCAGCGCGCGGTGCTCGGCGACTTCCAGGGCATGACCTTCGCGCCGCGCTTCGCGCCCGACGGCAACCGCGTGATCTTCTCGGTGTCGGAGAACGGGCTCTCCGACATCTGGACCTACGACACGCGCTCGCGCGCGCGCCAGCGCCTCACCAACGGGCCGGGCATCAACACCGCGCCGTGCTTCTCGCCCGACGGCCGCCAGGTCGTGTTCGAATCCGACCGCGGCGGCTCGCAGCAGCTCTACGTGATGAATTCCGACGGCTCGAACGCGCGCCGCATCAGCTTCGGCCAGGGGCGCTATGCGACGCCGGTGTGGTCGCCGCGCGGCGACCTGATCGCCTTCACCCGCCAGGGCGACGGCGGCTTCGCGATCGGCGTGATGCGGCCCGACGGCTCGCAGGAACGGCTGCTCTCCAACGCCTTTCTGGCGGAGGGCCCGACCTGGTCGCCAAACGGCCGCGTCATCATGTTCTTCCGCCAGTCCGGCGGCGGCGCGCAGCCGCGCCTCGTTTCGATCGACGTCACCGGCTACAACGAGCGCGAGGTGCGCACGCCGGGTGCCGCGTCGGACCCCGCCTGGTCACCCTTGATTCCGTGATTCCAAGGGCTTATATCCAGTCCGAACAAATCTCATGAAACGGCCGGGGGTTGCTGGCGCGCAAGGCGAGGCGTTGCGCGCACGGGTGTTCGGCACCGTCGACGCCGGACGAAGTGGATCGATGCACGAAAGGATTCGGATGATGCGTCTCAAGCTCGTCACCATGATCGGCGCCGTCGCCTTGCTCGCGGCCTGCTCCTCGTCTTCGGACCAGGCAGCCGGGACGGCAGGCCAGGGCGGCGCCGGCAACCCGGATGGCAGCATCTCGCGCAACGCGCTGGCCTCGCTCCAGGGCGAACTCAGCCGCGTCGGCGACCGCGTGTTCTTCGAGACCGACCAGTGGACGCTGCAGCCCGACGGCCAGCGCACGATCCAGGGCTGGGCGCAGCTGCTGCGCCAGAACGCCGGCGCCAACATCATCCTCGAAGGCCACGCCGACGAACGCGGCACGCGCGAATACAACATCGCGCTGGGCGAACGGCGCGCAGCGACGACGCGCGACTACCTCGTGTCGCTCGGCATCGATGCGCGGCGCATCCGCACGATCAGCTACGGCAAGGAACGCCCGGCGATCACCGAGTCCAACCCGGACGGCTGGGCGCAGAACCGCCGCTCGGTCATCGTCGTCCAGGGCCTCGCGACGTCCTGAGCGCGTTCGCGAAGCTCGTTCGCGCAGGGCTGGGCGTCTGCGGCGGCGCCCAGCTTTCGCCGTATTCATCGGCGAATCTCGCATCGTCGATCCCGCGCGGTCGCGATTCGGCCGCTGCCATGAATCGACTCCTGCCGCGCGATGCGGCGCTTGCTGCGGGTGTCTGACATGCGCTCGATTCTTGCAGTTGCCCTGATCGTCCTCGCTGCCGCGCCGGCCGCGGCCCAGAACCCGGCGGAGGTGCGCACGCTGGTCGACCGCGTCGACCGGCTGCAGCGCGACGTCGACGTGCTGCAGGTCCGCCTCGCGCGCGGCGGCAGCGGCGGCAACACCGTCGTCGCCCAGGCGGGCGGCGTCGGGCAGGGTTTCATCGACACCGCCGAGCAGCGCTTCGGCCGGCTCGAGCGCCAGGTGCAGGAACTCACCGGCCGCGTCGAGGAACTCGGCCACCGTCTCGAGCAGCTGTCGCAGCGCCTCGAGCGCTTCCAGCGCGACACCGAATTCCGCCTCTCCGGCGCCGCGCCCGGCGCGCGCGCCGATGGCGACGACGACCAGCAGCGGCCGCAGCGCGGCGCCCGGCCGACGGTCCCGGCGCCGCCGACCATCCCGCGCGCCGGCGCGCCGACGCCGCTCACCCCGCCGACGGTGCGGCCGGGCGAGAACCGCGTCGTGCTGGTGCCGGGCCCGGCCGGCCGCCAGACCGACGACAGCGACGAATCCCCGCCGCCCGCCGGCCAGCGCGCCGCGGTGCCGGCACGCGCCGCGACGCCGGAGGAGCAGTACGAGCAGGCCTTCGCCCAGGTCCGCGAGGTCCAGCAGGGCCGCGGCGACATGACCCGCGCGCAACAGGCGATGCGCGACTTCGCGCAGGCCAATCCCAATCACCGCCTCGCCGGCGACGCGCGCTACTGGGCGGGCGAGATGGCGTTCCGCCGGCGCGACTATCGCGGCGCCTCGGCCTTCTTCGCCGACGGGCTGGAAAAGTCGCCCAACGGCGGCCGCGCCCCCGACACGATGCTCGGCCTCGCGCGTGCGCTCGCGGCGCAGAACCAGCGCCCGCAGGCCTGCGCGCTGCTGGTGACGCTGGGAGAGCGTTATCCGCGGGCCTCGACGACGGTGAAGACCCAGGCGCAGCGCGAGCGGGAGCGCCTGCGCTGCCCGTCGTGAGCGGCGGCGACGCCGAGCTTGCCCGCGCGGCCGCGACGCCGCACCCCACCGCGCCGGACGACGATACGCCGCTCGATGACGCCGACTTTGCAGCGCTGATGGCGCGCTGCGCGCCGTTCGAGCGCCGGCCGCGCATCGCCGTCGGCGTGTCCGGCGGCCGCGACAGCATGGCGCTGGCGCTGCTCGCGGCGCGCTGGGCGCGGGCCCAGGGCGGGTCGGTCCTCGCGTTGACCGTCGACCACGGCCTGCGCGCCGATTCGGGCGCGGAGGCGGCGCAGGTCGGCCGGTGGCTCGCCGGTCGCGGCATCGCTCATGGCGTCCTGCGGTGGGACGGCGCCAAGCCGGCGACCGGCATTCAGGAAGCGGCCGCGCGTGCGCGCCGGGCCTTGCTGCTGCAACGCTGCCGGGCCGAAGGCGTTTTCCATCTGCTGCTCGCCCACCAGCGCGACGACCAGGCGGAGACCGTGGCGATGCGCGCCGCTCGCGCCAGCGGAGCGGACGGCCTCGCCGGAATGGCGCTGGTGGTCGAAACCGCGCATGCCCGGATCTTGCGGCCGCTGCTGCCCGTACCGCGCCGCCGCCTCGCCGCGACCCTGCGCGCCGTGGGGCAGGGCTGGATCGACGATCCGTCGAACGCCAATCCCGCCTTCCTGCGCACGCGGCTGCGCCAGGCCGGGACCGCCGCGGATGCCGGCGACATCGAACGCGCCGGCCGCGCCCGGGTGGAACGCGAAGCCGAACTGGCAGGGCTGCTGGCCCATCATGTCGCGATCCACCCGGAAGGCTGGGCGCGGGTCGACCCGGCGCTGTTCGCGACGGCCGGCGAACTCGGCCCGGCGGCGCTCGCCCGGATCGTCACCACGATCGGCGGCGGCGCCTATGCGCCGCGCGGCGAACGGGTGGCCCGGCTCCATGCCGTGCTCGCGGCCGGAATGCCCGGACATGCCCGCACCTTGGGCGGCTGCATCCTCGCCCCGCGGCGCGGTGCGATCCTGGTGGCGCGGGAGGCGGGCACCGTCGCCCCGGCGGTCGCGGCGGTACCGGGCAGCGAGGTGTTCTGGGACGGCCGGTTCGTCGTCGCGCTGCCGGCCGGACTGCCGGCCGGCCTGCGGGTCGGGGCGCTCGGCGCGGCGGGCTGGCGGCAGGTCGTTTCGCATTGCAAGGCGCTGCGTTCGTGCGCCGTTCCGCCCTTGGTCAGAGGTTCTTTACCAGCCCTGTGGCATCTTGACGATGTGTTGGCGGTGCCCCACCTCTTCTATAGACGGCAAGACCAGGGTGCTGATAGCTTTTCAGCGGTTTTCATGCGTTTCCGGCCGCGGCATGCCCTTGCCGATGCCGGCTTCCTGGTGGCCTGATGCGCGGCGTTTCCGCGTGCGCGCCACGGCGGCGTGCGGGATGATCCCGCCGGCGCGGACCTGATGGGGCCAAAGCATTGAACAACATCGGCAAGAACTTGGCGCTCTGGGTGATCATCGGCCTCCTGCTGATCGCTCTCTTCAACCTGTTCCAGAGCCCGAGTACGCGCGGCCCCAGCGCTGCGCTCGCCTACTCCGAATTCCTCGCGGCGGTCGACAGCGGCCGCGTCATGGACGTGACGATCCGCGGCAACACGATCACCGGCCACTATGCCGGGGACGGCCGCTCGTTCTCGACCTACGCGCCCAACGATCCCAACATCGTCCAGCGCCTGACGGAGCGTAACGTCCGCGTGACGGCGCAGCCGGCGGAGGAGCAGGTCCACCCGCTGCTCTCGATCCTCGCCTCGTGGCTGCCCTTCCTGCTGCTGATCGGCGTCTGGGTGTTCTTCATGCGCCAGATGCAGTCCGGCGGCGGCCGGGCGCTGGGCTTCGGCAAGTCGCGCGCGCGCCTGCTGACGGAGAAGGTCGGCCGCGTCACCTTCGACGACGTCGCCGGCATCGACGAGGCCAAGGGCGAACTCGAGGAAGTCGTCGAGTTCCTGCGCGACCCGCACAAGTTCCAGCGCCTCGGCGGCAAGATCCCGAAGGGCGTGCTGCTCGTCGGCCCCCCGGGCACCGGCAAGACCCTGCTCGCGCGCGCCATCGCGGGCGAAGCCAACGTGCCGTTCTTCACCATCTCCGGCTCCGACTTCGTCGAGATGTTCGTCGGCGTCGGCGCCAGCCGCGTGCGCGACATGTTCGAACAGGGCAAGAAGAACGCGCCCTGCATCATCTTCATCGACGAGATCGACGCGGTCGGCCGCCATCGCGGCGCCGGCCTCGGCGGCGGCAACGACGAGCGCGAGCAGACGCTCAACCAGCTGCTCGTCGAGATGGACGGCTTCGAGGCCAACGAAGGCGTCATCCTGATCGCCGCCACCAACCGGCCGGACGTGCTCGACCCCGCGCTGCTGCGCCCGGGCCGTTTCGACCGGCAGGTCATCGTGCCGAACCCCGACGTCGCCGGCCGCGAGAAGATCCTCAAGGTGCACATGCGCAAGGTGCCGCTGGCGCCGGACGTCGACGCCAAGGTCATCGCGCGCGGCACGCCGGGCTTCTCGGGCGCCGACCTCGCGAACCTCGTCAACGAGGCGGCCTTGCTCGCCGCGCGCCGCAACAAGCGCGTGGTGACGATGTCCGAGCTCGAGGACGCCAAGGACAAGGTCATGATGGGCGCCGAGCGCCGCTCGATGGTCATGTCCGAGAAGGAGAAGGAGCTGACCGCCTATCACGAAGGCGGCCACGCGCTCGTGGCGCTCAACGTTCCGCAGTCGGACCCGCTGCACAAGGTGACGATCATCCCGCGCGGCCGTGCGCTCGGCGTCACCATGAGCCTGCCGGAGCGCGACAAGTACAGCATGACCAAGGCCGAACTCACGTCGCGGATCGCGATGACCTTTGGCGGCCGCGTTGCCGAGGAGATCATCTTCGGTGCCGAGAACGTGACCACCGGCGCCGCCAACGACATCCAGCAGGCGACCGGGCTCGCGCGCCGGATGGTCGCCGAGTTCGGCATGAGCGACAAGCTCGGCCGGGTCCGCTACAACGCCAACGAGCAGGAGATCTTCCTCGGCCACTCGGTCACCCAGACGCAGAACATCTCCGAGGCGACCGCCGAGCTGATCGACGAGGAGATCCGCCGCCTGGTCGAAACCGGCGAGATGACGGCGCGCCGCATCCTGACCGAGAAGATCGACGACCTGCACAAGATCGCCAAGGCGCTGCTCGAATACGAGACGCTGTCGGGCGACGAGATCCGCGCCCTGCTGCGCGGCGAACCGATCGTGCGCCCGTCCTCCGACGAGCCGCCGCCGAAGGCGCCGGGCCGCCGCGCCTCGGTGCCGACCGCGGGCCAGGCCTCGGGCAAGGAACGCCCGGAAGGCGGGCTCGACCCGCAGCCGCAGCCGGGGGCCTGAGACCATCACGCACGCCGGTGCGTCGAATACCGTGCCGCCTCCGCAAGGGGGCGGCACGTTGCGTTTGGGGGCGGGGCGTTTCGCCGGCCTGACGCTCGACCGCCCGCTGGTCATGGGCGTCGTCAACGTCACCCCCGACAGCTTTTCCGACGGCGGCGACTTCGCCGATCCGGACGTTGCGATCGCGCACGGCCTGCGCCTGCAGCACGAAGGCGCGGACATCGTCGACATCGGCGGCGAGTCGACGCGCCCGGGGGCGGCGGCGCTCGATCCGGCGGCGGAGATCGATCGCGTGTTGCCGGTCGTGTCCGCGCTGGCGCGCGCGGGCGCCGTCGTGTCGATCGACACGCGCCATGCCGCCGTGATGCGCGCCGCGCTCGCCGCCGGCGCCGCGATCGTCAACGATGTCACGGCCTTGCGCGACACCGGCGCCATCGATGCGGTGCGCGATGCGGGGGCCAGCGCGGTGCTCATGCACATGCAGGGCGACCCCGGCACGATGCAGAAGGAACCACGCTACGACGACGTCGTCGGCGAGGTCGCGGCCTGGCTCGCGGCGCGCGTCGAAGCCTGCGTCGCCGGCGGCATCCCGCGCGACCGGCTCGCCGTCGATCCCGGCATCGGCTTCGGCAAGACCGTCGCCCACAACCTCGCCTTGCTCGCCGCGACGGAGCGCTTCGCCGCGACCGGGCTGCCGGTGCTGATCGGCGTCAGCCGCAAGTCCTTCATCGCCCGGCTTTCGGCCGGCGAGCCGCCCAAGGACCGCCTGCCGGGCTCGCTCGCCGCCGCGCTCTTCGCCGCCGCGCGCGGCGCCGCCATCCTGCGCGTCCACGACGTCGCCGCGACGCGCCAGGCGCTCGCGGTGTGGCGGGCGATCGCCGACGGGCGTTAGCCCAAGAGCCCGCCGTCGACGTTGAGCAGGATCAGCACGCCGAGCGCGGCGAAGCCCGCGGCCGCGATCGCGCGGATGAGGCCGAGCCGCACCCGCTTGGCGATGGCGTCGCCGAACAGCACGGCGGGCACGTTGGCGATCATCATGCCCAGGGTCGTGCCCGCGGTGACGAGCACCAGATCGTTGAACCGCGCCGCGAGCGCCACCGTGGCGAGCTGCGTCTTGTCGCCGATCTCGACCAGGAAGAAGGCGACCGTGGTGGCGAGGAAGGCGCCGGCGCGGCCTGCCGCGGCCGGGGCGTCGTCCGCCGCGTCGGGGATCAGGCACCAGCCGGCCATCGCCAGGAAGGTGGCGCCGAGCGCCCAGCGCAGCGCTGTCGGACCGATCATCTCGGCGACGAAAGCGCCGACCCAGGCGGCGACGGCATGGTTGGCGAGCGTGGCGACGAAGATGCCGAGGATGATCGGGACCGGCCGGCGATAGCGCGCGGCGAGGATGAGGGCGAGAAGCTGGGTCTTGTCGCCGATCTCGGCGATCGCGACCAGGCCTGTCGAGACGAGGAAGGGTTCCATCGGGGGGCTGCAGTGCGGGATCGAGCAGACGACCGTTGACCCGCCGGCACTGCCCGATCCCGCGGGATGAGCGCCGACAGGTCAAAGGTCTCGCCAAGCTGATCGCCGGATGCGCCATGGCCAGGGGCCAAGTGTGTTGACGCATCCCCCTCCGTGCGGAGGGCGGCTACTCCCCGATGACGGCGCTGTCTTAGCGGCATGCCCCCAACGATGCAAAGGTTTTTGGCGCGCTTCTGCCATGCGGCCAAGCGCGGGCTGGACGCGGGCCCCCCGGTAGGGTATGCCGAATCACGGATTTGTCCCGCAAATCAGGGAGTTCGCATTGCGCAGGCTGTTCGGGACCGACGGCATTCGCGGCACCGCCAATGTCGAGCCGATGACCGCCGAGACCGCGCTCAAGGTCGCGGTCGCGGCTGGGCGCCGCTTCATCCGCGGCGACCACAAGCACCGCGTCGTCATCGGCAAAGACACGCGCTTGTCGGGCTACATGCTCGAGCCCGCGCTGACCGCCGGGTTCATCTCGATCGGCATGGACGTGGTGCTGCTGGGGCCGATGCCGACCCCCGCGGTGGCGATGCTCACGCGCTCGCTGCGCGCCGATCTCGGCGTCGTCATCTCGGCCTCGCACAATCCCTACGACGACAATGGCATCAAGCTGTTCGGCCCCGATGGCTACAAGCTGTCGGACGAGATCGAGGCGGAGATCGAACGCGACATCGACGCCGACCTGCCGCGTGCGGCACCGGACAAGCTCGGCCGCGCACGCCGGCTCGACGACGGCGCCGCGGTCGGCCGCTACATCGAGTTCGTCAAGGCCACCTTCCCCAAGGGACTGCGCCTCGACGGCCTCAAGATCGTCGTCGACTGCGCCAACGGCGCCGCCTATCGCGCTGCGCCGACCGTGCTGTGGGAACTCGGCGCCGACGTGGTCACGATCGGCGTCGAGCCCGACGGTTTCAACATCAACCGCGGCTGCGGCGCGACCGACACGCGGGTGATGCAGGAGCAGGTGGTGGCGCACGGCGCGCATCTCGGCATCGCGCTCGACGGCGACGCCGACCGCCTGATCATGGTCGACGAGGTCGGCACGGTGATCGACGGCGACCAGCTGATGGGCCTGATCGCGCGCTCCTGGGCGGAGAGCCAGCGCCTCGCCGGCGGCGGCATCGCCGCGACCGTCATGTCGAATCTCGGGCTCGAACGCTTTCTCGGCGGCATCGGCATCGCGCTCGACCGCGCCCCGGTGGGCGACCGCTACGTCGTCGAGCTCATGCGCGCCAAGGGCTACAACGTCGGCGGCGAGCAGTCCGGCCACGTCGTGCTGTCCGACTACGCGACCACCGGCGACGGGCTGGTGGCGGCGCTTCAGGTGCTTGCGGTCGTGCTGCAGCGCGCGCGCCCGGCGTCGGAGGTGTGCCGCGTCTTCGCGCCGATGCCGCAGAAGCTGCGCAATGTCCGCCTCAACGGCAGCGACCCGATGAAGACCGACGGCGTGCGCGCGGCGATCGCCGCGGCGGAAGGCACGCTCAAGGGCACCGGCCGTCTGCTCGTGCGCAAGTCCGGCACCGAGCCGCTGGTGCGCGTGATGGCGGAGGGCGAGGACGAGGCGATGGTGGCGCGCGTCGTCGACGACGTGGTGGCCGCGATCGCCCGCGCCGGCGCGGGCTGAGCTCCCGGCCATGCGCGGCCGCGTCCTGATCGTCGCCGGCTCGGATTCCGGCGGCGGCGCCGGCATCCAGGCCGACATCAAGACGGTGACGATGCTCGACGGCTACGCCGCGACGGCGATCACCGCGCTCACCGCGCAGAACACGCAGGGCGTGTTCGGGGTGTTCCCCGTGCCGCCGGATTTCATTGCCCAGCAGATGCGGCTGGTGATCGACGACATCGGCGCCGACGCGGTCAAGACCGGCATGCTGCATTCGGCCGCGGTGATCGCGGCGGTCGCCGACGTGCTTGCCGCGTCCGCCGCCACGGTGCCGCTGGTCGTGGATCCGGTGATGGTCGCCAAGGGCGGCCACAAGCTGATCGACGACGATGCGATCGGCGCGCTCACGCAGCGAATGATCGCGCGCGCCGCCATCATCACCCCGAACCTGCCGGAGGCCGAAGTGCTGCTCGGCCGGCCGATCCGCACGCTCGCCGACATGCGCAGCGCGGGGCCGGACCTGCTGGCGCTCGGCTGCAAGGCGGCGCTGCTCAAGGGCGGCCATCTCGAGGGACCGGTCGTGAGCGACCTGCTGGTCACCGCGCGCGGCGTCGAACTCTACGAATCGCCGCGCATCGAGACGCGCCACACCCACGGCACCGGCTGCACGCTCGCCTCGGCGATCGCGGCGTCGCTGGCGCAGGGCATGCCGCTGGCGCTCGCGGTCCAGCGCGCGCGCGACTACGTCCAGCGCGCGATCGCCGGCGCGCCGGGCCTCGGCGCGGGACACGGGCCGCTCGACCACGCCCATCCCCTGCGCCAGGCGGGCTGAGGCGCATGGCCTGGCCGGCGCAGATCCTCGTCACGGCGATCGCCGGCGTCGCCATCGTCGCCTGGCTGGTCGCGGTCCTGGCCGGGCTGACGCTGATCGGCTATCGGCGCGCGGACATCAGCCTCGGGCGGATGCTGTTCAGCGGCTGGATCTGGTTCGACCGGCGCAATTTCCGGCCCGAGGGCGAACGGGTCTGGAAGCTCTTCATCGCCGGCGCCGCGACCTTCGCCGGCGCGATCGTGGCGGCGATCCTGGTTTCGCTGGTCCTCGCGCAGCCGGGCTGACGCGCGTCAATCCGGCTTGTGCGGCGGCGCCTCGACGATCGCCGCAATCGCGCGCACCCGCGTCATCGCCCAGCCCCAGATCGCCACGCACAGCACGGCGCCGACGGCCACCGGCAGCGCGAGCCCGGCGAACTCGGACACCGCGCCGGCGATCAGCGCGCTCAGCGCCGTGCCGCCGCGGAAGATCGTGCCATAGAGTCCGAGCACGCGCCCGCGCATCGCCGCGTCGACCGCGTTCTGGATCACGGTCTGCAGGCCGGCTCCGGTGGCGACCAGCGCGAAGCCGGCGACGGAAAGTGCGGCCAGTGCCAGCCCGAAGTGCCGGATCGTCGCGAATGCGAGCACGGCGAGCGCGAGCGTCAGCGTGTTGAGCACCGTCATCCGCGTGATCCCCGCGGTGCTGCCGCGCCCGGCCAGCGACACGCCGGCGACGATCGCGCCGATGCCCATCGCCGACGTCATCCAGGCGAGCCCGATCGGCCCGCGCGCGAAGACCTCGTCGGCGAAGCCGGGCAGCAGTTCGACGAAGCCGCGACCGCAGATCGCGGTCGAAGCGTAGAGCAGGAACAGCGGGCCGAGGCCGGGGTGTCGCGCGACATAGCGGTAGCCGGCGATCGCCTCTTCGAGCATCGCGCCGCCGGCGCGCGCGCGCGACGGTGCGACGGGCGGCCGGTCGGCGGGCAGCCGGCTGAGCGTCGCGGCGAAGATGAGGAAGCTTGCGGCGTTGGCCGCGAAGGCGATCGCGGTCCCGCCGTGCGCGATCGTGTAGCCGGCGGCCATCGGGCCGATGAAGCGCGCGGTATTGAAGGCGACCGAGTTGATCGCGACGGCGGATCCGAGCGAGTCGGCACGCACGAGCCCCGAGATCAGAGCCAGCCGTGCCGGCTGGCCGAAGGCGTTGAGGGTGCCCATGACGAGCGACAGCGCGAACAGGCCGGCGATCGTGATCGCGCCGGTCGCGGTCAGCACGGCCAGCGTCGTCGCCTGGACGGCACAGAGGAGCTGGACGGTGCGCACCAGCGCGACGCGGTCGTGGCGGTCGGCCAGCGCGCCGGCGAGCGGGCTCAGCACCACGGTCGGGAACAGGTCGCAGAAGGCGATGATGCCGAGCCAGGTGCCGGACTCGGTGAGCTCCCAGGTCAGCCAGCCGATGGCGACGCGTTGCAGCCAAGTGCCGATCAGCGACACCCCGTTGCCGATCGTGTAGAGCCGGAAACGGGGCTGCGCGAGGGTGCGGCGGATGTTGCCGAGATCGAAGCTGTTCAGCGTGGCGCGTCCGGTTGACGCATCATGCTAGCGACTGCGGCCGAGCCGCGGCAATGGCCGCGTCGCGGCGGGGGCACGGCCGATCCTCGGCAAGGCGTCCGGCTGGACGAAAGCCGGGCCCTACAGCTCGACGCCGTCCTTGCGCATGAAGATCGTCAGCGCCAGCACGATGTCGACGGACGCGCCGTCGCGGGCGAGCGGCAGGAAGAGCCGCTCGAGCGAAAGCAGCTCGTTGACCGGCCAGGCATTGGGCGTGCCGCGCCGATGGTCCGGGCAGCGCGTCGCGACGACCTTGAGCAGATAGGCCCGCATCGGATTGCTGGCGAAGTCGCGATGCACGTCGTCGAACATGCGGCCGGTGATGTCGGCGGCGAAGGCCTGGGCCACCCGCGTTCCCATCAGGCGATAGCGAAAGCGCGGCTCGGGGCCGTCGATCACATCGACCAGCCAGACATTGGGCAGGAGATGCGGGATGGCCATCGGGTCGAAATGCTGGCGCCCGGGCAGACGGTCGGCCGGCATGATCGAGCGGTAGAAGCGGATCAGCTCCGCGATCTTGGGATGGAGCGGACGCGCCTCGATCGCATCGAGCGC
>JAEUKZ010000014.1 GCA_016793045.1 Alphaproteobacteria bacterium
GACGCGCACCATCGCGCCGGGCTTCAACTGGTCGTGCGCCCAGGCGCTGGTGCGGCCGGGCTCCATGCGGGTGATCTGCAGCACGATCTCGCCGTCGGGCCGCGGCGCGTTGGCGAGCGAATAGCAGCGCGGCGGCACGCCGGAATCGGGGTCGCCCAGCATCACGTACTGCCCGGGCCAGTAGCGCATGGGCGCGCCGATCGGCCGCAGCCGCAGCTCGACGATGCGCGGCGTGCGCGCGATGCGGTCGACGACGACGAAGAGCTGGTCCTCGCGCGGCGGGAACAGCTTCGGCTTGGCGTCGTCGGTGCCCCATTCGATGACGAGCTCGTCCGACAGCGGCTTCGCCATGCACATCAGCCCGAAGCCCTGGAGGCGCTCCTCCTGCGACAGCGCCATGTCGAGGACCATGCCCTGGTCGAAGCGGCCCTCGCGCACCTTGACCTTGCATTCGCCGCAGGCGCCGGCGCGGCAGTTGTTGGGCAGCGCGTAGCCCGCGCGCTCGAGCGCCGACAGCACGGTGTCGCCCTGCTGGCACTCGACCGTGCGGCCGGAGGGATGGAGACGGACCTTCGCCATGCGCCGCCCGCGCCCTCAGAACACCGGGATGATGTCGGCCATGTCGATGTCGCGCACCTCCTGCCCGGTGATGCCGACCTCGGGGATCGCCGGGAAGGGGATGTTGTAGCGGTCGAGCACGCCCTTGAGGTTGAGCATCGCGTTGCGCCAGTTCTCCTTCTTCGCCTCGTAGGGCGGGATGTGGAAGCCGGCCTTGCGCGAAACCTCGTCGCAGCGGCGCTGGACGGCGATGAAATCCGCCGGCAGGTCCCAGAATTCCGGCGGCGGCTCGAACAGCACGCCCGACAGGAACAGGTAGCCGGCGCGGATCTGCTTGGTGATCAGCGGGCGGTCGTCGACCGCGAGCTTCGGGTAGTCGCGCTCCATCAGCGCCATGCAGATCGCCATGTGGCGGCCCTCGTCGCGCCCGACATTGCGGAAGGCCTGCTTGAACACCTGCTCGCGCGCGCCCGCCGCCATCTGGTGGAAGATCGTCGCCGCCGCAATCTCGCCCATCAGGAAGGAGCTGAACAGCACCGCGAGGCTGTATTTCGGCACCGCCTTCTTGTAGCCGGTCCAGTAGCGCGCGCCGTTGAAATAGAGCCAGCGCGTGTTGCGCTGCGCCTTGGCGCCGAGCTCGGTCTTGGGCTGGTAGGTGAGCGGGTCGGGATGGGCGAGCAGCTTGGTGATGGCGAGGCCGCAGAGCTGCTCGTGGTTCTGCTCGTCGCGCGTCACCGAGAAGAAGCAGCGGCGGACCGGGTCCTCCTCGTGGACCTCGTAGGTCTTGATCAGCGCCTCGGCGAACACCGGCGGCGCCGAGGCGTCGAACACGGAGAGGATCGTCCACCAATAGGCGATCGCCTCGCGTTCCTCCCACGAATAGGAATCGGGGTTGAAGGTGTCCCAGGGCAGCTTCTTGGGGTCCCAGACCTCGCGCTGCGCGGCGTCCCACACCTCTTCCATCTTGGTGGTCCTGGCGTTCCAGGACAGCGGGAAGATGTTGGGCTGCTCGGTCGTCGGCGGCAGGTCCATCTTGTCGGCGAAGCGCTCGTGCGAAGCCATGGCCGGAATCCCTCCCTCGGGGGTTGCGTCGTTGCCGTCGACGCTAGTCGGCCGCCTGCGCGCGGCCCTTGATGCAGGTTCAGACGCCCGCCGCCGCTTCGTGCCCGCTCAGCGGAAGGCCGGCTCGTCGAAGCTGCGCAGCTTGCGCGAATGGAGCTGGTCGACCCCGCCTTCGCGCAGGATGTTCACCGCCTCCAGCCCGATGCGCAGATGCTGGCCGATGCGCTCGCGGTAGAAGCTGTTGGCCATGCCGCGCAATTTGACCTCGCCGTGCAGCGGCCGGTCGGAGACGCAGAGCAAGGTGCCATAGGGCACGCGCATGCGGAAGCCGTTGGCGGCGATGGTGGCGCTTTCCATGTCGATGGCGATCGCGCGCGACTGGCTCAACCGCTCGTACTGGTCGGCGAAGCGCAGCTCCCAGTTGCGGTTGTCGGTGGTCGCCACCGTGCCGGTGCGCATGCGGCCCTTGAGGTCGCGGCCGCGCAGGCCGGTGACGCGCTGCACCGCCTCCTGCAGCGCCACCTGGATCTCGGCGATCGGCGGCACCGGGATGTCGATCGGCAGGTCGCGGTCGAGCACGTGGTCGTCGCGCAGATAGGCGTGCGCCAGCACGTAGTCGCCCAGCCGCTGCGAGCGGCGCAGGCCGCCGCAATGGCCGATCATCAGCCAGCAATGCGGGCGCAGCACGGCGATGTGGTCGGTGATCGTCTTGGCGTTGGACGGGCCGACGCCGATGTTGACGAGCGTGACGCCGAGCTTGTCGGCGCGCACCAGGTGATAGGCCGGCATCTGCGGCAGGTGCGACGACGGCGCGACCTCCGCCGACGCGTCGGCATCGTTGACGCTGACGCCGGCGCGCTCCGGGCCGATGAAGCGCAGATAGGGGGCACCGGCGGCGACGCGGCGATGGCCGTAGTCGATGAACTCGTCGACGTAGCGCTGATAGTTGGTGAACAGGATGAAGCGCTGGAAGTGCTGCGGCTCGGTGCCGGTGTAATGAAGGATGCGCTGGAGCGCCAAGTCGACGCGCTCGGCGGTGAACAGCGACAGCGGCAGCATGCGGGCCGCACGGCGCAGATTGCCGCCATTGGCGATCGAATCGTCGATCTCCGCCAGCGAGGGCAGGGTGAAGACGTGCTCGAGCGCCACCAGGTCCTCGACCGTGATGTCGGCGGTGGCGCGGTCGATGACGAAGGGCAGCGGGATCGGCCGCGCGCTGACGCCGATCTGGATCGGCACGGCGTGGTGCTTGAGCAGCAGTGCGATCTGTTCGGCGTAGTAGTCGGCGAACAGGTCCGGCCGCGTCAGCGTCGCGCCGTAGCGGCCCGGATAGGCGAGCGAGCCGAAGGACGGCCGGTCGTCCTGGAGCAGGTCGCCGGGGCCGATATCCATGCCGACCCAGGGATAGCAGGCATCGTCGGTGCGGTCGCCCGCGCGCGCGCCGGCAAGGAAGGCGTCGAAGCGCGCGCGGATGCGCGCGACGCCGCGCTCGTAGATCGCACGGATGCGCGCCACCGCCGCCTCGGCATCGGTGAAGCTCTCGACCTCGCGCGCCT
>JAEUKZ010000049.1 GCA_016793045.1 Alphaproteobacteria bacterium
GCCAGCGCCATCACCAGCGTCGCCGTGGCGCCGGCGAGGAACACGCTGTTGGCGAGCGCGCCGCCGAGGCCCTGCCTCGCGACGACCGCGCGATAGGCCGCCAGCGAGGCACGCTCGAGCGCCGCCCGCGACGGCACCGCGTAGAACGGCTGCAGCGACGCCCAGACCAGGACGGCGACCGGAAGCACGATCGCCACGAACACATAGGCGAGGCAGAGCGCGCACGCCGCGGCCCGCCAGCGGCCAAGATCGACGAGCCCGCGCTGCCCGCCGCGGCCGGTCAGCGTCGCGAAGCGCGCCGGCTGCCGGGTTGCAGGCGCCTGAGCGAACACGCCCAGCAGCGCCACCGCGACGAGCACCGTGCCGTGGGCGGAGGCCAGCCCGAGGTCGCTCGGATAGCGGCCGAGCGCCTCGTAGATCGCCGAGGTCAGCACCGGGAGCCCGGCCGGCATGCCGAGCAGCGCGGGCGTCTCGAAGGACTCGAGCGCGCGCACGACGAGCAGGGCGAACAGCGCCGCCAGCGCGGGCGCCACCAGCCGCAGCGTGATCCGCCCGAGGACACGCGCGGTCGAGGCGCCGCTCGCCCGAGCCGCCTCCTCGAGCGCGGAGTCGCTGGCGCGGAAGGCCGCGGTCATCATCAGGAAGGCGAACGGCGTCTCGTGGAGCCCGTCGACCCAGACCATGCCGGCGATCGAGTAGATGTCGAGGGCGGCGCCTTCGATCCCGAGCATGGCGCCGAGCGCGGCGTTGATGAGCCCGATGCGCGGGCTCGCGAGCAGCGCCCAGGCGATCGCCAGCAGCATGTTCGGGATCGCCAGCGGCGCCAGCGCCGCCGCGAACACCAGCGTCTTGAACGGCGCGTTGGTCCGCTCGTTGATCCAGGCGAGCGCCGTGCCGGCGCACAGCGCGAACGCCGCGGTACCCAGCGCATACTGCAGCGAATTGCTGACGACGGCGAAGGCCCCCGCCCCGCCGTACGCGGCGGCGAAGTTGGCGATCGTCGGACCGTCCGGGCCGGTGACGCTGCGGCCGGCGAGAAAGACGAGCGGCGGCGCCACCAGCAGCGCCACGACAAGCGCGACGCCGCCGAGGACGATGCGATCGGCGGCGGGAAACAGGCGGCTCACGGGCGCAGGCACGCGTCGCCCGCCCGTTCCCATCCGCCGTCCGGCAGACCCCGCCCCGCCATTGCGCGCCGTCCTCGTGTTCGCCCGCCGCTGTGCTGCCCGCGAGTATAGCGGCGGCGCTGGGCGTCGCGTCCAGCGTGCGGTGGCGCGCCAGGCGCGGCGCTCGGCTAGACCCCGCGCAGCGCCGCGACGGCGTCGAGCAGGACCCGGCGCAGATCGGCGAGCGCCACCGGCTTGCTCAGGACGGTGACGTTGATCTTGCCGCTCAGCTCCCCGAACACCTGCGCCGCGCGCAGGTACTGCGGATTGTAGCCGCTCACCGCGATGAGCCGGCCGCCATAGCCGGCATCGACCAGCCATCGCGTCAGCTCGATGCCGTCGGTGCCGGGCATCACCATGTCCATCACCACGACGTCGGGTACGCGCTCGGCATAGCGGGCATGGAACTCCGGCCCGTTGGCGGCCGTGCGCACGCCGAAGCCCGCGGCGCTGGCGACCGTCCGGACGAAGTCGGCGAAGGCCGCTTCGTCGTCGACGACCAGAAGTCCGGGCTGCTCGGCGGAACGCGTGGGCGCGCCGGCGAGCGTGGTGCGCAGGGCCGCGGCGAGCTGCGCCTTGGTGAACGGCTTGTGGAGCAGACGCGCGTTCGAGCCGATGCGGCCGCTCTGCAGCACCGCGTGCTCGGTGTAGCCGGACATGAACACGACGCGCAGCGCGGGCCGGAGGGCGAGCGCGCGCTCCGCGAGCTGCGGCCCGTTCATCTCGCCCGGCAGCACGACGTCGGTGAGCAGCAGCGCGACGTCGTCGTGCGCGGCCAGGATCCGCAGCGCGGCGGCGCCGTCCGACGCCAGCTCGACCCGGTAGCCGAGCGATCCGAGCAGCGTGTCGAGCAGCGTCAGGACCTCGCGGTCGTCCTCGACCAGCAGGATCCGCTCCGCCGCGGCCGCGGGCAGCGCGAGCGGTTCGGGTTCGGGCAGCGGATCGCCGGCGGCGAGCGCGCGCGGCAGATAGACCTTCACCGTCGTTCCGACGCCGACTTCGCTGTAGATGTTGACGTGTCCGCCCGACTGCTTGGCGAAGCCGTAGACCATGCTGAGACCGAGGCCGGTGCCCTTGCCGACCTCCTTGGTCGTGAAGAACGGCTCGAAGGCGCGCGCCGCGACGTCGGGCGGCATGCCGACGCCGCTGTCCGACACCGCGAGCATCACGTACTCGCCGGGACTGACCTCGGTGTGTGCGGCGGCATAGTCCTCGCTCAGCCGCGCGTTGCCGGTCTCGATCGTCATCGACCCGCCGTGGTCCATCGCGTCGCGCGCATTGACGACGAGATTGAGCAGCGCGTTCTGCAACTGCCCGGCGTCCGCCGTGCAGCGCCACAGATCGCGGCCAGGCGCGATCCGCATTGCGATGTTCTCCGGCAGGGTCCGTCGCAGCAGGTCGGACATCTCGCCGACGAGGCGGTTGAGGTCGACGACGGTCGGCAGCAGCGCCTGCTGGCGCGCGAACGCGAGCAGGCTGCGGGTCAGCGTTGCGCCGCGCTCGCTCGCCCGGATCGCCGCCCGCGCCTGACGCTGCAGTTCGGGCCGGTCGTCGAGGCTCTCCGCCAGCAGCTCCAGGTTTCCGGCGATGATCGCGAGCAGGTTGTTGAAGTCGTGCGCGACGCCGCCGGTCAGCTGCCCGATCGCCTCGTTGCGCTGCGAATGGCGAAGCTGCTGCTCCGTGCGCTTGCGGTCGGTGACGTCGACGGCGAGAACGTAGTGCCCGGCGATCGCGCCGTCGGCCGCGACCTCGGGCACCAGCGTGAATTCGACCTCGCGCTTGACGCCGTCGGGATAGGTGGAGCACCCCTCCCCCGACGTCTCGCTGCCGTTGGCGGACGCGGGCCACGGGCCGTCGGCCATCACGTCGTCGGCGCGCATTCCCATCAGCGCCGCGGCCGGGCGCGCGAGCCATTGCTCGGCCGCCGTGTTGACGAACTGCAGGCGCCGCTCGCGGTCGAGATAGGCGATGAAGGCGGGCAGATTGTCGGTGATCGCCTTCAGCCGCCGCTCGCGCGCGGCGATCTCCTGCCGGCCGCGCTCGAGTGCGTCGTTGGTCCGTTCGAGGTCGCCCTGCACGCGCTGCATGGCGTCGAGCATCTGGTTGAACTGGCCGGCGGCCTCGCGGACCTCGATCGCCCCGCGCGCCGGCGCGCGCGCCGCGCGATCGCCGGCGGCGACGCGCTGCGCGACGCCCGACAGCTCCTCGAGCGGTTCGATCACCGCGCGCGCGACCATGCGCCACGACAGGAACGCGAGCGCCAGCCCGGCCGCGAACAGCGTGAAACTGGCGAGCGTGCGCAGCAGCGCCTGCCGTTCGAGCGCGGCAGCGTGGCGCTGCGACTCGTCGGAGATCGCGGCGATCAGCCGGTTGATCGAGCCGATCGCCGCGAAGGTGAGCTGATCGTGCTCGACGGGACTGATCGGCGCCGGGCGGCCGGCGTTCCATGCCGCGCGGGCCCGCTCGTAGGCCTCGTTGAGCGGCGTCAAGGCGTCGGCGACCTGCTGCATGGCGATCAGCAGCGGCGCGCTGGCGAGCGTACTGACGTTGAGCCGGACCTGCGCGAACAGCGTGTCGGCCCGGAATCGCAGCCCGTCGATCTCTCCGACCAGGGCCGGACTGCCGGGCGCGCCCGTAGCGGCGCGGGCGCCCACCACGCCCATCTCGCGCGTGCGCAGCAGCCGCCAGCGCAGGATCGCGATGCGCAGGTCGTTCAGGAACGCGGCCTGGGCGTCCTGCAGCCGCTCGGCGCTGCGCACTTCGACGAGCAGCGCCTCGAGTTCGCCGATGACCGCGCTGTAGGCCGCGAACCAGCCTTCCGAGAACGGCGCGTCGCGTCCCGCGCGGTCCAGCGCGAGCTGCTGCGCCGCGCGCCCCCAGCCGGTGCGCGCGCGCTCGGCCGTTCCGTCGAGCCGGGCGACGAGGTCCGGGCGGAACGCCGACAGGTCGGCACGGATCGCATCGAGGAGGTTGCTGCCGGTGCGGAAACGCCGCGTGAGTTCGGCGATGTCTTCCGGCCGCGTCGCGTCCGGCCGGATGAGATAGGTCATCGTGAAGCCGCGCACGACGCCGAGATCGGTGATCGCCTGCACGATGTTCTTGGAGACCCGGTCGGCGACGACGATGTCGCGCGCGCGCTCATGCTCCTGCCACGCGAACACGACCTGCAGGGCGAAGAACGCACCCAGAAGCCCGCCGATCAGAACCAGTGCGACACCGATCGAACGCCGCGCGGCGACGCCGTGCATTCCCGACGCATCTTTCGGCACGAGTCGGACCCAGCCTTTCCCCAACCGTCACCGTCCCACGATGAGGTACCCTATTACGTTATCTACGCCGCGGGAAGTTTAGACAGTCTGGCGCGGTATCGACCCCGCCGATATCCGGCAAAAGGTCTAGCAGGCCCGCGCCGGCGCCGGACCTTCGGCGAGATATGCGTCCCGCCGACGCGATGCTGCTGCTTGACCGGTCTCATACCGGCCGGTTAGACCGATGCCGTGGACACTTCCCAAGAACGACGCGGCGCCGTCCGGCTCGACGCCGTGACCAAGTCTTTCGGCGCCACCGCGGCGTTGTCGGGCATTTCGA
>JAEUKZ010000054.1 GCA_016793045.1 Alphaproteobacteria bacterium
TGCTCGAGCCGGGCGGCGCGGTTCACGGTGTCGCCGATCACCGTGTATTCCTTGCGCTGCGGCGAGCCGACCGTTCCGGTCACCGCGTCGCCGGCATGCAGGCCGATGCCGACGCGCAGCGCCGGCCCCGCGCCGGAGGCATTGCGCGCATCCACCGCCGCGATCATCGCGCGCGCCGCGGCGACCGCGTGGGACGCCGCGTCGCGATCGGCGAGCGGCGCGCCGAACAGCGCGAGGAAGCCGTCGCCGAGAAACTTGTTCACGATGCCGCCGTGGCGGTCGACGATCGCGACCATCGTGGCGAAGAAGTCGTTGAGCAGGTCGACCGTCGCCGCGGCGCTCTGCGCGCGCGCAAGCGCGGTGAAGCCGCGGATGTCGACGAACATCACGCAGACCGGGCGCATCTCGCTCTGCAGCTCGCTGCGCGTCGCCAGCAGCTTCTCGACGACCGCCGGCGAGACGTGCTGGCCGAACAGGTTGGTGACGCGGTCGCGCGCGGCGCCGGCTTCGATCGACGCCTCGAACTGCCGGCGCAGGCGGCGCGCGACCAGCCCGGCGACGATCCCGCCCGCCAGCAGCACCAGGCTGCGGCTGAAATGATAGTTCACGACGTGCATCGGATTGGGCGCATCGAAGGAGAGCGGCAGCTCGGCGGCGGCCACCGCCATGTAGCCCGCCGCCGCGACCACGCCGGTCCACGCCGACAGCCGGGCGTCGAGCCGCAGGGTCGAGAGGATGATGAAGATGAAGTAGAGCAGCGGCGGCCAGAAGCCGAACGCCACGTCCGGGTCGGTGTGGCGCGACTGGACGAGGATGATGACGGTGGGCAGGCTCGTCTCGATCAGCGCGTTGCCGAAGCGGCCGACGAGCGGCAGCTCGCGGTCGCGGGCGATGAAGCGGCCGACGATTGCCAGCGCCAGCAGCTCGTAGGCGATGAACGGCACGAAGATCGTCAGCGGCATCGCGATCGTGGCGCCGGGGAGCAGCCGCTGGGTGACCGACGGCATCAGCGCGAACACCGCGACGACGAGCACGAACACCGACGCCAGCACGATCGCGATCGCGCGCATGCGGATCTGCTCGCTGCGCAGGATCTCGCGGCGCAGCGCGATGCCGTAGCCGGGTTCGCGCGGCTCAGTCGCGCCAGGCATCGGGGTCGAGCGGATGGATCGGCCGCTTCACGCGGCGATAGTCGAGCCGGCGGTAGTCGACGTCGATCGCGCCCGGCGCCGCGACGTAGATGATCTGCTCCGCGAGCGGCGCGAAGCCGGCGCGGAAGTGATTCATCGACTTGACGACGACGAAGCGCTTCGCCGCCGGGTCGAGGCCGAAATTGGTGAACACGTCGGGGCTGAAGGTCTGCACGCGCAGCGCGTTGACGACGATGTCGATGCCCTTGGTCGAGAGCAGCGCACAATCGCCGAGCCGCGCGCGCGAGCCGCCGAGATAGGACTGCGAGGCGTCGCGGCGCAGCGCCTTCACCGTCACCTCGAGATCGAGCGGATCGCCCGACATCGGGCCGAGCTTGCCGCCGAGGCGCAGGCGCAGCGTCGCGCCCTCCCCCGCCTCGAAGGCGAGGCCGACGGCGCCGGGGTCCCAGAAGCAGCCGACCGCCGCATCGGTCATGCCGCGCGCGAGCATGGCGCGAAGCACGAAGGTCGAATCGCTGGGCGCGCCGCCGCCGGCGTTGTCGGCGACGTCGCCGAGCACGACCGGCCCGCGATTGGCGGACTGGGCGCGGTCGAGCGCCTTGTCGAGCGGCATCCAGGGCGGCTCGATGCGGTCGCGCAGACCCCGCAGCTCGCGGCCGAGCGAGGCCGCCAGCCCCGGCCCGTCGGCGCGGTCGCCGTCGGTGATCACCAGCACGCGGGTGCCCAGCGCCGTCACGTCGCCCCAGGGAAAGCCGTGCGCGATCGAGATCGACAGCACGCCGTCGCGGCCTTCGAGGCCCTGGATCTTGCGCACGAACGACGCCATCGGCTCGATCGTCGTCGGGTAGAGGCCGATCATCCGGCAGTCGAACATCGCCATCACGGGCGCGGCACGGCCTTCGAGCTTCGCGGCGACGATGTCGAACAGCTCGCCCGCGCGTTCGCGCGCGTCGACATGCGGATACTCCTTGAAGATGACGATCGCGTCGGCGGTCTCGACGAGCGCCGCGGTGAGGTGGCAATGCAGGTCGAGTTCGACGCCGATCGGGACCTTGGGGCCGACCAGCGCGCGCACGCGCTGCACGAGGTCGGTCTCGCACGACTCGGTGCTCTGCGCGACCATCGCGCCGTGCAGGCTGAGCAGCACCGCATCGACCGGCATCGCGCGGCGCAGGTCGTCGAGGATCTCGTCGCGGAAAGCGGCGTAGAC
>JAEUKZ010000102.1 GCA_016793045.1 Alphaproteobacteria bacterium
CATGTGCGGCGCATTGAGATGCGCCTTGAGCGCCGCGAGGTCGCGCCACTTCTCGACGATCACCACGCGGTCGGCGCCGATCGGCACCTGGCGCGCGATTCCGGTGTCGCTGGCATCGATCGTCGCGCCGTATTCGATGCATCCATCCTCGGCGTGCACCTTCGGCGTGATCGCCCTGAATTCGGCCAGAAAGGCCGTGCGCGTCCCCGGATTGAGTTCGACCGTCGCGATCACGTGCAGCATTGCATTGTCCTCCCCCGTCGCAGTTCGGAATTCACGGCGCGCCCGGCCGCTGCGCTCGACCGGGGCCGCGTGCCGCCGTCGCGGGCGGCTGGAACGCATTCAGCGCATCGGCTGCGGAATTTCGGTCTGCGGGTTCGTTCCGCCAGCACCCTGCGTGCTGCGGAAGAGGTTGCGCAGGAAGCCCGGCGCCAGCGCCGAGAGCATGTTCACGGAGACGCGCGGATCGTTGAGCGAGCCGGTGGCACGATAGTTGGCGGCAAACATGCCGCCCCCCGGCCCGCCCGCGAAGATCTGGCCGATGACCGGTATGTTGGCGACCAGCCCGTTGATCGCGTAGGCCGGCACCACGACGCCGTCCACCGCCATCACGCCGGCGTCGAGATCGAGCGATCCGGTCGCGGTCATGCCGATCGAGCTGCCGTAGGCGTGCCAGTTGCGCATCGTCAGCCGTCCGCCGCCGAACTCGAACTGGCCATCGAGCTGCGAGAACGAGATGCCGTCGCCGCGCAGCGCATCGCCGATGCCGGTCAGCAGCGCCACGCCGAGGATGCGCGCCAGCACCGGCGCGTTGACGACGCGGAAGTCGCGCGCCTCGATGCGTCCCACCATCGGCTTCGATTCCCGGTTCTCGTCGGTGGCGCCGGTGATCTCGAGCCGGCCGCCGCGCACGTTGGGCGAGATGCCGAAGGCGGCGGCGACCGCGCCGAGATCGGGCGACACGACGCGCAGGCTGCGGCGGCCCCCGCTCTCCGTGCGCACGACCGCGCGCAGCTGCGGCGCGCCGTCGGAGCGCGGCCCGGTCTCGAGTTCGGCGGACTGCCAGCGCTCGCCGCTGCGCCGCCCGGAGAAGCGCACGCGCTCGATCGAGCGGTTGGGATCGATGATGACGCGGTCCAGTTCGGCCTGGATCTGGATCGCCGGCGCGTCGGTCCGGCTCATCGTGCCTGAGCCGCCGCGGTTGATGTCGCGCAGCAGCGGCGCGAGATCGAACGCCGCGCCGGACATCTCGACCGAGATGAGCTGCGCCTCGAACGTCGCGACCGCGCGCACGCGCGTCTGACCGGTGGCGAGCTGGTCCATCCGCAGCACGCGCAGCGCATGGCCGTCCGGCGCGAAGGTGCCGCTGCCGCGCGCCTCGAGGCCGGCGGTCGACAGGCGGAAGCTCCGCAGTTCGCTGGCGCGGTCGCCGGCGATGCCGATCTCGAAGCGCGCCGTGCCGCGCACGCCGCGCCGCTTGCTCCAGTCGAGCGCGGCGATCCGCATCTCCGAATCGTCGAGCGTCGCGTCGATGACGACCTCGTCGCGCCGGTTGCGGTTCTCGGTATGGACGAGATCGAGCACGACCGTGCCTTCGAGCCACGGCCGCGGATCGAGGCGGAACGTCGCCAGATCGCTCGCCGACACCCGGCCGCGCGCATGCGTGCGCATCACGAAGGGCGCATTGGGGGCGAAGTTGCGCGTCAGCTCGACTTCGGCCAGCACCGTGCCGAGCGTCACGCGGCCGTTGAGATCGATGCCGCGGTCGTCGACGCGGAAGTTGAGCGTCCCGCCGCGGACGTCCTGCTCGAGCGCCGCATGGCGCAGCTGGAAGTTGGTCGCGGTGCCGGCCGCGGCGACCTGGACATCGTCCATCGTCAGGGTCCGGATCAGCGGCATGCGGAGCTGGAGGCGCGCCGACGCGTTGCCCCCGAAATCGCCGGGCGTCTTGTTGATCCGCCTTATGTAGCCGAGCGGCGGCCCGTCGATGATCTGCAGCGCGTCGCGCGTCGGGCCGCGGATGACGAGATCGATCGTCGCCGCCTGGTCTTCTTCGTCGAGGCCGGAAATCACGATCTGGCCGGAATCGACGCGCAGCCCGAGCGCGCTGCCGCTGTCGACGTCGAAGACGGCGCGCGCGGCGGTGAAGGTCGCCGTGCCGCCGACGCCGTGCACCGGCGTCATCGGGTCGCGGTAGTTGATCTTCAGGCCGGAGTAGCGCATCCGGGCGTCGAGCCGCTCGACGACGACCGGCGGCGTCGAGCCTTCCGGCATGCGCGCGACCAGTTCGAGCGTGCCCTCCTCGACGATTCCCTCGGAGATGTTCGCGGTCACCCATTGCCGCGCACCGGGTCCGACGCCGTTGGGCCAGAGCAGGCGCAGCTCGTCGGCCTGGACGTTGCGCGCTTCGGCGTTGAGCATCAGCATCGGCTGGGACATCGCATGCTCGATGCGACCGCTCGCGGTGAGCGTTGCGCCGGCGATCTCGATCGCGGTCGCTTCGAAACTCACCGTGTCGAGGCTGCCTTCGCTGCGGGCGCGGAGCCGCAGCCCGGCGAACTGCAGGGGCTCGGGGAACAGCCGTTCGTCGGACAGCGTCCCCGGACCGGTATAGAGATCGATGCTCGCGGCGCGCACGCCATCGGCGACGCCGACGACCATCTCGATCCGCCCGCCGATCTCCGCGCGCAGCGTCCCCACCTGCGACAGGCCCGGGTCGGCCATCGCGATCATGGCGCTGTCGAGCCGCGGCAGGACGATCGACAGGTCGACCCGTCCGGCCTCGATGTCGAGCGTCGCGTTGCCTTCGATCCGCGCGGACTGGCCGGCCACCTCGACATTCGCGCTCATGCGCGCGCGCAGCGCGCCGCGCCCCCGCACGATCACGATGTCGGCGGTCGGCGCGTACCAGACGCGCCCGGTCACGCGGTCCTCGAGCGTCACCGCCGCACCGATCACGCCGACGGCGCCGACATCGCGCAGCACGCCGTCGACCTCGCCGGTACCGCCGAGCTCCGGCAGCAGCAGCGCCAGCATCGAGGCGCGATCGGTCTGGCCGCCCGGCGCGGCGGTGCCCGGCGCGCCATGGAGGAGGCGAACACCGTCGGCGGAGCGTTCGAGCGTGATGTGCGGCCCGATCAGGTCGATCCGCGTCGGCGCCAGGCGCCCGGCCAGCAGCGCGCGGATGGACAGCCTGACAGCCGCCGCCGGCGCCTCGGCCATGAGGTCGCCCTCCGGCCCGAGGACGTGAAGCCCCTGCACCCGGAACTCCGGCAGGGTGCGACGGTCGTTCCATTGAATGACCGTATCGTCAATGTGGACGCTGTAGCTGCCGTCGCCGGGGTCGAGGGCGCGCTCGATGATCGGGGTGACGAAGGCCAGGGAGATCGGTCCCGACGACAGCCGCCACGCCACCAGCGCGACCGCCATGGACGCGATGACAGTCGCCGTCATGACGATTTCGGCAATGATCCTGGCCGGACGGGTCAGCACGAGCTCCGGGGTCCTCCTGATGCGGCGCGGGGCAGCGCCGCCGCTTCCGCAGGCCGGCGTTCAACCGGCCCAAATCCTATTCCGATCCGCGGCTTACATTGGCTGCTTGCCACAGTAAACGCTTTGCGTCAAAGCAAGGTCAACGATGCCGATCATTGACTCCGCCCTCGCCGGCGCCGCGTGGCCCGCGCCGGCACAGCCCGACCGCGCGGTCCGGGAAACCGAGCGCCTTGCCGCCGCGGCGCGCGATCTGGAGGACCGTAACGCGGGCGGCTGGCTCACCGATGCCATCACGAGTGCGCGACCGCTCCTCGATGCGGTATTCGGAAACTCGCCGTTCCTCTCGGACTGCCTGTCGCTCGACGCCGGCTTCGGCGCATGCCTGCTCCGCGACGGCCCCGACCGCGCCTTGAAGGCAGCCATGGCGGAGGCGGACCAAGAATGCCTCCACCCGGCGAGCGGGGCGGCACTGGCGGGCGCGCTGCGGCGGCTGCGGCGGAGAGTCGCACTGACGGCCGCGGTCGCCGACATCGGCGGGCTGTGGGACCTGGGGCGCGTGACCGGCGCGCTGAGCGACCTCGCCGAGTTCGCGCTGCGCCGCGCCTCGGCCCAGGCGCTGCGCGAGGCCGCAGCCCAGGGCGCGATCACGCTGCGCCATCCCGACGATCCGGAACGCGACAGCGGCCTCGTCGTTCTCGCCATGGGCAAGCTCGGCGCGCGCGAGCTCAACTACTCGAGCGACATCGACCTGATCGTGCTCTACGACCGCGAGCGCATCGTCTCCGAGGCGCCCGACCGTTTGCAGCAGGTCTTCGTGCGCATCGCGCGCCGCATCGTCCAGCTGCTCGACGAACGCACGTCCGACGGCTACGTCGCGCGCACCGACCTGCGCCTGCGCCCCGACCCGGGCTCGACGCCGCTCGCGCTCACCACCGCGGCCGCCGAAACCTACTACGAGACGTTCGGCCAGAACTGGGAGCGCGCGGCGATGATCAAGGCGCGGCCCGCCGCCGGCGACCTTGCCGCCGGCGACGCCTTCGTCGCCTGCCTGCGGCCTTACATCTGGCGCAAGCATCTCGACTTCGCCGCGATCCAGGACATCCACTCGATCAAGCGCCAGATCAACGCCCATCGCGGCGGCGGGACGGTCGCCATCGCCGGCCACAACGTCAAGATCGGCCGCGGCGGCATCCGCGAGATCGAGTTCTACGCCCAGACCAACCAGCTCATCTGGGGCGGCCGCATCCCCGCCCTGCGCAAGCGCGCCACCTGCGAAGCGCTTGCCGCGCTCGCCGAGGCGGGCAAGATCGACGCCAAGGCCGCAGGCGATCTGACCGCGGCCTACGCGATACTGCGGCGGGTCGAGCACCGGCTGCAGATGATCGACGACCAGCAGACCCATTCGCTGCCGCGCGACGAGACCGGGCTCGCCGCGCTCGCGACCTTTCTCGGCCATCGCACGCGGCGGGACTTCGCCGACCAGCTGATGGCGACGCTGCAGACGGTCGAACGCCACTACGCCGACCTGTTCGAGGATGCGCCGACGCTCGGCGGCCCCGGCAGCCTCGTCTTCACCGGCACCGACGACGACCCGGCGACGATCGAGACGCTGACGCGTCTCGGCTTCCGCGAGCCGCAGAAGCTCTCCAGCGTCGTGCGCGGCTGGCATCACGGCCGCTATCGGGCGATGCGCAGTTCGCGTGCGCGCGAACTGCTGACCGAGCTGATGCCGACGCTGCTCGGCGCGCTCGCGCGCACGCCCAACCCCGACAACGCCTTTCTGCGCTTCGACGAGTTCCTCGGCCGCCTGCCGTCGGGGGTGCAGCTGTTCTCGCTCTTCTACTCGAACCCGAGCCTGCTCGACGTGGTGGCGGAGATCATGGGCGCGTCGCCGATGCTGGCCGGGCAGCTCAGCGTCCGGCCGCAGCTCCTCGACTTCGTGCTGTCGCCGGAGTTCTATCGCGAGCTGCCCGACCGCGCGACGCTCGCCGCCGAGCTCGCCGACATGCTGCGCCAGGCGCGCGACTTCCAGGACGCGCTCGACTACGCGCGGCGCTGGAAGAACGACCGCGTCTTCCAGGTCGGGGTGCAGATGCTGCGCGGCCTCGTCGGCGCGGCGCGCGCCGGAGCCGCGCTCGCCAACATCGCCGAAACCGCGGTCGCGGCGCTGCAGCCCGCCGTCGAGGCCGAATTCGCGCGGGCGCACGGCGTGGTCCCCGGCGGCCATCTCGCGGTCGTCGCCTACGGCAAGCTCGGCAGCCGCGAACTCACGCTCACCTCGGACCTCGACCTCGTCTTCCTGTATGAGACGCCGGAGGGCGTCGAGACCTCCAACGGCACGCGGCCGCTGCCGGTCAGCCTCTACTACATCCGTCTCGCGAGCCGGATCATCAACGCCGTCACCGCCGCGACCGGCGAGGGCAAGCTCTACGAGCTCGACACGCGGCTGCGGCCCTCCGGCTCGAAGGGGCCGATTGCCGCGAACATCGCCGGCTTCGCCGCCTACTATGAATCCGACGCCTGGACCTGGGAGCACATGGCGCTCACCCGCGCCCGCGCGATCACCGGTCCCGATGCGCTGCGCGCGCGCATCGATGCCGCGATCCGCACGCTGCTGTGCCGCCGCCGCGATCCCGCGACCCTCGCCGCGGACGTCGCGGGCATGCGCGCGCTGATCGAGCGCGAGCACCGCAAGGCCGGCGCCTGGGACATCAAGCACCGCGTCGGCGGACTGATCGACGTCGAATTCATCGCCCAGTACGTCCAGCTGCGCGACGCCGCCGAGCGGCCGGAGATCCTGGCCGCCAACACCGCCGCGGCCCTCGCCGCCGCGACCGCGGCGGGCGCGCTCCCGGCCGAGGACGGCACGGCGCTGCAGCGCGCCCTGGCGTTGTGGCAGGCACTGCAGGCGGCGCTGCGGCTCTATGCCGACCCGGCCTACGACATGCAGGATGCGCCCCACCAGGTCGGCGCCGCGCTCGCGCGCGCCGCCGGGGTCGCCGACTTCGCGGCGCTCGAAGCGCTCGTCCCCGAGACCGGCGCCAAGGTGCGCGCAATCTTCCAGCGCCTGCTGCCGCCCGAGCAGGCGAAGGTTCCCGACGTCCCGGCGAGTTGAGGAGTCACCGCCCATTCGCGCGACCCCGAGCAGTTCGAGCGGCCGCGGCCGCCGACCCGATCCGGCCAAGCGGCGCGCCATCATCGATGCCGCGCGCCGCCTGTTCATGGAGCAGGGCCACGACGTGAGCATGGAAGCGATCGCGCTGGCCGCGGGCGTGTCCAAGCAGACGATCTACAACGCCTTCGCGACCAAGGAAGACCTCTTCGTCGCCATCGTCGAGGATTCGGTCGATCGCATCACGAAGGTGGTCGCCGAGCCGGATCCCGGCGCCGAGCCCGCCGCGGTCCTCGCCACGCTCGGACGCGACTTCATGACCCTGATGCTCGACGAGCGCGCGATCCGGCTGAAGCGCATCCTGGTCGCGACGAGCGCGCAGCATCCGCGCCTCGGCGCCCTGTTCGTCCAGGCCGGCCCGGGCCAGGCACGCCGCCGCCTCGCCGAGTATCTCGCCGCAGAAGCGCTGCGCGGCCGGCTGGCGGTTGCCGATCCGATGGTCGCCGCCGAGCATTTCTTCGGCATGATGAGCAGCCACGCGCACCTCTGCACGCTGCTCGGCGTGGCGATCGAACCGCCGATCGACATCGATCGCCGCGTCGACCTCGCGGTCGCGGCGTTCCTGCGCGCCTACGGACCCGGCACAACGCGTCGCTGAGCGGCCTGCGGCACGCATGACGGCATTGCGCCGGCGCGCGCGGACGATTTGACGTCCGCGTTTCCTGCCACGGCGGTACGCCGCCGGCGCATCGACGGCATCGTCACGCACGGCACGAAAGTTGTATCGGCTGCCGGAATTTCGGGCAGAAGTTCCGCCGCGACTCGCGCGTCGGTCGAAAAGGCTAGAACGAAGTGACTATTGGCACCTTACCATATGTCAAGAACTCCATATTAAAAATGACATGATTCTAATCTGCAAAAAAGGAAAAATATCACGCTATTCCAGCTACTTCCCCATGTCGTGCGTGCGCGTCAGGACGAAGCGGCTGGATTCCTAGAGTCGGTCAAACCCTTGATCGGCTTCAACTTCTGGTAATGCCGGCGCCGTGGGGGAGCTGCGGCCGTCCGGTCATGGAGAAACGGATGTCCATCACCAAACTGAATTCCCACCTCAAGGTCGGGACTCGTATCACCGGCGGGTTCGCAGCCGTGCTGCTGCTGCTCGTTGCCGTCGCAACCACCGGATATTTCGGGCTCACCGGCGGAGAGGCGAGCTTCGAACGCTACGCCTCGATCGCCGAGAACACTGTGCGCGTCGTCGACGCGGACCGCTTCCTCGTCGGCCTGCGCCGCAATGTCCTGATCTATTCGCAGAACGGTTCGCCGCAAGTCGCCGCAACCGTGCGCGAACGCGGCCAGACCCTGAGCGGACTGGTGAGCGCTGCGATCGCGAACGCGAGCGACGCGGAACGGCGCCAGCAGCTCGGGCGCGTCAAGGCGATGGTCGAGCAGTACATGGCCAACTTCGAGCAGATCGTGCGCAAGCGGACCGAGCGCGACCGCGCGGTCAATGACGTCATGCTGCCGCTCGGCGCCAGGCTGCGCATGGCGGTGAGCGAAATCATCCAGGAGACGATGGCCGATCGCGATCTCGCCACGGCCGCCGATCTCGGCCTCGCGCAGGAAGCGCTGATGCTCGCGCGCCTCAACGCCAACCGCTACGTCACGGCGCCGGAACCGGCGCTGCTGACCACCGCCAACCAGCAGCTCACGACGATCGTGCCGTCGCTGCAGCGCGCCGCCGACGCGGCGAACGCGCCGGAGCGCGCCGCCAAGATCCGGCGGGTCGCCGACCTGGTGCCGCAATTCACGGCAGCGTTCCAGGCTGCGGCGGTTGAAATCGCGGAGGCCAACCGGCTGATCAACGACGTCGGCGCCCGGATGGCCGGCGAGATCGCCGAAGCGCTCGAGGCGCTCAAGGCCTCGCAGCAGTCTGCGCTCAACGAGGTCCGCACGACGAGCCGCGAGGAGATCACGCGCGCGATCACCGTCGCCTTGACCTTCACCGGCATCGCGCTCGCGCTCGGCGGCTCGCTCGCCTGGCTGATCGGCCGCGGCATCGTCGGCCCGATCACCTCGATGACCGGGGCAATGACCGCGCTCGCCGACGGCAAGTTCGAGACCGAGGTGCCGGCACGCGACAACCGCGACGAGATCGGCCGGATGGCCGCCTCCGTCCAGGTGTTCAAGGAGAACATGATCAAGGCGCGCGACCTCGCCGCGAAGGAGCTCGAAGAGGCGCGCACGCGCGAGGAGCGTGCGAAGCGCATCGAGGCGCTGACGCAGAAGTTCGACGCCGAGGCCGCATCGGTGCTCAACGCGGTGACGTCGGCTTCGACCGAGCTCAAGGCGTCGGCGACCTCGATGACCGCGACGGCAGAGGAGACCTCGCGCCAGTCGACGGCCGTGGCCGCCGCCTCCGAGCAGGCATCGTCCAACGTCACCACGGTCGCGACTGCGACCGAAGAGCTGTCGTCGTCGATCGCCGAGATCACCCGCCAGGTCTCGCAGTCGGCGAAGATCGCCGGCAAGGCGGTCGAGGAATCGAACCGCACGACCGGCGTGGTCAAGGGCCTCGCCGAAGGCGCGGCGAAGATCGGCGACGTCGTCAAGCTGATCAACGACATCGCCAGCCAGACCAACCTGCTGGCGCTGAATGCGACGATCGAGGCGGCCCGCGCCGGCGAAGCCGGCAAGGGCTTCGCGGTCGTGGCGGCGGAAGTGAAGAACCTCGCCAACCAGACCGCGAAGGCGACCGAGGAGATTGCGGCGCAGGTCAACATGATCCAGGGCGCGACGAACCAGTCGGTCGGCGCCATCGAGGGCATCGGCGGGACGATCGTGCAGATCAACGAGATCGCGACGACGATCGCCTCCGCAATCGAGGAACAGGGCGCGGCGACGCAGGAGATCGCGCGCAACGTCCAGCAGGCCTCGGCGGGCACGCAGGAGGTGTCGTCGAACATCGGCGGCGTCAGCCAGGCGGCGGCCGAGACCGGCTCCGCCGCCACGCAGGTGATGTCGGCCTCGGAGGAACTGTCGCAGCAGGCCGAAGCGCTGCGCCGGCAGGTCGATCAGTTCCTGGCCGACGTCCGCGCCGCCTAGGACGGGCGCGGCAGCGGACGGCGGCGGGGCTCGCGCGGGCCCCGCCGCCGTTGCCGTGACGGGTTGACTTCGACCGCACCACGCCTCGATCATCGCGCGACACGCGCGACGACGGGAGGACCAGCGATGGCGACGGCGAAGAAATCCGCGAAGAAGGCCGCTCCGAAGGCGGCGCCGGCAAAGGCCGCGGCCGGCCCCAAGGTCGGCGACAGGGCGCCCGACTTCACCCTGCCGACCGATACGGGGACGATCACGCTCTCGGCGCTCAAGGGCAAGGCCGTGGTCGTCTACTTCTATCCCCGCGACGACACGCCCGGCTGCACCAAGGAAGCCTGCGGCTTCAACGACAACCTGCCGCAGTTCGGCAAGGTGGGCGCCGAGATCGTCGGCATCTCCAAGGACAGCGAGAAGAGCCACGGCAAGTTCCGCGCGAAATACGGTCTCAAGTTCCACCTCGCCGCGGACACCGAAACCAAGGTGCTGCAGGCCTATGGCGCCTGGACCGAAAAGAGCCTCTACGGCCGCAAGTACATGGGCATCGAGCGATCGACCTTCCTGATCGACAAGGCCGGCGTGGTGCGCGCCGTCTGGCGCGGCGTCAAGGTGCCCGGCCATGTCGAGGAGGTTTTGGCCGCGGCGAAGGCCCTTTAGGGGCGCGCACCGTCCTGGCGCCGCGCAGCGCGACGACCTAGACTCCCGGGCCGCCGGGCTTGGGGGGATTCTTGGACGACTTTCTGTGGCTGTTCCTGTACGCGGCGTTCGTCTTTCTGGCGCCGATCGTGGCACTGGTGAAGATCCGGGGCCTGAAGCAACGCGTGGTGCGGCTCGAACGAGCGCTGGTCGCGCTGCACAGCGGGCGCCACGCGGTCGAACCGGTGCAGGCGGCGCAGGCGGCACCAGCCGCCGACGCGCCGCCGCCGATCGCGGACGACGCCGCAGCACCGTCGGCGGCGGGCGCCGAAGCGGCGCCGCCGCCCGTTGCGCCGCCGCCTGAACCGCCGCCCGAGCCGATCTTCGCGTCAGAGCCGCCGATGCCGGCCGCGGCGGGACCGCGCGTCAGCTTCGAGCAGAAGCTCACGGAGCGCTGGGCGGTGTGGCTCGGCGCCGTCGCGCTCGCGCTCGGCGGCGTCTTCCTCGTGCGCTACTCGATCGAAGCGGGGCTGCTCGGCCCGGGGACCCGCGTGACGCTCGGCCTCCTGCTCGGCCTCGGCCTCGCCGCCGCGGGCGAGGCTCTGCGCGAGCGCTGGCACCACTGGGCCGCACTCGAGCCGCTGGCCGAAGGCTACGTCCCGAAGGCGATCAGCGCCGCCGGCGTCGTCATCGCGTTCGCAAGCATCTATGCCGCCTATTCCCTCCACGACCTGATTCCCTCGCTGGTCGCCTTCGCCGCCCTGGCGGCAATCGCGCTCGGCGCGGTCGCGCTGTCGCTCCTGCAGGGGCAGTTCATCGCGCTGGTCGGGCTGGTCGGCGCCTACATCACGCCGCTGCTGGCCGGCGATCCGCGCGGGGCGGTCGTCGGGCTGATGGCGTATCTTCTGTTCGTCACCGCCGCGTGCTTCGCGCTGGTGCGCCATCGGCGCTGGTGGTGGCTCGCCTGGTCCGGCCATGCCGGCTTCGCAGGGCTGAGCCTGCTGTGGATCGCCGACAACTGGATGGCGCCCGACGGCGCGCTGCTCGCCTGGTTCGCGCTCGGCTTCGCCGTGCTGGTGGCGTGGATCGCCGCCACCCTGCGCTTCGCGCCGGCGGTGCTGGTGGCGAAGCCCGTGCAGTTCCGCCTGACGCCGTTCGAGTTCGCCGTGTGGGGCGGCATGGCGACGGCCGCGGCGCTGTTCTTCGTCACCTTGCGCATGGCGCACTACCAGCCGATCGGCCTGCTGCCCTTCGGCCTGTTCTGCGCGCTGCTGCTCGCGGGCGGACGGATCGAGCAGGTCTTCGGCCACATCGCCTGGGTCGGCGCCGCCGCGGCGGTGGCGATCGCCGCCGTCTGGCATGAGCCCACGCTGACGGAGATCGTCCCGTCGGTCGAGACCAGCCAGGCGTTCCAGTTGATCCCCGGCCCGCCGGTCTTCCTCGCCGCCGCGACGATCCTCGCGGCGCTGTTCGGCATCGGCGGCTTCGCCGCGATGGCGGGCAGCGCGCTGCCGTCCGGCTGGGCTGCGCTGTCGGCCGCGGTGCCGCTCGCGCTCGCCGTCATCGGCTATGGGCGGCTCGGCGGCGGCGCCCCCGACCTGCCGTGGTCCGGCGTCGCCCTGGCCCTGGCCGCGCTCAACCTCTTCGCCGCGACGCGCGTGGCGCCGTTGCGCGCCGAGGCGCGCTTCGAAGCCGCGCTCGCGGTCTACGCCATCGGCGTCATCGCCGCCTGCGCCTTCGCGATGACGATCGCCCTGTCGCTCGCCTGGTTGACGGTGGGCCTCGCGATCCTCGTCGCAGCGATCGCCGAGGTCTACCGGCGCATCCGCCTGGCGGCGCTCCGCCACGTCGCGGCGCTGGTCGCCGGCGCGGTGCTGTCGCGGCTCGTCCTCAACCGCTTCATCGTCGACTACGACCTCGGCACCTGGCCGATCGTCAACGGCCTGCTCTACGCCTACGGCATCCCGATCCTCGCGTTCGCCCACGCCGCCCGCGTATTCCGCGCCGTGGCGCTCGACCGCGACGCGACCCTGATCGAGACCGGCGCCGTCATCCTCGCGATGGCGCTCGGGACGCTCGAGATCCATCACCTGATGAGCGGCGGCAAACTCGCCGAGCCGCTGGCGCGCTTCACCGAGCCGGCGCTGATGCTGAGCTTCTGGCTGCTGGCGGCGGTCGTGTTGCTCGAAATCCATCGCCGCAATGGCCGCCTGCTCTACCGCTGGTGCGCGGTCATCGCCGTCGCCGGCGCGGCCGTCGCATTCGGGCCGCTGGTGCTGCTCGCCGACTCGCCGCTGCTCTCGCGCATCGCGGTGGGCGAGACGATGATCGCCGACTGGCTGCTTCCCGCCTATGCCCTGCCCGGCCTGCTGCTGGCGGCGTTCGGGCGCCGCGCCGAACCGTTCGTCGGTGCGACCTGGCGCGGCATCTGCGCAACCGCGGCGCTGCTGCTCGGCCTCATCTACGTGACGCTCGAGGTGCGGCACGGCTTCGCGGGTCCGATCATTGCCGTCAGCATCTTCGGCGCCGCGCCCGGCGATGCGGAATGGTACAGCTACTCGGTCGCGTGGCTCGCCTACGGCTTCGCGCTGCTCGCCGCCGGCATCCGGATCGGCCTGCCGGCGCTGCGCTGGGCCTCGCTCGCGGTGGTGGCGCTCGCCGTCGCCAAGGTGTTCATCAGCGACCTCTCGGCGCTTGCCGGGCTGTGGCGCGCCCTGTCGTTCCTCGGGCTCGGCGCCTGCCTGATCGCGCTCGGCTGGGCCTATCAGCGCTTCGTCTTCATCCGGCCCCCGCCGCCGGCGGGCGAGACATCCTAGTCAGTTCGGCGCGCCGGCCTGGCGCTGCGCCCGCCGCTCGCGCAGCCGCTCGAGAACCACGGCGCGCTGTTCCGGACTCATCCGCGCCAGCCGCTCGCGCAGCCATTCGCGGCGCTCCGCGCTCATGCGGCGGCGCGGGCCACCCTGATCGGCAGCGCCGGGCGGCGCCGGAGCGACGGCCGGCGGTCGCAGGCCGCCCAGCACCTCGCCGGGCTGCATCGTGCTGGACGCGCCCGCCGCCGGGGCGGGGCTGGCGACCGGATCGGGCAGCGCGTTCGTAACCGGTTCCTCCGCCCATGCGGCCGCCGCGATCGCCAGGGCGGAAAACACCATGCAGGGCAGTTTGATCATCGCGGAATCCCTTCGGGTCGACCGGGCCGTTCCCTTCTCCACGTCCGGCGCACGCCATTCCTGCGGGCCGCGCTGCGAAAACCGCCGGGCCACCGCCCGTCGCGGTGCCATGCGCCGCGTGGTAGAAACGCCGATCCGCTTCAATCAGGCGCACAGGACCATGACCGCCCTTCTCGACCCGCTTCACCTGCCGCAGCATTTCGCCGACATCGCCGAGCTCGAAGAGTTCATGACGCGCCCCTCGGCGGCGCTGGTCGCGGACCTGCGCGCGCTCGACGGCGACATCGTGATCCTCGGCGTCGGCGGCAAGATGGGGCCGACCCTCGCCCGGCTCGCCCGCCGCGCCGCGCCGGACAAGCGCATCCTCGCGGTGGCACGCTTCAGCGAGAAGGGCCTCAAGGACCAGCTCGCCGCCGCCGGCATCGAATGCATCCAGGCCGATCTCGCGGACCGCGACGCCGTCGCCCGCCTGCCCGACGTGAAGAACGTCGTCTACATGGCCGGCCGAAAGTTCGGCTCCGCGGGCGCGGAGCACCTGACCTGGGCGATGAACGCCTATGTGCCGGCGCTGGTGGCGCAGCGCTACCGCGATTCGCGCATCGCGGCGTTCTCCTCGGGCTGCGTCTATCCCTATGTCCACGTCTATTCGCAGGGGGCCACCGAGGCAACGCCGACCAAGCCGCCGCCGGGCGAATACGCCTGGTCGGTCGTCGCGCGTGAGCGGCTGTTCGAGCACTTCTCCAAGACGCTCGGAACGCCCGGACGGCTGATCCGCCTCAACTATGCGATCGACATGCGCTACGGCGTCCTGCACGACATCGCGCGCCGCGTCTTCGAGCGCAAGCCGATCAGCGTCGCCACCGGCCACGTCAACGTGATCTGGCAGGGCGACGCCAACAGCCACGTCCTGCGCGCGCTGCGCCACTGCACCGCGCCGACCTCCGGCCTCAACGTCAGCGGGCCCGAGACCCTGAGCGTGCGTGTCCTCGCCAACGCCTTCGCGGCGCGCTTCGGCCGCTCGGCGCTGCTCGAAGGCAGCGAGGAGCCCACCTGCTGGCTGGTCAACACCGGCGAGGCGGCGCGGCTGTTCGGCTATCCGAACGTGCCGGTCGGCCGGATGATCGACTGGGTCGCCGAATGGGTCGCCGCCGGCAAGCAGAGCTGGGACAAGGAGACGCATTTCGACGTCCGCAGCGGCGAGTTCTGAAGCCGCGCCGGCGCCTTGCCGGCGCGCACGGAATCCTCTAAGTAACCATCCGGATACTTACTTGGAGGGGAAGCCATGGCCGAAGCCACGGGCGCGAAGGCGCCGCGCATCCAGACCACCGTCGTCGGGTCCTACCCGATCCCCGACTGGCTCGCCGCCTACCCGACCGAGCAGGCGGTGATCGACGCGACGCGCGTCGTCCTCCACACGCAGGAGCAGGCCGGCATCGACGTCGTGTGCGACGGCGAACTCTACCGCTTCGACGTCAACCATCCCGAGACCAACGGGATGATCGAATACTTCGTCCGCCCGATGGCGGGCATCCGCACCGA